>NZ_JAJCNB010000001.1:0-481079 GCF_020560825.1 Dorea sp. 210702-DFI.3.17
CAAAACACTATTTTAGCAATATTTTATTATCAAGGAACATTTTTACACATATTTGGCGCCCTGTGGGACTAAACTTACCACTTTTTCAGTGGCGCCCTTTTAGGAGGTGGTGTTTCATGAAAACAGTAATCATGGATATCATGAAACGTTCATTTACTGAATTGTCAAAAGAAAGTCAGATTATATTGGGAATCATTATTACTATAATTACAATTTGGGAAATTTCTGCCTTTTTGAATATGATTGAAAGAAAAAGAAGATGGTACTTGTTGTCACTGGCAGTCGGTATACTCATTTTTTCAACAATATTAATGCAAGGACTTGCTGATCTTGCAAGAGGTGGACATATGACTGAATCTGTGCCAGGTAGAATTCTTGAAAAGATACCATTTTCATATGGTGTTTTACTACTTGCACTTTTGTATGGAGTAGAATATTTACTATGGAAAAAAGAAAAAAATACTCAGGAATATCTGACGGCTCGGTCTGTAAAGGAAACACTCGATGCAAGAATAGATGGAATCTGCTATGCATCTATGGAGGGACAGCCAATTCTGGTAAACATACAAATGAATGAGATTTGCGGATATTTATTTCAAACAGAGATTATGAATGCGAATGATTTCTGGGAAGATTTACAGAACATTCAAACTTCAGAGAAAGCAGAAGTCATAAGGAATGAGCCGTCTTTGATTCTTCGATTTTCAGACACAAAAGTATGGAACTTTTTGAAAAAAGAAGTGTCCATGAAAGATACTTCGTATCAGGAAATTATAGCATACGATATCGCAGAGCAGTACCAGCTGAATCGGGAGCTGAAGGATAGAAATACTAAGTTGAATGATATCAATAGAAGGCTCATGAAATTTAATGAAGAAGTAGAAACCGTTACGCGGCAGAAAGAAATGTTGGAAGCGAAGATGAAAGTACATGATGATCTCGGACGCGTTCTTCTTGCACTTCGGACTTATCTGGAAGAACCTGAGAATTCCAAGAGGCGCAAGGAACTTCTTGCAATGTGGAAATATGTTGTAAATTCGATGACTTATGAGGCAGGAGAAAAAGAAAACAAGAAGTCATTTGAGGAATTGAAAAAAATTGCAGATTTAATGGATGTGGAAATTATTTTTGAAGGAGAGCTTCCACAGACAGAAAAAGAACAGCGGGTTATATATGCACTTTTAAGAGAAAGCCTGAATAATATGATCAAGCATGCCGGAGGACATTATCTTTACATTGAAATAGACAATTCCGGAGAAGATGTGCAGATATGTCTGCACAATGATGGAGAGATACCCAAACAGAAAATAGAAGAAAAGGGCGGACTTCGCAATCTCAGGATGATGGTAGAATCAATAGATGGAGAGTTTCGCATTGAAAGTTTCCCGATTTTTGCAATTTATGTGACCTTAAAAAAGGAGAAAGTATGGAGAAAGTAAAAGTAATGATCGTAGATGATCAGTATATAGCCAGGCAGTTATTTGAAATGTACATAAAATCCAGTGAAAAATATAAACTTGTATTGCAGGTAGATTCAGCAGCATTGGCCACAAAAGCACTGAAAGGAAATCCAGTTGATTTAATTCTGATGGACATTCTTATGTCAGATGGTTCGAATGGACTATCAGCCGCCTGTGAGATAAAAAAATTCAGACCAGAAGTGAAGATTATTGCTGTAACATCTATGCCGGAAACATCTTGGCTTACAAGGGCAAGAGAGATTGGAATCGATAGCTTCTGGTATAAAGAAGCATCGAAAGAAACTATCCTGCAGGTAATGGACAGAACGATGAGTGGAGAATCTGTTTATCCGGATAAGGTACCACAAGTTAAGGTAGGGATGGCCACAAGTCATGAATTTACAGAACGGGAAATGGAAGTACTGCGATTGATGACCACTGGTGCTTCGAATGCTGCGATCGCTGAAAAACTGGTGATTTCGGAAAGTACTGTGAAAAATCACATCCATCGAATGTTGAAAAAGACAGGCTGTGAAAGCCGCACAGAGCTTGCAATAGAAGCAAGAATTAGTGGAATTGCAATAAAGATATAAAAATAGATCTTTTGGTTCATGTCTTTCTTTTGATTAATTGATATGATATTTAAGAGAGAGTTTTCGCTTAAAAGGGGGGACGAGAATGAGATCTACAGAAGAAAAAATCAAAAGAAAAGTTATCAGTGTGGTTATTATTGTAGCAATTCTGTCAACGATGGCCGGGTGTGGAAAAAGTCAGAGCCGCAAAGAACCAATCACATTGACTATCTGGCATGTATATGGAGGACAGACAGATTCTCCATTAAATGATCTGATCGATGAATTTAATGGGACGGAAGGGAAAAAAGAAGGTATAAAAATCCAGGTAGGGATGGTATCTAATACAAATACGATTCATGAAGAAGTACTAAAAGCAGCGAATAAAGATCCGGGAGCGGCAAAATTACCAGATCTTTTTATCTCATATCCCAAAACAGTGCTAGCTATGAATGATTCCGGTATATTGGCAGATTATCATGATTATTTTTCAGAAAACGAGTTGAAAGATTTTATACCGGAGTTCCTTAAAGAAGGTGAAATTGACGGTCGCCTCCTCGTATTCCCGGTTGCTAAATCTACAGAAATCTTATTTGTTAACAAGACGATATTTGATCGTTTTTCAGCAGATACCGGAGCTTCTATGGAACAGCTTACCATTTGGGAAGATCTTTTTGACTTGTCAGATACCTATTATGAATGGTCAGATGCTCAGACTCCTGATGTAGAAGGTGATGGAAAGAGCATGTTTGTTCATGATTATCATTTTAATTATTTTCAAGTAGGAGTAGAGTCACTGGGGACAGATTTTTTTAATGGGGACAAAATCGTCTATGATACCAGCGAGTTTGGGCAAGTATGGGAGCCTTATGCAAGGGCGGCTATAGAAGGTGGAATCTGGTTAAATGAAGGGTATGCAACAGAGCCTCTTAGAACAGGTGAGTCCATTGTCAGTGTAGCATCTTCAGCCAGTGTATTATATTATGAAGATATTGTAACTTACTCCGATAATCGTTCTGAGCCAATTGAAATTATTGCCAGACCAGTTCCGGTCTTCAAAAATGGAGGCAAGCTTGTTATGCAAAGAGGTGCAGGAATCTGCCTTACAAAGTCTGATCCAGAAAGAGAAGAAGCAGCAGCAAAATTTGTAAAATGGCTGACTGAACCAGAAAAGAATGTTCAATTTGTTACAAGCGTGGGATATATGCCAGTGACGGAAAAGGCATTCGAATTATTACCGGAAGCAATAAATAATCTTACAAATGAAAAATATAAAAGTCTGTATCAGGCATTCATAGATACACAAAATGAATATACATTTTATTACGCACCTCAAATGGATAGTTATCTTGACTCGGAAATGAAATTCGAAAAAAATATCAGAATGAAATTAACATCTGCAAGAAAAAGATATATGAATAACGAGGCAGATATAGAAACATTAGTATGGGATACATTTCAGGAATTTAGTGATTCGATGGAATAATAAGATAGAGTATGGGTAAGAAATGATAAAGAAAATAAAAGAATTTGGCCAGATTATCTATCTGGCAAGAAAAAAGAATATTCCAATGCGAAAAAAACTGATGCTGTACTTATGCACCATGGTCATGGCAGGTCTTGGAATAGTGTGTTTGCTGCTTGTCCTGACAAGAAATCTGTTTGGAACGCATAAACAGATACAAGATGTATTACAGATGCAGTTGGATTCCAGTACAGCACAGATGCAGGAAGATCTTGAACAATATACAGGATATGGACTTTCTCTTTCCGGACAGATCAGTCAGAATATAGATAATCAATTGAAAAATAATGCAAAGAAACTTACAGATTATAATGATGACCAGGAAGCACTGATTGAATTACAGAGACAGATATATCCGGAAATGAATACGACAATTCAAATCTGTCGTCCGAGCGGTGTATATGCAGTATTGGATGCTACAGTCAATACGAAAATATCCGGGAGTGAAAAGTCAAGAAGCGGACTTTATCTAAGATTAAAAAATGTTACCAATACTGGAAATTTAATGGCGGAGACCATTTTGTTCCGTGGCAGTCCGGATATTGCACGCGAAAAAGAACTGGAATTACATAATCGATGGAATTTGGAGTTTAATACGGATGTAATGCCGGGATATCACACATTGGTAGATGAAAAAAAACGAAAAGGAATGTCATATTTCTGGAGTGAGAAGACGTCATTGACCGGAACGTGGGAAGATGTCATGTTCTTGTGTGTCCCGATCATTGGAAATTCAGAAGACATATATGGACAATGTGGAGTGGAACTGAATTCCATGTATTTTAATCAGAATTACACAGCTGTAGACAGCAAATACGGCTCTATGGTTACGATACTTGCACCAGTCAGCGATCAGATATTGGAAGTGCAGAAAGGTATGACAGGTTCTACCGATGGAACCTGGCTTCAGTCAGTTGAAGATTTAAAAATCAATCATAAGAAATATTACAATGAATATTTTTCCGGTCAAGGAGAGTTTATAGGTCTGCAGAAGGAAATACAGATTCCGGGAGAAAAAGAAGATCGGTGGGTAGTTGCAGTACTTCTTCCGAAAGATAAATGGCAAGCTTCTGTCTGGCGGAACCGAAATTATATGATGTTAGCCGGAATAGGTTTTTTAGTTGTGATGTTTTTCCTTGCAAATCATTTGTCACAGAGGTTTGTTAAGCCTATACTTCGGGGATTTTCTGACATTGTTGGAAATAAAGAACTTTTAAGAAATGAATCGGGTATTGAAGAGTTAGAAGAATTATTGCGATTCACTGGTGAACAGAAGAAAAATGAAAAGATCCATACACAGTCACTGCCACCGAATATTGAAGAATTGTTTACTAGATTTGCACTGGGAGTATGTACTTTGACAAAAACAGAGTATATAATTTTTCATTACTATATGGAAGGATACGAGATTGCACAGATTCCTGAAATTGCATTTATTAGTATGAGTACGGTAAAAAAACATAATAGAAATATCTATGAAAAATTAAAAGTTTCATCTTACAATGAACTGATGCTATATCTGGATCTGTTTGAGAGATGCGGACGGATCAGTGAGCTGGAACGATAAGATGATTACAGGATTAAGTGATGGAAACCGAGCAGAGGGCGAAAGCCTTTTGCCCGGTTTTTCTGTTGCCAAGCATACGACAAAAAGGTCCGGTGGACCTTTTTTAGTTTTAGGTAAAAAGAACTATGTTGTGATCGACATGAAGAGAAAGCTTGTATTATAAGGGAAAAATAATGGTATACCTGGTATACCATTAACGAAAACAGGCCATTAAGTAGCCGTGGGTGAATAGAAAATAATAAAAAAAACATATAAGATAAAACCAGAAAATCACATAGCTCAAAGATTTGAAAAGAAGAAAAAGGAGATGATCAAAATGAAAAAGAGAGCATTAGGAATTATTCTTTCTGTCTTATGTGTACTTTTATTATTTAGTGCGTGTGGCGGAAAAGATAAGAAAGAAAAAAAGAAATCTGATGAAGCCAAGGTGAAAGTTGAAAAAGAAGAGTCGGAAGAAAAAGAAGATGAAGAAGAGGAAGTAAAACTTTCACCAGAAGAAGGAACACCATTTACGACAGAAGCCGTACGTGATGTGACAATGGGACCGGTTACAGTACATTGTCAGTGGATTCCATTTGAAAGTCCATATATTGTAGATGATATTTTCAGTGGACGTGTAGCTGCAGCAGGTGACCGGGTATGGATACTCGCAGATGGCAAGTTAAAAGAATATCAGTATGCAAATGATGCAGTTACATTTGTAAAAGATATTTCAATTGGTGATGGATATTCAGAGATCACAGCAGATGAAACAGGGAACTTATATGTTTCCAGTAAGCTTAGCAATAATGCATTCTTGAGAATTAAGGACGGAAACATAGAAGAGCTGGCAAAGGACATTGGACCTGTAAAAATGCAAAGAAGTGGAAATGTTGGTATATCTGCTCTCTTTGATATAAAAAAGATTGTAGTAGCAGATGGAACAGCAACAGCACAGGACTGGATGCCGCAGGAGCACGATATTATAAGCACAGCACTGATCAGTGAGAACTATGCATATATCGGAGGACGCAGTGAGGAATTAGATGCCTATATTTTAAAAGCATATGATATGGAAGGAAATCACTTACTGACCTTCGGAGAAAAGGGAAAAGATGGTGATGATTGGCTTGCATATGTATCACAGATCATGGAAATTCCAGAAGGTTTCTTTGGAATTGATGCGAATATGCGAGATCTCTATATCTGGGGACCGGATGCAAGTGTACTTGGCTCAGTAGAAGCACCGGATCTGTTTGGAGCTAGATATGCATGGATTGCAGGTGCAGCTAAACAGGACGATGGAAGTATATTGGTTGCATTGACACAAGATCGAGATGATGATTCAGCTACTGAATTATTACTTTACAGATTGAGCGGATTTTAAATTAGAACAAAATTAATTAGAAATATTTTATAAGGAGGAAAATTATATGAGGTATGAAATCACAGGAGGAAATTTACCAGTCGTTATTTGTTATTTACAGTCAGGAGAAGGTATGATCACAGAATCCGGAAGTATGAGCTGGATGAGCCCGAATATGAAAATGGAGACAGTCGGCGGAGGAATGAAGAAGATGCTTGGAAGAGCATTTTCAGGAGAAAATGCATTTCAGAATCGTTACAGTGCGCAGGGCGGCGATGGAATGATTGCATTTGCTTCCAGCTTTCCAGGTTCTGTCAATGCATTAGAGATTGGACCAGGAAAGAGCATGATCGTTCAGAAAAAAGCATTTCTTGCAGCGGAGGAGGGCGTAGAACTTTCTGTTTATATGCAGAAAAAACTTGGAAAAGGATTGTTTGGTGGTGAAGGATTCATCATGCAGAAATTAACCGGACAAGGAACAGCATTTATTGAAATTGATGGTTACGGAGTAGAATATAATCTTGCTCCAGGACAGGAAATGATTGTTGATACAGGTTACCTGGCTGCAATGGAAGAGACTTGTACAATGGACATTGTTAAAGTCGAAGGAATGAAAAATATGTTCCTTGGTGGTGAAGGATTATTTAATACTGTAGTGAGAGGACCAGGTAAGATTATTCTTCAGACAATGCCGATCGCAAATGTTGCAGCGCTGCTCCAGCCATTTTTTGCAGACGGAAAAAAATAAATAAGTAATCTAAGAACACATAAGAGGAAAGGGTGAATTTATTATGAGAAAAAAATTGGCGGTCTTAATTGCTGTGATCACAGCCGCTATGATGCTTTTCGGATGTGGCGGAAAAGATATGTCCGGAAGTGAATATCTCGGAAAGTGGAAAGCAACAAAGGCTGAATATGCCGGAATAGAAGTTGGAGTAGACACCGTATTTGATGAATTTCATTTTACACTACAGGATAACGGAAAAGTAAAATTAAATGTAAATGGTGATGAAACAACTGGTAAATGGGATGAAACAGAGAATGGTATTTCAATAGAAGATGAGATGGAATTCCAGAAATTAGATGACAATACGTTGACCTATGAAGTCAGTGGAGTCACAGTTCATTTTGCCAGAGATTAATCAAGAAACAAAGTATGCCGAAAGCATTCTTGAATAAGGTGAAATAGGTGAAAATAAGTCAGGTGGAGCACATCTTGTGGTGGGTTCCGCCTGAGTGTGATATCAGATGCGAAAGGAGTTAAAAATATGGGACTTATTAAAGCGGCAATGGGAGCAGCAGGCGGTGTTATGGCGGATCAATGGAAAGAATTTTTCTATTGTGATGCGTTGGATCAGGATACATTGATGATCAAAGGTCAGAAACGTACAGGAGCAAGATCTTCCAATACAAAAGGAAGTGACAACATTATTAGTAACGGTTCCGGAATTGCAGTAGCAAATGGACAGTGTATGATGATTGTAGAACAGGGTAAAGTTGTGGAAGTTTGTGCAGAGCCAGGAGAGTATACATATGATACATCTTCCGAACCAAGTATTTTTGCCGGAAATTTAAGTGACAGTATTAAATCAACATTTATGACAATTGGAAAAAGATTTACATACGGTGGTGACACGGGTAAAGATCAGAGAGTCTATTATTTTAATACAAAAGAAATTACAGACAATAAATTTGGTACAGCAAATCCAGTCTGGTTCCGTGTAGTCGATCAAAAAATCAACCTGGATAAAGATGTTGAAATACGCTGTAATGGAATTTATTCCTATCGTATCACAAATCCACTTTTGTTCTATACGAATTTAGGCGGAAATGTATCAGACCGATTTGAAAGAAGTGAGATTGACACACAGCTTCGCACAGAATTTATCAATGCTCTTCAACCGGCATTTGCGAAGATAGCTGAACTGGAGATACGTCCAAGCCAGATTCCGGCACATTCTATGGAAATTGGAGATGCGATGAATGAGGTGCTGACGAAAAAATGGTCAGAACTTAGAGGAATTTCAATTGTATCTGTAGCATTTAATCCAGTTACATTGAAAGAAGAAGATGCAGAGGCAATCAAACAGGCACAGAATGCATCGATGTATCGCGATCCGAATATGATGGCAGCTACTCTTGGAATGGCTCAGGCAGAGGCAATGAAGACTGCTGCCGGTAATCCTAATGGTGCGATGATGGGATTTATGGGTATGAACATGGCCGGAGGCGGTATGGGTGGCATGAATCTTCAAGGACTCTATAACCAGGGAGCAGCACAACAACAGATGCAGCAACAACAGATGCAGGAACAGCAGATGCGTGAACAACAGATGCAGCAACAACAGATAAAACAGCAGGAAGTGGCACAGAACACACAGACGACAGAAACAGCGGCTGGCTGGACGTGCGCTTGTGGAAAAGTAAATACCGGAAAATTCTGCATAGAGTGTGGAAAACCAAAACCGGCAGATGGCTGGACTTGTAGTTGTGGAACTGTGAATAAGGGGAAATTCTGTATGGAGTGTGGAAAACCAAAACCGGCAGGAGAAACATTATATCGCTGTGATAAATGTGGCTGGGAGCCTGAAGATCCAAAGAATCCACCAAGATTCTGTCCAGAGTGCGGAGATCCATTTGATGAGAATGACATGCAGTAAGCAGAAGGCTTTATAACTAATTAAGGAAAGGAGTTGAGAGGATGTCTGATTTAAGAGAATATAAATGCCCTGCATGTGGAGGAGCTATGGAGTTTGATAGCGAATCTCAAAATATGAAATGTCCATTTTGCGACACAGAAGTATCTATTGAAGAATTCGAACAGGAACAGAAGAAAAATCCAGAGGAAACACGCTGGAAAGCTGGTAATGGAGCACAATGGAAAGAAGATGAAATTTCTGGCATGGCAGTTTATTCTTGTCAGTCCTGTGGCGGTGAAATTACAGCAGACAAAACAACAGGAGCTACGACATGTCCGTTCTGTGGAAATCGTGTTGTTCTAAAAGGCCAGTTTGAAGGAGAATTGAGGCCGGATTATATCATTCCGTTTAAGCTGGATAAAAAGGCTGCAAAAGCAGCTTACTATAAACATTTAGAAAAGAAATCATTTCTTCCAAAAGTATTCAGCTTTGAAAATCACATTGATGAGATTGTAGGTGTCTATGTTCCATTCTGGCTGTTCGATGTAGATGCACAGGCATATATGACATACAATGCAGAGCGGATACGAACCTGGAGACAGGGAAATAAAGAACATACGGAGCATGAATATTATCATGTGGACAGAGCCGGCGGCATTGAATTTGAACATGTTCCAACGGATTGTTCAAGAAAAATGGACGATGCACTTATGGAAGCAATCGAACCATATGATTTTAAAGATGCTGTGCCATTTCAGACACCGTATCTTGCCGGATATGTGGCAGACCGATATGATGTGAATATGGAAGAATGTATGGGGCGTGCAACCAATCGGATCCGGCAAAGTGCGGAAGATGCTCTTAGAGAGACTGTAAAAGGGTATCAGATAGTTACTACTACAAATCGTCAGATTAATATTATGAGTGCGCAGTACTGGTATGCAATGTATCCTGTCTGGGTTTTAAATACGACCTGGAAAGGAGAAAAATATACATTTGCCATGAATGGACAGACGGGAAAGATGGTTGGAGATCTTCCGGCAGATCAAGGTGCTTTCTGGAAATTTGTAGGACTTAGAGGAGTGATCCTTGGAGCAATTATTTATGCTGTCATGTGGATCGTGACATTGATATAGAAGGAGGGATCAAAGATGAAAATGAGTTCTGAAAAGAAAAAAATATTCGGTGTGATTCTTTCTTTCCTTTTGGTATTTAGTATGTCTGTTCCGGTAATGGCAGAAGATGAAAACTATCCGAGATATTTGGATGACGCAGGACTTTTGAGTAGTAGTCAGGCTCAAAAGCTTGAGAAAAAACTGGATAAAATCAGCAAAGAACATCATTGTGACGTTGTGATTGCAGTGGCCAATACTACAAACGGCCAGGATATCGAATCATTTACAGAGGATTTCTATGATTCGATGGGATATGGGCAAGGTGAGAAAAAAAGCGGAATTATGCTGATGGTCAGCATGAAAGAACGGCAGTGGAATATGTGTACGACCGGAGATGCGATCGATGCGTTTACCGATGCAGGACTTGATTATATCGGTGAAACATTTATCACTTATCTTAGTGATGAGAAGTATAACAAAGCTTTTACTACATTTGCCAGGTTAAGTGATAAATTCCTGAACCAGGCAGAGAAAGGTAAACCATATGATTCAGGACATATGCCAAAAGGAAGTGTCTCACCGTTCTGGATATTTGGAGATTTGGCGATTGGAATTTTAATTGCATTGATTTGGGGAAATGTAAAAAAAGCAAAACTTAAATCTGTGAAAAAACAGGTGGCAGCTCAGGAATATACAAAACCAGGAAGTCTCAGACTGACGATGAATTCTGATCGGTTCGTGAACAGAACCGTGACTACGCGGGTGATTCAAAATAACAATTCTAATTCTTCCGGAGGTGGCAGTTCGGTCCATAATGGATCATCAGGAACTTCTCACGGAGGAAAGAGCGGAAGCTTTTAGTAAGGACGAAAGAAGGTGACAGAGTGAACGAGAGATTATATAAAAGAAAAATAAGATTGCTTATCTCTATAGTCTTAGTGCTGGTAATGGCGTTTTCTGGTTGTAATGGAAAACAAAAAAAGCAGGAAAGGAAGCGGGAAAATCGTCAGGAAAGCCAGCAGGAAAAAAAGGAAACTGTGAAAGCGGATAACAAAGATCTTTCAAAATCCGAACAGTCACTCCAAAACCTTCAGAAGAATCTAAGGAGAAGCCGCATGCCAATGGCAGCCGCATACCTTGGATATGCAGATGATAACAGTCCATTTCGGGATCAAGTCCGGACGCTGTTGAAGAATGGAAAATATGAAGAACAATATTCTTTTTTGGCAGATGTCCCAAAAGAAAATTACATTTCCTATAACGGGGAAGAAGTATATGCAATTGTTCCGCAAAGTACTCAGTATGCTATGAAGGTTGAGTCTTTTGATTGGGATGAAAATGCAAATGCAATGGTCCGGGATACATTGTACATAAGCCAAAAGGCAGCTCCTGTGATACTTAAGTGTAATCTCAGTGAGCTGAGTTACAATGTTGTCATCACATTGACAAAAGGGACAGAGACATTTTCTTACTCCCCATCATTAAGTCTCATGGATGGGGCATTGTATGCATATAATCTGGATGGGATGGAAATCTATGATTTCACGCTTTATGATAATCTGGAGATACCAGTCTGGAATGAATGCGGAGAATGCGGAGGATGCGGTGATCCGGAAGGTTATGGTGCCCCTTTAGAGGCTGCAGGAGAAGAACCTGGACTGATCGGGCAATGGATATCAACAGAATTGAAAAATCAGTCCGGACAGAATATTACATACGGAATGTATTTTGGAGATTATCAATATTTTGAATTCCAGTATGGTCAAATGGGACATGATTTAGAATGTTGGTCGGGAACTTTTGAGGTAACAGACCAGTTCAGAAATGGAGAACTCGTTGTACATTATGTATTGTACACTCCTGATGGTATACGGGAGGGAGAGTTTTATACAATGGTAAATTATGGAGAAATGCTTGTAACAGAAGGAAGTGGAGATGCAATATTTCCATTTACAGATGCAAGTACAGAATGGTTTTATTCTTATTAAGATGATACTTCGTGTCGGGCAACGGTTAAGGGTACTCTGGAAGACAGGGTATCCTTTCTTAGTGAAAAAAACCAGTCATAAATCCTGTCCATTTACATATATTGAGAGTAAGAGGTGAGAAATCATGAAAGAAGAAGTTATTTTAACCATTTTGCCGCATCAGCTCAGGGAGGTTCTTAAGAGAGAGAATATTGATTTCCAGAGTATTCAGGAAATCAGGCTTCGGGTCAGAAAACCTTTGATTTTGCTGTACAGAGGAAATGAAGTGATTCCTGAGGCAGACGGCAGGCCGTATTACATCACAAAAGATGAAATACGGGAAATGTTAGATTACATCAGTGGATATTCACTGTACTCTTATGAACGTGAGATGAGTCAGGGATATATTACAATTGAAGGAGGGCATAGAGTGGGACTGGCAGGACAGGCTATAATGGAAAACGGAAAGGTGAAAAATTTAAAATACATTTCATCGATCAATGTGAGAATGTCACATGAAATACTTGGATGTGCAGATGGACTATTGCCTTATATTACTTTCCACAGGCGATTATATCATACACTTCTTGTCTCGCCTCCAGGTTGTGGAAAGACGACACTACTTCGGGATCTGATACGACAAATTTCAGAAGGCAATGAGTTTATTAAGGGAATGTCTGTCGGTGTTGTCGATGAACGTTCAGAGATTGCCGGCTGTTACAGAGGTGTGGCACAGAATCATCTGGGAATCCGTACAGATGTACTGGATGGGTGTCCAAAGGCTGAGGGAATGATCATGCTGATTCGTTCGATGCGTCCCGAAGTCATTGCAGTTGATGAAATTGGAGGGAGTGAAGATGTACATGCTATTGAATATGCAATGCATTGCGGCTGCCGTATGCTTGCAACAGCTCACGCAGATTCTATGGAGGAACTACAAAAGAAACCAGTATTTGATCGGCTGATACGGGAAAAAAGATTTGAACGTTATGTATTACTTGGAAATGAGCCACAGATAGGAACGATTCAGGAAATTTATGATGAGAGAGGTTCGCTTCTGTATCAGGATCAGGAGGAAAAAACTGCTATATGTTAAAGTTTCTTGGAAGTCTTTTTATAGTAAGTTCTATGACCGGGATTGGAATCTGGAAAGCAGAAGAAGTGAAACACTCCTATCAGGCGTTAGGAAAAATATATCATTTGATTGGAATGATGAAAAATGAATTAAGTTATGCGGGCTCGGAATTTGGAGAAATGTTCGAATGTCTTTCGAAAAAAATGGATGCACCATATCGAAATTGGCTGCTTGGAATGAAAATACAGATGGAAAGAAGAGATGGAAAGACATTTTCTGAAATATGGGAGGATAATGTCAATGGTTTTTTGGAGGAAAGCGGACTTGGTATGGAAGCTTTAAACCATTTAAAAATGCTGGGCAGAAATCTTGGAGGAGCCGATCGGCAGATGCAGATCTGGTCCATGGAACGTTATTTGAAACAAATAGAATTACAGATGGACGAGATGAGAAAAGATATTCAAATGCGAATGAAAGTGCGAATTTGTCTTGGAGCAAGTGCAGGCATATTGATTACCATATTCTTGATATAACAAAGGAATATTTAGTTGTAAATGAAAAACCATGAGCTGCGAATGTGAATCAGGAGGTAACTATGAGTGTCAATTTAATCTTCAAAATTGCAGCAGTTGGAATTCTTGTGTCTGTTATAAGTCAGGTGCTCAAACACAGTGGGAGAGAGGAACAGGCATTTCTGACAAGCCTTGCAGGCCTGATTCTTGTATTATTTTGGATTGTACCTTACATATATGAACTTTTTGAATCGATCCAAAGATTGTTTACACTGTAAAAGAGCAGTGAGCGCGAAAAGGAAAGGCGGCATCTTACATGAGTATTTTGAAAGTAGGGGTTCTCGCAGTTGCCGGAGTTCTTCTGGCAGTTCAGTTTAAAAATGGGAAAACAGAATATAGCACTTATATAAGTGTTGTATTGGGAATTTTAATTTTTGGCGGAATTTTGGGATATCTGGAAATATTGATCCATGCATTTGATAAGTTGGAAGAGGATTTGGATTTGGATTATGCATATGTCGCAATTTTATTGAAAATGCTTGGAATTACTTATGTGTCGGAACTTGTGTCTGCAATCTGTAAAGATGCAGGATATCAGTCAGTTGCACTTCAGATTGAAATATTTGCAAGGCTTGGGATCATGGTTTTGTGTATTCCGATTCTTATGACACTTCTGGAGGTTGTACGAGGGTTTCTGGGGTAGAGCGTATGTTGATAAGAAAAATATCGGACGTGGAAAAATTCACGAAAAATTCCCGGAGATTTATGTGTCGGAGATTTGTGGGATTAGGGATGCTTTTTTTGTGCTTCTGTATGGAGTTACTTATTGGGAGAAATGTTTATGCATCACAGCTGCAATCAGGTATAAACGATGAAACTGCACTGACTTCAAGTGTTGTCTGGCAGTTTGCAGATCAGTACGACTACGGCGAAATTGATGAGACATTAAAAGAACTTTTTCCCAAGGAAAGGCTGGATTTTAAAGAAATACTTATAGGAGTTCTGTCCGGTGATATTACATTTTCAGCTCAATTATTGAAGCAGCTTGTTAAAGAACAGTTCTCCTATGCATTTGCGAGCAGCAGGCAGAACCTGATACATATTCTCATGCTGGCGATCATGACGGCAGTATTTACGAATTTTGTCCGGGCATTTGGAAATGGTCAGGCAGCAGACACGGGCTTTTACGTGATGTATTTTCTGATTGTGGCATTTTGTCTGAATTCCTGCCAGATCATCATGGACTGGGTGGAGGCAGGAATCAGCAATCTGATACAGTTCATGACAGTATTTGGTCCTATTTATTTTCCGGCGGTGGCAGTCGCAAAAGGGAGTGTGACTGCAATTTCTTTTTACAGCCTGACGCTTTTTCTTGTATATCTGGTAGAGATGTTTCTGAAGTATGTGGTGCTCCCGGCAATTCATATTTATATTTTAGTAAGTATGCTGAATTATTTGACGAAGGAATCGTATCTGAGCAAACTGGCAGAGTTGATAAAGACTGTACTTGTGTGGATTATGAAGACAATTCTGGCGGGTGTAGTGGGGCTGAATCTGGTGCAGAGCCTTTTAAGTCCTGCTATGGATACAGTCAAGAGAAGTGCGTTGACGAGGGGCACTGAGGCAATACCTGGGATCGGAGATGCGATTGGCGGTGTGACAGAGGTGATTTTTGCTTCGGCAGTGCTTGTGAAAAATGGAATAGGTGTAGTGGGAGCGATTATCTGTTTTGCTCTTTGCCTGATGCCGATTGTACAGATAGGGGCAATCGCACTTCTTTATAAACTGGCGGCAGCTCTGATGCAGCCGGTATCAGATGTCCGGATTATTGGATGTATGGAGACTGTAGGAGAAGGTATGAGGCTTTTGATCCGGGCAGTGTTTACAGTAGGAATGTTGTTCCTTATTACAATTATACTGGTGGCGGCATCTACTGGGACAACATAAAAGCTTTACAGTAAAATGAAACTGTGAAAAGACATAAGACAGAAACAGGAAGGGGAAACAAGTGGTTCAGGAATGTTATGACTGGGTGTGGAAACTGGCTGGATATCTGATTTTTATGACGGCAGTATTACAGCTTGTCCCAGGAGAGAAAGACCGCAAGTACATTCATTTTTTTACAGGACTGGTGCTGATCATTCTGATAGCATCGCCTGTGATAAAATTCTTTACTTCAGATGATCTATTTGTTCAGTTTCAGGATCAGTATGATGCAATGGAGACACAGGTAGAGGAGATGTTAAAGAATACTTCCGGATTGGAATCTGTGATGAAATCTCAGGATAATAGAAATGCAGAAGATGAGCTAAGTGAAAACGTGGAAGGGGGAGAGCCCGGTGGAATCCAGGTGGAGGAGATCCGAATCGGACACGGCAGTGAAAATCCGTAAGGTGTTTGAACATTTAAAGCATGGAAAGTTAAAAAAAGACCAGCTTCTTATCGTGTTTTTGGTGGGAATTCTTTTACTCGTGATTTCAATTCCTGCCGGAACTAAGAAAGACAGCAATACTGGAACTAAGAAAACACTGGCCAATTCGTCAAAAAGCAGTGTCGGAACGACAAAGCAGAGTGAGTATACAGCTTATATGGAAGAACGACTGGAACGGATTCTCTCCCAGATTGACGGGGCGGGACAGGTGCAGGTGATGATTACCTGGAAGTCTGATGGTGAAAAGGTGGTTGAAAAGGACAGAAAGTCCAATGAGGAAAATGTGTCCGAGAAGGACAGTCAGGGAGGCAGCAGGACAACGAGCAGCCATGACACGCAGGAGACGACAGTCTATAATAGTGGAAGCAGTACTTCCGGTGTACAGGAGCCTTATGTCAGCAAGGAGCTTTCCCCTCAAGCACAAGGTGTGATTGTGATTGCGCCGGGCGGAGACGATGCAGTAGTCGTAAAAAATATTACGGAAGCTGTGCAGGCATTATTTGAGATAGACACGCATAAGATTAGAATAATGAAAGGCGGGAGGGTGAAGTAAGTGAAGCGAATCTTAAAAAAGAATCAATTGATCATTGCGGCTCTTGCAGTGATGATCGCAGCAGCAGGATATCTGAATTATTCCGGAAGATTATTACCGGGATCTCAGAATACGAAGGAGGCAGGCAGTGACCTTGCGAATAAAGAACTTCTGGATATTTCTGATGAAGATGTTGCCAGTGCTTCCGGGGATATCAAAAGCCAGGACGGCGATGAAGGCGAAGTAGATGGCAATCCAGGCGAAGCGGTCTTAACTTCAGGGGATGCTCAGGCAGTGGCTGCACAGGCGAAGGTCACAAGAGAACAGGTGCGTGCCAAGAACAAGGAGACGCTTCAGAGCATCATTGACAGTGACTCTTTAAGTGATGCCCAGAAGCAGGACGCTGTGGCGCAGATGGTAGCCATGACAGAGATCGCAGAAAAAGAAACGGCAGCAGAGACAATGCTGGCGTCAAAAGGCTTTCTTGATTCTGTAGTCAGTATTTCAGAGGACTCTGCAGACGTTGTTGTCAATGCATCAGAACTGACGGAAGCAAACCGGGCTCAGATTGAAGACATTGTAACAAGGAAAACAGGCGTGGCAGCGCAGAATATTGTAATCACTCCAGTATATGCAGAAGGAAAATAATCGATTTACGCAGACTTGTTACTTTGCGATAAGGCGGCTATCTACAGCCGCCAAATTTTCGTTGAGGAAAATGTCTCCTTATGCTATAATGTATGTCGCTGATTGAAACATGAGATAAGTCCACATTTGTTCATAACTTTAATAAATGTAAAAAATATGATGTAGATATGAAGTGTGAAGATGGGACAGTTTAGATAGGAGAATTCAAATATATGTCAAAGATAAAGGACGATGTTAAGAAACAGATTGAGAAAAGACGAACATTTGCGATCATTTCCCATCCGGATGCCGGTAAGACGACTCTGACTGAGAAGTTTCTGCTATATGGAGGGGCAATCAATCAGGCGGGAAGTGTAAAGGGAAAAGCAACATCAAAACATGCAGTTTCTGACTGGATGGAAATTGAGAAAGAAAGAGGTATTTCAGTTACTTCTTCTGTATTGCAGTTCAATTATGGAGGATATTGTATCAACATTCTGGACACACCGGGACATCAGGACTTCTCAGAGGATACATACCGTACTCTGATGGCAGCAGATTCTGCGGTCATGGTCATTGATGCATCCAAGGGTGTTGAGGCACAGACAAGAAAGCTGTTCAAAGTATGTACGATGCGCCATATTCCGATTTTTACATTTATCAATAAGATGGACCGTGAGGCGATGGATACATTTGAACTATTAGATGATATTGAAAATGAACTGGGAATCGCGACCTGCCCGGTCAACTGGCCGATCGGTTCCGGTAAGGAGTTCCGCGGTGTCTATGACCGTGCTACAAAGAGTGTGGAATTATTCTCAGATACAAGAAAGGGTACGACACAGGGAGAAGTGCAGATTGTGCCAATCGACGATCCTTCCCTGAATGGACTCATCAGTGAAGAGCAGAAAGCAAAGCTGGAGGAAGAGATTGAACTTCAGGATGGAGCCGGAGCAGAACTGGATCAGGAGATGGTAAGTAAAGGAGAACTTTCACCGGTATTCTTCGGATCTGCTCTGACGAACTTTGGAGTAGAGACATTCTTGAAGCATTTCCTTAAGATGACTACATCACCGCTTCCAAGAAAGTCTGATAAAGGTGAGATCGACCCGATGGAAGAAGGCGATTTTTCTGCATTTGTATTTAAGATTCAGGCAAATATGAATAAAGCACACCGTGACCGTATCGCATTTATGCGTATCTGTTCCGGAGAATTCGAGGCAGGTATGGATGTATTCCATATGCAGGGAGGCAAGAAAGTACGACTTTCCCAGCCACAGCAGATGATGGCCAGTGAGCGCCACATGGTGGATAAAGCTTACGGTGGAGATATTATCGGTGTCTTTGATCCGGGGATTTTCTCAATCGGAGATACATTGACAACCTCCTCTGACAAGTTCAGTTATGAAGGAATCCCGACTTTTGCACCGGAACATTTTGCAAGAGTGCGTCAGGTCGATACGATGAAACGTAAACAGTTCATCAAAGGAATTAATCAGATTGCGCAGGAAGGTGCGATCCAGATATTCCAGGAGTTTAATACAGGTATGGAAGAGATCATTGTAGGAGTTGTAGGAGTTTTGCAGTTTGATGTTTTAAAATATCGTCTGGAGAATGAATATAACGTAGATATCAGACTGGAGAATCTGCCATATGAGTATATCCGCTGGATTGATAATCCGCAGGACTTCGATCTTGCAAAACTTTCAGGTACTTCTGATATGAAGAAAGTGAAGGATTTAAAAGACCGTCCGCTTCTTCTTTTTGTCAATGAGTGGAGTATCCGCATGACCCAGGAGCGTAACGATGGACTGGTTCTGACTGAATTTGCCCGATAAGGTTTGTAAATATTTACCGTGAACCTTTGCAAATGTATGCGAATGTGGTAAAATGCTTAAAAAGGACGTATAGAAAAACCGAAAGGATTGGTAGATATGAGTAAAGAAGAAAAGAAAACTTATACAATAAAGTCAGATGAGAATCTGGGCGAAGTAAAGATTGCCGATGAAGTTGTAGCAATTATTGCAGGACTTGCAGCTATGGAAGTAGAAGGTGTTTCTTCTATGGCAGGGAATGCAACAAGAGAGCTGATCGCAAAGCTTGGAATGAAATCTTTATCCAAAGGTGTAAAAGTAGATGTCCTGGACGGCATCGTGACTGTGACACTGGCTCTTAATATGAGCTATGGATACAGTATTAAAGATATTACAGCAAAAGTGCAGGAGAAGGTAAAAGCTGCAATTGAAAATATGACAGGACTTGAGGTTGCGGACGTGAATATCCGTGTAGCCGGAGTTGATGTGCCGGAGGAAGCATAAGTGAAGAGAACAGAGATGAGGGAACACATTTTCAGAATGGTGTTCAGTTATGAATTTAACAGTGATCAGGAGATGCCGCAGCAGATGCAGCTTTATTTTGAACAGCTTGACCAGGAACCAAAAGAGGAAGACATGGCATATATCAGAGACAAGGCTCTGAACGTCATCTTGAAATCTGAAGAGATTGATGAGATGCTCAATGAACATGTGACAGGCTGGAAGACAAGCCGCATGAACAAGGTGGATCTAAGTATCTTAAGACTTGCGGTCTATGAGATGAAATATGACGAGGACGTACCGGTAGGAGTTGCAATCAACGAAGCGGTAGAGCTCGCAAAAAAATACAGTGGTGATGAAGGCCCGGCATTTATCAATGGTGTGCTGGCCCGGCTGTCATAAATAACAGACTGATATACGCCTGACGGGGGATTGAGTAGAACATTACATGTTGCCCCGCGGGCGAATCTTGAATATAGAGGTGTGTAATGACACGGAATGTATATACGGTAGGCCAGGTGAATGCTTACATCAAGAACATGTTTACACAGGATTACATGTTGAACCGTATCTATGTGAAGGGCGAGGTATCTAATTGTAAATACCATACTTCAGGACATATATATTTTTCACTGAAAGATGAGTCTGGAACGATTGCCTGCGTAATGTTTGCCGGGCAGCGCGGCGGGCTCTCTTTTCGTATGTGTGAGGGACAGCAGATCGTAGTGTTCGGACAGGTCAATGTCTATGAAAGAGGAGGTTCTTATCAGTTATATGCAAGAGAAATCCGTTTGGACGGAGAAGGTGTTCTTTATGAGCGTTTTCAGGCTCTTAAGCGTGAGTTGGAAGAGATGGGAATGTTTGCTTCGGAATATAAGATGCCGATTCCTGCATATGCACGAAGAATCGGTGTTGTGACAGCACCGACCGGAGCTGCGATCCGGGATATTATGAACATTTCCAGACGAAGGAATCCTTTTGTACAACTTATTTTGTACCCGGCACTTGTGCAAGGAGAAGGCGCGAAAGAGAGCATTGTAAAAGGTATACGTATGTTGGATCAGGATGACATAGATGTGATCATTGTCGGACGAGGCGGCGGATCCATTGAAGATTTGTGGGCGTTCAACGAGGAAGAAGTTGCAAGAGCAATTTTTTACTGCCGGACACCGGTGATTTCTGCGGTAGGGCATGAGACGGATACGACTATTGCAGATTATGTGGCAGATCTTCGAGCACCGACTCCTTCTGCAGCAGCAGAACTGGCAGTGTATGATTACTGGAAGACACAGGAACAGGTGGATGTAAGAAGAAGTCAGTTACAGGGCTATCTGCGAAGAAAAATGGAGGTATCTAGACTTCGAATCGAGAAGTATGAGACGAAGTTAAAGTATCTGCACCCTGAGCATAAGCTTCAAGAAGACAGGCAGAGACTGGCGGATACAGAAGAAAAGCTGCATATACTGCTGCATCGCAAAGTAGAGCAGTACAGACACCGGTTTGCAGTTTATATGGAACAGATGAAAGGATTATCCCCACTTCAGAAACTGAATCAGGGATATGCATATATTGAAGATGTGGACAAAAAAGCAGTCCGAAGTATCGAACAGGTCAGATGTGGTGATCATCTGTCGGCATATGTGACAGATGGATCCATTCAGATGATAGTAGAGAGTGTAAAGGAGGAGCGCCATGGCTAAGGAAGAAAAAACACTGGATGAGATGTTTCAGGAACTGGATAAACTGATCCAGGCTATGGAGGAGCCGGAAGTATCTCTGGAAGATTCTTTTCAGATGTATCATCAGGGCATTGATATGTTAAAGGCATGCAATGACAAGATGGATAAAATCGAAAAGCAGATGCTTGTATTGGATAGTGAAGGAGAGACACATGAGTTTGAATCTTGATTTTAAAGTACAAAAAGAGCAGAAAGTCAGGGAGATTGAAGATTCTCTGCAGAATTACCTGCCAAAGCAAAAGGGATACCAGAAAATTATTATGGAAGCTATGGAATATAGTCTTCTGGCCGGAGGAAAGAGACTTCGTCCGATGTTGATGAAGGAGACTTATACTTTGTTCGGCGGTCACTCAAAAGTAATTGAGCCATTTATGGCAGCGATTGAGATGGTTCATACATATTCTCTTGTACATGATGACCTTCCGGCAATGGATAATGATGAATATCGAAGAGGGCGTAAGACGACGCATGTTGTATATGGAGAAGACATGGCGATTCTGGCGGGAGACGCTTTGTTGAATTACGCATTTGAGACAGCAGTCAAAGCATTTGTTCTGGAACCGGAAGATAGTCTGACAATCGGAAATGCAATCCGCGTACTTGGTGAGAAAGCCGGAATTTACGGAATGCTTGGAGGTCAGGTCATCGATGTAAAAGAGACCGGGCATGCTGTTTCAAAAGATGTGTTAGATACGATCTACGAATTGAAAACCGGAGCACTTATCGAAGCTGCTATGATGATCGGAGCAATTCTTGGTGGAGCAAGCAAGGAAGAGGTAAAGACGGTAGAGCGTATTGCAAGCCTTGTTGGACTGGCATTCCAGGTGCAAGATGATATTCTCGATGTGATAAGCACCCAGGAAGAACTTGGCAAACCGATACATAGTGATGAAAAGAATGAGAAGACTACTTATGTAACATTACTTGGCATTGACGATGCAAAGAAAGTGGTCGAAGAAAAATCGGAAGAGGCGATCAGCCTGCTTCGGACACTTCCGAATGAGAATCCATATCTGGAAGAATTGCTTATGGAGCTGATTCACAGGAAAAAATAGAGGGGGACCAGTATGCTGGAACGAATACAAAAGGAAAATGACATAAAAAAACTAAACAGCGAGGAATTGGAGTGCCTTGCAGGAGAGATCCGTGAATTCCTTGTAGAGAAGGTCAGTAAGACAGGAGGACATCTGGCTTCCAATCTTGGTGTTGTAGAGCTTACGATGGCATTACATCTGATCTGTGATCTGCCAAAGGATAAGATTATCTGGGACGTTGGACACCAGTCCTATACACATAAATTACTGACCGGACGAAAAGAAGGATTTGAAGATTTAAGAAGTTACGGCGGTATGAGCGGATTCCCGAAGAGAAAAGAAAGCCAGTGTGATGCATTTGATACAGGACACAGCTCTACTTCGATTTCTGCAGGACTTGGTTATGTGAGAGCAAGAGATTTAAAACATGAAGATTATACCGTTATCTCTGTGATCGGCGATGGCTCTCTGACCGGAGGTATGGCATATGAGGCGCTGAACAATGCATCGAATCTGAAGACGAATTTTATTGTGGTACTCAATGACAATCATATGTCCATTTCAGAAAATGTTGGCGGAATGTCCAGATATCTGGCAAATCTCCGGACGGCAGATATCTATACCGGACTGAAAAAAGGTGTGACAAATGCTTTGCAGCAGGTGCCGGTCATGGGAGACCGCATGATTGAGCATATCCGGAAGACGAAGAGCAGTATCAAGCAGCTCGTGGTACCGGGCATGTTTTTTGAGGATATGGGAATTACTTATCTGGGACCGATTCCGGGACATAATTTACCAATGCTCTGCAAAGCTCTTAAGGAAGCGAAGAAAGTGGAAGGTCCGGTACTCCTTCATGTTATGACAACAAAAGGAAAGGGCTATGAACCAGCAGAGACAGCACCGGATAAATTTCACGGGATCGGACCTTTTGACATAGAAAGCGGTAAGGTACTTGCAAAAAAAGACGGAGATACTTATACAGATGTGTTTGGTAAAGTGCTTTGTGACGAGGCATCCAGAAATCCAGACATTGTGGCAATCACAGCTGCCATGGCAGATGGAACCGGACTTGCTAGATTTAAGAAGCATTATCCGAATCGTTTTTTTGATGTTGGAATTGCGGAAGAACACGGTGTAACATTTGCTGCGGGACTGGCAGCAGGAGGATTAAAGCCTGTATTTGCAGTTTACTCTTCATTTTTACAGAGAGGATATGATCAGTTAATCCACGATGTGGCACTGCAGAATCTCCCGGTGGTATTCGGGGTAGATCGTGCGGGGCTTGTCGGAAGCGATGGAGAGACTCATCAGGGAATATTTGATCTGTCATTTTTATCCAATATTCCCAATATGACCGTTATGTCACCGAAGAATAAATGGGAATTAGCCGATATGTTACGGTTTGCGCTTCAGATGAATTCGCCTGTGGCAATCCGCTATCCGAGAGGAAAGGCTTACGACGGATATGAAGGATGCCGGGAAAAGATCAGTTACGGAAAGAGCGAATGGATCTTTGAAGGAAAAGAAATTGCAATTTTAAGCGTCGGTCATATGTTCGAGGAGGCTGTGAAGACAAGAGATAAACTGATCGAACAAGGATATGAGCCGACACTTATCAATATGCGTTTCATTAAACCAATCGATGAAGCAATGATAGAAAAAGTCTGTCAGACACACAAACTGATTGCAGTGATTGAAGAAAATGTCCAGACCGGAGCATGCGGAGAGCGTGTATCAGAATACGTGATGCGAAACATGCTTCCGTCACACGTCCTGACACTGGCACTCCCGGATGATTACATTGAACATGGAAGTGTTGATGTGCTCCGTAAGATGACAGGAATTGACAGTGAGAGTATGTCTGAAAAAATTATAGAGACGTATAAGGAGTTATAGAAGATGAAAGAACGTTTGGATGTGTTGCTGGTGAAGAGAAATCTTGCCGCGTCCAGAGAAAAAGCAAAAGCCATTATCATGTCTGGAAATGTTTATGTGGACAACCAGAAAGAAGATAAACCAGGAACAACATTCCCAGAAGAATCTAAGATTGAAGTGCGTGGCCATACACTGCCTTATGTCAGCCGCGGCGGACTTAAGTTAGAAAAAGCAATGAAAGAATTTCAGGTATCTGTAGAAGGAAAAGTCTGCACAGATGTAGGTTCTTCTACAGGTGGATTTACAGATTGTATGTTGCAAAATGGCGCGGTCAAGGTGTTTGCCATTGATGTAGGTCATGGACAATTAGACTGGAAACTTCGCCAGGACGAGCGTGTAGTTTGCATGGAGAAGACGAATATCCGTTATGTGACACCGGAAGATATCGGTGAGCCGGTTGATTTTTCATCAATTGATGTATCCTTTATTTCCCTGACAAAAGTGCTGATGCCGATTCGTGATTATCTGACAGATAAAGGACAGATTGTAGCACTGATTAAACCACAGTTTGAAGCGGGAAGAGAGAAAGTCGGTAAAAAAGGAGTTGTGCGCGAAAAGAGTACACATATTGAGGTTGTGACCATGATCTTGGACTATGCGTCTACCCATGGATTTCATGTGCTGGATCTTACATTTTCACCAATCAAAGGACCGGAGGGAAATATTGAATATCTTGTCCAGTTAGAAAAATGTGAAGAGCCGGGCGATATAAATGAAAAAATTCAGATTGAAAAAATTGTAGACGAGGCATTTGGAAACCTCGCAAAAAAGGAATAAAGATATGGCAGAGAGAGTGTTGATTGTAACAAATGATGGCAAAGATGCAGACTATGCAATAACGAATCGGGTCAAAGAGTATCTGACACAGGCAGGAAAGATATGCCTGCAGTGCCCAAAAGATGAGAATAATGCCATTGTTTCCGAGCAGATACCACCGGACCTTGATTATGCGATCGTTATTGGGGGTGACGGAAGTTTTATTGAGGTGGCGCGTGCTCTGCGTGGCAGAGATGTCCCGATTCTGGGAGTCAATATGGGAACATTAGGATATCTGACAGAAGTAGAGTTAACGAATATTGAGGGAGCTCTGGAACGTGTTGTGAAAGGCAGATATACGGTAGAAAAACGAATGATGTTAGAAGGCAGTTTTGACGGAGAGCGAATGGATCTGGCTTTGAATGATATTGTAGTTGCAAGAAAAGGGGCTATTCGAGTCGTTCATTTCCGACTTTTTGTAAATGGAGAATTGTTGAACTCCTATGAAGCAGATGGAGTGATCATATCTACCCCGACAGGATCTACGGCGTATAACCTTGCAGCGGGAGGTCCGATCGTAGAGCCGACGGCATCCATGATCGTGATCACACCAATCTGTCCGCATGCGTTAAATACAAGCAGTATTGTATTGTCAGCAGAAGATGAGATCGTGATACAGATCGGAGAAGGAAAACATGGAATCCCAGATGAGGCATACGTGGCATTTGACGGTGTGGATGAAGTGGAGCTGACTTCCGGTGATATGGTAGAGATCCGCAAGGCAGAAGCCCAGACAAGAATTATAAAATTGAACCAGGATAGTTTTCTGGAAACGCTTCGAAGGAAGATGAAAGGAAATTAGAGATATGAAAGTAAACAGACATGCTAAGATCATTGAACTGATTGGCAAATATCATATTGAGACCCAGGAGGAATTGGCAGATTATCTGAACCGGGAAGGATTTAAAGTGACTCAGGCAACGGTGTCCCGAGATATCCGGGATTTGAAACTTACCAAGATTCCAGCTGAGAACGGCAAACAGAAATATGCGCTGCATCAGGAAAGTGGCAATGGCATGAGTGAAAAATATATCCGTGTTTTAAGAGACGGATATATGTCGATGGATATGGCACAGAATATTCTGGTCATCAAGACGGTGGCTGGAATGGCGATGGCTGTATGCCTGGCTATTGATGCTATGAACTGGAGCGAGGTCGTGGGAAGTATTGCCGGAGACGACACAATTATGTGTGCAATCCGCACGACAGAGGATACTCCGAAGGTGATGGATAAGATTCGTAAAATTGTTCGGCAGGAGGAATAGATGTTACAGAGTTTACACGTAAAGAATCTGGCATTGATTGATGAGATAGAAGTAGAATTTGCAGAAGGGTTAAATATTCTGACCGGTGAGACGGGAGCAGGAAAATCTATTATTTTGGGTTCTGTAAATCTGGCACTGGGTGGAAGATACACAAAAGATCTGATCCGTCAGGGGGAGAATTATGCACTGGTGGAGCTGGTCTTTACTGTGACGGAAAAAAGCCGTCTGAAAGCTTTGGAGAAACTTTGTATTTATCCGGAGGATGGCCTTTTGATCTTGAGCCGGAAATTAATGGATGGCAGAAGTGTAAGCCGGATTAACGGTGAGACTGTAACAATTGCTGTTTTAAAGGAAGTAGCTGCTATTCTGATCGATATTCACGGGCAGCATGAACATCAGTCTCTGTTATATAAAAAGAATCATCTCGGGTTTGTCGATGCATTTGCGTGGGATTATCTTGCAGATATAAAAAAACAGGCTGCTTCGGCTTATCAGGAATATCGTACATGTAAAAAGACTCTGGATGAGGCTGATATGGACGAATCAAGCCGTGCAAAAGAATTGGATTTCTTAAAATTTGAAGTATCTGAGATTGAAGATGCCATGTTAAAAGAAGGAGAAGATGAAGAACTGGAGACAACCTTCAAACGCATGGAAAATGGACGAAAGATTGCTGAGAGTACTGCGGCTTCGTATGCTTATACGAGTGGGGAAGCCGGAAGTGCAAGCGAATGCCTGAGCCGCGCGATCCGGGAGCTGGCACCAGTCAGTAATCTTGATGAGACAGCAGGAAATCTGTACAGCCAGCTGATGGAGATAGACAGTCTGTTAAATGATTTTAATCATGATCTTTCCGATTATCAGGATAGTCTGGAGTTCTCAGAAGAAGATTATATGACAATTACTGAGCGCCTTAATGAGATCAACCGTTTGAAGACGAAATATGGCACGGATATTGC
Source organism: Dorea sp. 210702-DFI.3.17 (assembly GCF_020560825.1). Taxonomy (NCBI): domain Bacteria; kingdom Bacillati; phylum Bacillota; class Clostridia; order Lachnospirales; family Lachnospiraceae; genus Dorea; species Dorea sp. 210702-DFI.3.17. The sequence goes on from NZ_JAJCNB010000001.1 coordinate 27,431, forward strand.
AGGAATTCTGGATTATGGAATAAAACAACAGAAAAAGATACAAAAACTGGAAGATTATGAGAATTATATTGCGGATTTAAAGCGAGATTTGGAACAAAAAGAGCAGAAGCTTGAGAAAGTGACAAAGAAGCTGACGAAGATCCGAAAAGAGCAGGCGCAGATTATGGAACAGGCGATTACAGAAGGTCTTGCAGATCTGAATTTTGAAGATGTGAAATTTTCTATTGCATTTGAAAAGTCTGGTTCTTATTCTGCAAATGGTTCTGATGACGTAGAGTTTATGATTTCTTTGAATCCCGGACAGCCGGTGCGTCCGCTTGTGGAAGTAGCGTCAGGTGGAGAACTGTCCAGAATTATGCTTGTGATCAAAAGTGTTATGGCTGACAGGGATGAGATTCCGACGCTGATTTTTGATGAGATCGATGTGGGGATAAGTGGAAGAACAGCACAGAAAGTGTCTGAGAAGATGGCGTTGATCGGCAGAAAGCATCAGGTCATCTGTATTACACATCTGGCACAGATTGCGGCCATGGCAGATCATCATTTTATGATCGAAAAAAATGTGTCAGATGGTCAGACAAAGACATCTATCAGGGAACTTAAGGCGGAAGAATCTACCGATGAACTGGCGAGAATTCTTGGCGGTGCTAAGATTACGGACACGGTCAGACAGAATGCAAAAGAAATGCAGGAACTGGCAGCGCAGATCAAAAAATAAAAGAATTGAAATTCAAATAATACACATACTAAGACAGGTGTTCTGATTGAGGGACACTTGTCTTTATTTATATCAGATGTGAGATGCTTTCCACCGTTGTAGATGGCAAGCAAAAAAATCAGTATCAGTGGCAGAAAGTCCATACTCATCTGATATAGCCTCCGGCAGGATGCTGATTGAGATTTTTTTGTAAAAAACATGGGAGGATCAGAGTGTATGAAAAAGTATTGGTATCGGCGAATTTTAATTATGGCATTGGTGTTTTTTATATCGGTAGGTGGAAGCTATCTTTTGATCGAGCAGAAAAAAGATGCCATGAGGCGAGAGGTGAGCGCTCAGACCTCTGAAGAAGACCTGGTAATTCCAGGTGGCATGCCGGTAGGGATTTATATGAAAACAAAAGGTGTTATGGTATTGGATACACAGAAAATCAAAGGGGAAGACGGTTCAGAATATGAACCGGCGCTTCATATTGTAAAAGCCGGAGATTACATCACTGGATTTAACGGCAAAGATATCAATACTAAAAATGAACTGGTCGAAGCAGTAAGTTCCTTCTCGGAACAAAAAGCAAAATTAGATATTTGCAGGAAGGGGGAGACGATTCATGTAAAAATGGATATGATCCAGTGTGAAGATGGGACGAAAAAACTCGGAATCTGGGTGCGGGATAATGCACAAGGACTTGGGACCATTACTTATCTGGACTCGGACAGTCATTTTGGCGCGCTGGGACATGGAATCCATGATATCGATACAGGGGAGCTTCTTAATATTTCCGATGGAACACTATATCTGACAAGTGTTAAGGAAATCCAAAAAGGTGTGAATGGGACACCTGGTGGTATGGAAGGAATCATTGTTTATAATAATTATAACGTGCTTGGAAAAATAAAGAAGAATACAGAGGCAGGAATTTTTGGAACGATTGACCGGGTTGATGTCCTGTTCGCAAATCAGACTCCGGTACAACTGGCAAAAAAAGAAGAGGTAGAAGAAGGGCCTGCTATCATTCGCTGTGCTGTGGATGGAGAAATAAAAGAATATGATATTTTAATCACACAAGTCAATCTGTGGTCGGGCGAAGTAAATAAAAGTATGACAATCGAAGTGACAGATCCATCGCTTTTGGATGAGACGGGCGGGATCATCCAGGGAATGAGCGGCAGTCCAATCCTCCAGAACGGAAAACTAATCGGCGCAGTAACTCACGTTTTTGTCAACAATCCGACAAAAGGTTATGGCATTTTTGCAGAATCTATGATAAATGAGTCGGAATAAAAAATACCGTGTCGAGAAGTGATAGAACTTTCCGACAGCAATTTCTTGATTCGAAAAAAGGAGAAAATTATAATAAAATCCAACGAGAAATAAAATCGAGGAGGATTTTGGAATATGGGAGAAATAGCTGTTGCAATCGCAGACGATAATGAGAGAATTCTGGATCTGCTTGGCGAAATGATTGAAAATAACAAAGAGATGAAGCTGGTTGGGAAAGCCAATAATGGGGAAGATGTATATACACTGATTAAGGAAAAACAGCCAGATGTTGTACTATTAGATCTGATTATGCCGAAAATGGACGGATTAAGTGTTATGGATACCGTGAATCGGGATCGTGATATCAGAAAACATCCAAGTTTTATTATTATCACTGCAGTGGGACAGGAGCGGATTACAGAAGATGCATTTCGTAAAGGTGCTTCTTACTATATTCTGAAACCGTTCAGTAATCAGATGGTGCTGGACAAGATCCGTGAAGCTGGAAAATATCATGTGCCGGAAGCAAAATCATTTGCACCGGTTGGAAATGCAGAAGCTTCGGAGCCGAAGATAAATCTGGAAAATCGTGTAACGGATATGATACATGAGATAGGGATTCCAGCGCATATCAAAGGATATCATTATCTGAGAGATGCGATTCTTATGGCAATTGAAGATATGGATGTATTAAATGCAGTGACAAAAGTATTATATCCGACTGTTGCAAAGATGCATCAGACGACGGCAAGCCGTGTGGAACGTGCAATCCGTCACGCAATTGAAGTGGCGTGGAGCAGAGGAAAATTAGATACTCTGGACGAGCTGTTTGGATATACTGTGAATGGTGGAAAAGGGAAACCGACCAATTCTGAATTCATCGCACTTATCGCAGATACGATACGTTTAGAATATAAACATAGATAAAAGGCTTTTCTTCTGAAAAAAAATACTGTATAATGATTCATATATCGTGGAATCGGGAGGAAATCACTATGAAAAAAATACTCTTTGCCACTTCAGAAGCAGTGCCATTTATTAAGACCGGAGGTCTGGCAGATGTGGCAGGTTCTTTACCGAAATTCTTTGATAAAGAAAAATATGATGTAAGAGTCATGCTTCCAAAGTATATGTGTATGAAAGAATCCTGGAAGGAAAAGCTTCAGTATAAGACGCATTTTTATATGGATCTTGGCTGGCGGACACAGTATGTCGGGGTTCTGGAGACAGAGTATGAAGGAGTCACCTTTTATTTTATCGATAATGAATTTTATTTTAATGGTTTTGCACCATATGGAGAGATGTATACAGATGTTGAGAAGTTTTCATTTTTCTCAAAGGCAGTATTGAGTGCTCTTCCGGTCATTGATTTCAGACCGGACATCATTCACTGCCATGACTGGCAGACGGGACTGATTCCGATATTTCTGGATAATTTTCGGTATTCCAATGAATATTACCGCGGAATCAAGACTGTGATGACGATACATAATCTGAAGTTCCAGGGGATGTGGGATGCAAAAAAAGTGCGTGACATTACCGGACTTCCGGAGTATTATTTTGTACCGGACAAGCTGACATCTTATGATGATGCCAATATGTTAAAGGGCGGTATCGTCTATGCAGATAAAGTGACAACTGTCAGCAGCTCCTATGCAGAGGAAATTAAGACTCCGTTTTACGGAGAAAAGCTGGAAGGGCTGATGCAGGCCAGGTCGGCAAGCCTTTCCGGTATTGTGAATGGAATCGACTATGATGTATATAATCCGCAGACAGATAAGGATATTTACAGGAATTACAGTGTAGAGAATTTCCGGAAAGAGAAGATTAAGAATAAAATTGAACTTCAAAAAGAGCTTGGACTTGCACAGGACCATAAGAAGCTGATGATTGGTATCGTATCCAGACTGACAGATCAGAAGGGATTTGATCTGATCGCCTGTGTGATGGATGAACTGTGTCAGGATGCAATTCAGATTGTTGCGCTTGGAACAGGTGAGGAGCAGTATGAGAATATGTTCCGTCACTATGCATGGAAATATCCGGATAAAGTATCTGCGAATATTTATTATTCAGAGGCAATGTCTCACAAGGTCTATGCGGCATGTGATGCATTTCTGATGCCGTCACTGTTTGAGCCTTGTGGTCTGAGTCAGCTTATGAGCCTTAGATATGGAACGGTTCCGATTGTCAGAGAGACTGGCGGACTTAAGGATACGGTAGAGCCATATAATGAATATGAGAAGACTGGAACAGGATTCAGCTTTGCAAATTATAATGCACATGAGATGATGGCAACTGTGCGTTATGCAGAAAAAATATATTACGACAAGAAGAGAGACTGGAATAAGATTGTAGAACGGGGAATGAGTAAGGATTTTTCATGGAACAGTTCTGCAAAACAGTATGAGGAATTATACGATGACATGTAAGATAAGAGACATTTTAAAAGATCAGACACCACAGGTTTCATTTGAAATCTTTCCACCGAAGACAGATGCAGGATATGACAGTGTGCTTTCCGCTGCTGAGAAGATTGCGGCATTAAAGCCGTCGTTTATTAGTGTAACTTATGGAGCAGGCGGTGGAACCAGTAAGAACACTGTAAGTATTGCATCTCATATCAAAGATGATTTTGGAGTAACAAGTCTGGCGCACCTGACGTGCGTATCGTCTACAAGAGAAGAAGTACATCAGGTCATTGATAAGTTAAAAGAAAAGAACATTGATAATATATTAGCGCTTCGCGGAGATATTCCGAAAGATAATGCATTTCCACTTCCGAACCAATATCGTTATGCATGTGAACTGATTGAAGATATCAAACAGCAGGGAGATTTCTGCATCGGGGCGGCATGTTATCCGGAAGGCCATGTGGAGACGGAGCATAAGAAAGACGATATCAGCAATCTGAAGACGAAAGTAGACTGTGGAGTTGATTTTCTGACAACACAGATGTTTTTTGATAATAATATTTTTTATAATTTCCTTTATCGTATACGTGAAAAAGGAATTTTGGTTCCGGTACTTCCGGGAATCATGCCAATTACGAATAAAAAGCAGTTAAGACGTTCTATGGAATTATCCGGGACAGCAGTTCCGCAGAGATTCCTGGCAATTATCGATCGGTTTGGAGATGATCCTGAGGCAATGAAGCAGGCGGGAATCGCGTATGCAACAGATCAGATTATTGACCTGATCGCCAATGGTATCAATCACATTCATGTGTATTCTATGAATAAACCGGATGTAGCAGCAGCAATCATGAATAACCTGTCAGCAATATTAAAAGTAGAAGATTAGACTGGATGTTGGAACATGGATAAAAGGACATTAGAAGCGGTCCGTTATCTTGGATATGGAAAACATGCGGTAGACGATCAGACGTTAGCCTTGATCCGGGATTCATTTGAAGACCTGGAACGGGTCGCTAAGAGGAGAATCGTCTATCGCATCTTTGAGTTAAAGGTATCGGACGAAGAACACTTGAATATTGAAGGACTTGAAATTACAAGCAGGAATCTGGCAAAGAATATGAAAGGTTGTACCCAGGTCGTGATGCTTGGTGCAACACTTGGAGTAGAAGTTGATATGCTGATGAAGCGTTATTCTCTGACAGAAATGTCCAGAACAGTTGTTTTACAGGCCTGTGCAGCAGCAATGTTGGAGGAATATTTAAATAACTGGCAGAAAAGTCTGAAAGAAGAGATGACCTCACAGGGATATTTCCTGCGTCCGAGATTTAGCCCGGGATACGGTGATTTCAGTATTTTACACCAAAAGGATATTCTCGGAATGCTGGATTGTGCAAAGAAGATCGGACTTACTATGACTGAAAGCAGTATGCTGACACCGACGAAATCAGTAACAGCAGTTATTGGACTTGGCAGGGAAGAGGTTCACTGTCATGAAGAAGGATGCGAATCCTGCAGTAAAAAAGATTGTATTTACCGGAGGAATTAATGAATGATATTAGACAGATTAGGGAAAGAACTCATATATTTTGACGGGGGGACCGGAACTCTTCTGCAGGAGCGGGGATTAAAACCGGGAGAATTGCCAGAAACATGGAGCCTGGAACGTGCAGATGATATGATTGATATCGCAAGACAGTATTATGAGGCTGGAAGTGATATTGTGCTAAGTAACACATTTGGCGCAAATGCACTGAAATTTCATGATTCCAGACATGAATTAGATGAAATCGTAAAAGCAGCAATTGAAAATGTGAGAAAAGGAGCAAAACTAGGTGTCAAAGATGGCAGAGAGACTTATGTAGGACTTGATATCGGACCGACAGGAAAACTCTTAAAGCCAATGGGGGATCTGGATTTTGAAGATGCATATCAGGCGTTTGCAGAGGTGGCAAGACTTGGCGAAGAAGCAGGTGCTGATCTGATCCATATAGAGACGATGAGTGATACTTATGAAGTGAAGGCAGCAGTACTTGCTGCAAAGGAGAATACTTCACTTCCGGTATTTGCAACTATGATCTTTGATGACAAAGGAAAACTACTGACCGGAGGAGATGTTCCATCGGTTGTAGCAATGCTGGAAGGTCTCCGCGTAGACGCACTTGGAATCAACTGCGGCATGGGACCGGAGCAGATGATGCCGATTCTGGATGAAATTTTACAATATGCTTCTGTTCCCGTCATTGTTAAGCCGAATGCCGGGCTCCCAAAACAAAAAGACGGAGAGGTGTATTACGACGTAGAACCTGAAGAATTCGGGAGATTCATGGCTGAAATCCTGAAACGTGGTGCCAGTCTGATCGGCGGCTGTTGCGGAACAACTCCGGCACACATCCGTGCCATGGTGGAAGCAACGAAAGATCAGAGGGACATTACAGACCGGCCTGGAAAAGAATTTAAGAACCGGACAATCGTATCCTCCTATGGGCGAGCTGTGGAACTTGGCGGGAAACCGATGATCATCGGAGAGAGAATCAATCCAACAGGTAAGAAGAAATTCAAACAGGCACTCAAAGACCATGATATTGATTATATATTAAGAGAAGCTATTTCACAGCAGGATGCAGGAGCACATATCCTGGACGTCAATGTAGGGCTTCCAGATATAGATGAACCGGCTTTGATGCGTGAGGTGGTGCAGGAGCTTCAAAGTGTAACGAGTCTTCCGCTTCAAATTGATACGGTAGATATAAGTGCTCTGGAAGCAGCTATGCGAATTTACAACGGAAAGCCAATGGTCAACTCTGTCAATGGAAAACAAAGTTCCATGGATGCAGTATTTCCACTGATTAAGAAATATGGCGGGGTGGTTGTCGGTCTTACTCTCGATGAAGATGGAATTCCGGCAACAGCCGAAGGGCGTGTAAAGGTTGCAGGCAAAATTATCGAAGAGGCAAAGAAATATGGTATCGATAAGAAAGATATTGTAATTGATGTTCTTTGTATGACGATCAGTTCTGAGCCGACAGGAGCAATCACTACGCTGGAAGCTTTGAGACAGGTACGAGAAAAATATGGAGTTTGTGCGGTACTTGGTGTATCAAACATTTCCTTTGGGCTTCCATACAGACCGGCAGTGAACTCAAATTTCTATACTATGGCAATGCAGTCAGGCTTAAGCGCGGGAATCATTAATCCACTTTCAGAGGATATGATGCGTTCTTATTATTCTTTCTGTGCGCTGATGAATTATGATGAAAATTGTGAGAAATATATTGAACAGTATGGAAGTCAGAAAGTGCAGGCTGTGACACCTGCCACAAAGGCGGAGATGACGCTTAAGACTGCCATTGAGAAAGGCCTGAAGGAAGAAGCACATCACATAACAGCAGAGCTTGTGAAAGATAAAGCTCCACTGGATATTATTAACGAGGAATTGATCCCGGCACTTGACCAGGTCGGAAAAGGATTTGAAAAAGGAACCGTATTTTTGCCACAGCTTCTGATGAGTGCCGATGCAGCAAAGATAGCATTTGCAGTTTTGAAAGATGAACTTGCCAAGAGCGGTGAGAGCGAGCAGGCTAAAGATAAAGTCATTCTTGCTACCGTAAAAGGAGATATTCATGATATTGGCAAGAATATTGTAAAAGTTCTTCTTGAAAATTACAGCTTTGATGTGATCGATCTTGGGAAAGATGTTCCGCCGGAGGAGATTGTCGAGACAGCAATAAAGGAAGACGTCAGACTGGTGGGATTAAGCGCCCTGATGACTACAACTGTAGTCAGCATGGAAGAGACGATCAGACAGCTTCGCAAGAAAAAACCAGAATGTAAGGTGATGGTTGGCGGAGCGGTACTGAATCAGGATTATTCGGATATGATTGGAGCAGATTTCTACGGAAAAGATGCGATGCAGTCCGTTTATTATGCACAACAATTATTTGGAGGAGAGAAATAGACATGAGTTTAATATTACCAGAAAATTATGATCCACACATGACCGTGCGCGAGACACAGGAGGCAATTAAGTATATCCGTGATACATTCCAGAGAGAATTCGGAAAAGAAATGAATCTGGAGCGTATCTCAGCACCGCTTTTTGTTGAGAAGAGCAGTGGTCTTAATGATAACCTGAATGGAGTTGAAAGACCGGTACAGTTTGATGTTGCCGGAATTCCGGGAGAGACAGTAGAAGTTGTACATTCTCTTGCAAAATGGAAACGTATGGCTCTCAAAAAATATGACTTTGAGCCAGGCGAAGGACTCTACACAAACATGAACGCTATCCGGCGCGATGAGGAACTTGATAACCTTCATTCCTGCTATGTTGACCAGTGGGACTGGGAAAAAGTTATCCGTAAGGTGGACCGAACAGAAGAGACATTAAAGACAACCGTACGTCATATCTTTAAAATTATCAAACATATGGAACATGAGGTGTGGTACAAATACCCGCAGGCAGTGAAACATTTGCCGGATGATGTAACATTTATCACGACTCAGGAACTGGAAGACAGATATCCGGACAAAACTCCGAAGGAGAGAGAGAACCTGATCACAAAAGAATATGGCTGTGTATTCCTGATGAAGATTGGAGATAAGCTTGCAAGTGGTGAGCCGCATGACGGACGTGCACCGGATTATGACGACTGGCAGTTGAACGGAGATATTCTGTTCTGGCATGATACATTAGATTGTGCACTTGAAATCTCCAGCATGGGTATCCGAGTAGATGAGAAATCTCTTGCTTCCCAGCTTAAAAAAGCAGACTGCGAGGACAGACGAGAGCTTCCATACCACAAAATGCTTCTTCACGGAGAACTTCCATACACAATCGGAGGAGGTATTGGACAGTCCAGACTGTGTATGCTCCTTCTCGATCGTGCTCATGTCGGCGAGGTGCAGGCAAGTCTCTGGCCGGAAGAGATGAGACAGACATGCAGAGAGCATGACATTATCCTTTTATAGATTATAAAAATGTAAATGGATAAATTTCGTTTGCCAGGAGGAAAGGAGATTCCACCAAAAGAACTGGAAGAAATTGAATTGAAATAAATTCAACGGACGTTGACAAACGAAAGATGACTACTTATAATTATAAGTTAGTGAATTTTTGAGGAGGAAATTATGCAGAAATACGGAGTTAACGAATTAAGAAGAATGTTCCTTGAATTCTTTGAAAGCAAGGATCACCTGGCACTTAAAAGTTTTTCACTGGTGCCACATAACGATAAAAGTTTATTGTTGATCAATTCCGGTATGGCACCAATGAAGCCATACTTTACAGGACAGGAGATCCCGCCGAGAAGAAGAGTGACAACCTGTCAGAAGTGTATCCGTACAGGAGATATCGAGAATGTAGGTAAGACAGCTCGTCATGGTACATTTTTCGAGATGCTTGGTAACTTTTCTTTTGGAGATTATTTCAAGACAGAGGCAATCCACTGGACATGGGAGTTCCTTACAGAGGTTGTAGGACTTGATCCGGAAAGATTATATCCTTCTGTATATGAGAATGACGATGAGGCATGGGAGATCTGGAATAAAGAAATCGGTGTCCCGGAAGAGCGTATCTTCCGTTTCGGAAAAGAAGATAACTTCTGGGAGCATGGTTCAGGTCCTTGTGGTCCATGTTCAGAAGTTTATTATGACCGTGGTGAAAAATATGGCTGTGGAAAACCAGGCTGTACAGTAGGCTGCGAATGTGACCGTTATATGGAAATCTGGAATGATGTATTTTCACAGTTCAACAATGACGGACATGGAAACTATTCTGACCTGGCTCAGAAGAACATTGATACAGGTATGGGACTGGAGCGTCTTGCATGTGTCGTACAGGATGTAGACTCCATGTTTGATATTGATACAATGAAAGCATTGCGTGACCATGTATGCGCTATGTCAGGAAAGCATTATGGCATCGACCACGAGACAGATGTTTCTCTTCGTGTCGTAACAGATCATATCCGTTCTGTTACATTTATGATTTCAGACGGAATTATGCCATCTAACAGTGGCCGTGGTTATGTACTCCGCCGTCTGCTCCGCCGTGCTTGCCGTCACGGAAGACTTCTCGGTATCGAGGGAGCTTTCCTTGTAGAGCTTGCACAGACTGTTATTGATGGTTCAAAAGACGGATATCCGGAGCTTGAAGAGAAGAAAGACTTTATCTTCAACGTGATTGCAAAAGAAGAGGCTCAGTTCAATAAGACAATTGATCAGGGACTTTCTATTCTTGCAGATATGGAAGAAGAGATGAAGAAAAATGGTGAGACAGTTCTTTCCGGAGAAAATGCATTTAAACTTTATGATACTTATGGATTCCCAATTGATCTGACAAGCGAGATTCTGGAAGAGAAGGGCCTGACTTATGATAAGGAAGGATTCGAAAAAGCTCAGAAAGAGCAGCGTGCGAAATCAGAGGGAACATTTGGTACTCACAGCTACACTGGAAAAGACGCTACAGTTTATGATGAACTGGAAGCAGAGCTTGCAACAGAATTCGTAGGATACGAGAATCTTGTATGTGATGCAAAAGTGACAGCACTTACAAGCGAAGAGGAGATTGTAGACGCATTATCCGATGGCGAGAAAGGTACAATTATTGTTGACAAGACTACATTTTATGGAACAATGGGTGGTCAGGAAGGTGACATCGGTACCATTAAGACTGCTGATGGAGAGTTCGTAGTAGAGAATACAATTCATCTTGCCGGAACAAAGATCGGACATGTGGGATATGTAAGCCATGGAATGATCAAAGTCGGTGATACAGTATCTATGGAAGTAGATAAAGAGAACCGTAATCTGTCAGCAAGAAACCACAGTGCAACACATCTTCTTCAGGCAGCTCTTCGTCAGGTGCTTGGAACACATGTTGAGCAGGCAGGTTCTTATGTAGATGCTGAGAGACTTCGTTTTGACTTTACACATTTCTCAGCATTATCAAAAGAAGAGTTAAAGCAGGTAGAAGATATTGTAAATGAAAAGATTGCAGAATGCTTACCGGTCGTAGCTAAGAATATGCCAATCGAGGAAGCAAGAAAGACAGGAGCAGCAGCCCTTTTCGGTGAGAAATACGGTGATGTTGTCCGTGTCGTAAGCATGGGAGACTTTTCAGTAGAGTTCTGTGGAGGTACTCACGTATCGAATACGGGAGTTATCAGTGCACTTAAGATTATTTCTGAGACAGGTGTTGCAGCAGGAGTCAGACGTATCGAGGCTCTGACTTCAAAAGGACTTCTGAAATATTATGATGATATGGAAAAGAAACTTCAGGAGGCAGCAGCCCTTGTGAAAGCAACTCCGAACCAGTTATCTGATAAGATCCGTCATCTTCAGGCTGAGAATAAAGAGCTTCACAGCGAGCTTGAGAGCGTGAAGAGTAAGATGGCAAAAGAGGCAATGGGAGATGTATCTGATCAGGTTACAGAAGTAAAAGGTGTAAAACTTATTGCTGCAAAAGTAGATGATGTAGATATGAATGGCCTTCGTGATCTTGGAGATCAGTTGAAAGAAAAACTTGGTGAAGGTGTGATCGTTCTTGCATCCGCGGCAGGTGGAAAAGTAAGCCTTGTTGCAATGGCAACAGATGAGGCTGTGAAGAAAGGTGCCCATGCCGGAAATCTGATCAAAGGCATTGCCGGCCTTGTTGGAGGTGGCGGCGGTGGACGTCCGAATATGGCACAGGCTGGAGGAAAGAATCCAGACGGAATTGACGCTGCAATTGCAAAAGTAAGTGAAGTCCTGGAGAGCCAGTTATAGACATTTGATCAGACTTTTCAGGGGTAGTTTATGGAGCAAAAACAAGAACAGAAACAAGAGTTAAAAAAGAATTTGGGCGCAGTGACAGCGATGGCAACCGTTGTCGGAAGCGTTATCGGGTCTGGGGTTTTCTTTAAACCCCAGGCTATTTATACAGCGACAGGCGGTGCTCCTGGACTTGGAATGTATGCCTGGCTGATTACTGGAATTGTAAGTATCGCAGCAGCATTAACATTTTCAGAAGTTGCGATCATGATTCCGAAGACAGGTGGAATCGTAGCCTATCTGGAAGAAATTTATAATCCGATGATTGGATTTTTGGCAGGCTGGGTACAGATTTTATTATTTTATCCGGCCATGATATCTGCCCTTGCAGTGGCAGGAGGTCAGCAGATGGCGTTTTTTATCGGGGACGGTTATGTTGCTCCGGTAGCAGTTGCCATGATTATCATTATCATCTTTCTGAATTCTATGGGATCCAAGATAGGTGGCAGTGTACAAGTCATATTTACAGTCTGCAAGATGATTCCGTTAATCCTTTTGATGATTTTCGGGTTTGTGCGCGGAGCAGGAACGAATCCAGTCTTTACTCCGATGGTAGGCGAAGGATTAAGTCCGATGGTCGTTCTTGGTCAGCTTATGATCGCAATTTTATTTGCATTCGAAGGCTGGACCAATGTAGGAGCAATTGCGGGAGAGATGAAAAATCCGGGAAAGGATCTTCCTGTTGCCATCGTTGGCGGAGTATCACTGATCATGGCGGTTTACTTTATCATTAATCTTGCATATCTGTGGGTACTTCCGGCATCCGAACTTGCAACACTGACTGCACCGGCATCTGCTGTAGCAGTGAAGATTTTAGGGAAACTTGGAGGACAGATTGTATCAATCGGAATCATTGTTTCCGTATTCGGAAGCTGTAACGGATTTATACTTTCCGGTTCCCGTGTGGCATATTCTCTTGCGGCAGAAGGAAAATTTCCATTCCACAAGATATTTGCAAAATTGAATGGAGCACAGGTTCCGGCAAATGCAATTATGCTTGTCGGAGGCATCGGTGCATTTTATGCGTTAAGTGGTCAGTTCAATCTGCTGACAGACCTGGCGGTATTTTCAAGCTGGACATTCTACACGCTGACATTTATCGGAGTGATCAAACTCAGAAAAGACCGTCCAAATGCAGTGAGAACCTATAAAGTGCCGTTATATCCTATTGTTCCACTCATTGCGATTGCCAGCGGAATCTTTGTTATTATCAATCAGATTTTTCTGGCAGGGCACAGATCAACCGTAATTTCCATTGCCAGCATAATTGTTATGCTGCTTGGACTGCCGGCATACATGATAATTAAAAAAAGATTGTAAAAAGATATTGACGTAACGTAAATTTATGATATAATCGTATGTGTGCAAAAAATATACCCGAACAGTCGTATAATGCACAATATAGGACTGGAGGGGAGGTTAGGTGTGAGACTATGTCAAATGTAATCGTAAAAGAAAACGAGACGTTAGATAGCGCTTTACGCAGATTCAAAAGAAACTGTGCAAAGGCTGGAATTCAGCAGGAGATTCGTAAAAGAGAGCATTACGAGAAACCAAGCGTAAGACGTAAAAAGAAATCTGAAGCTGCTAGAAAACGTAAGTATAACTAATATGTGCAAAAAACGGAGTGTCTTTTGACACTCCGTTTTATATCAGCTGGGAGTCATTTCCCAGCTGATATAGCCTCCGGCAGGGCGCACATTGTCCGGTGGACAATGGTTTTGCGCCGACCGAAACGGAGTGTAGACTTGCAGAGGTGCGCAGTAGAAGTATGTCATGCAATTATATGACGCGCACCTCGCAGCAAGAATGCCGAGGCATTCTTGAATACGCCAGTCACACGATATTCGAACATAGAGTAGAACCCAGAGAGAGCAATCCATGGGCGTAATTATAATGTCTTAAGTTCCTGATATACTCTTCCAATCGGAAGTCCTACCACATTATTGTAATCACCTTTTATTTCTTTTACATGAATGGAAAAATCACCCTGTATACCGTAAGCTCCGGCTTTATCTAACGGATCACCGGATTCTACATAGCGGTGAAGATCTTCTTTATCAATCGGATAGAGCGTGACATCGGTCTGGCAGTAAAATGTCTTAATTGTCTTTTTCCCTTGCTTTTTCTGAATCAGTGAAACACCTGTGTAGACCTGATGTGTGCGGTCTGCAAGCATGGACAGCATATCGTAGGCTTCCTGTTTATCAGCAGGTTTTCCAAGAATCTCATCACGATAAACAACAATCGTATCGGATCCAATGACAGTATAATCGTCAGGATCTGTAATTTTAGCGTAGACATTTTCCGCTTTTTGGTGAGCCAGTTCCATAACAACATCGGACGGCACTTCTTTTGTAATTTTTTCGTTCACGTCAGACGGAATCACATCAAATTCAAGACCCGTGCGTGCAAGCAGTTCCCGCCTTCTCGGTGACTGTGATGCAAGAATATATCGCATAATAAATACCTCATTTCTTTCTGATTTCAAATATCAGGATACTATTTGCAGTATACCTGATAAATACCACAAATATCTGCAATTAAGATTTGCGTTAAATAAATATTTTATAGTACTCACTTTGGTATTTATGGTAAACTGAAAAGAGGAAAGATGCAAGAGAAAACTTATGGAGGAAGATTATGTATATCAGTGAGATTAAGACCGGTGCGCCGACAGACGTAAGATGCCCGCTGGAACGCCGTATGTACGAGACTTTAGATAAATTGAAGATTCCATATGAGCGTGTGGACAATGATCCGGCAGCCAGTATGGAGGAGTGCGCAGAGGTTGATAAAGTATTAGGAACTCAAATTCGGAAAAATGTATTCTTATGTAATCGGAAAAAGACTACGTATTTCTTACTTGTCATGCCGGCAAATAAATCCTTTGACACAGCAGCTTTCAGTAAGAAACTGGGTGTATCCCATATGTCATTTGCACCGCCGGAGAAAATGCTTAAGCATCTTGGAACGACACCGGGATCAGCCAGTGTGGCAGGACTTCTCGTGGACGAAGACGACTATGTGCAGGTAATTATAGATAAAGAAGTGGCAGAGAGTGAATGGTTCGGTTGCAATCCGGGAATTAATACAAGTCATTTAAAATTTAAGACACAGGATTTATTACAGAAGTTTTTGCCAAAGATTCACCACAGAGCAAGGATTGTAGATTTATAACAGAAGAAAGAAGAAGTAACATGAAATCAGCAGACGATTTGAAACAGTTATTACAAAATATTGATAGAAAAAGTTATCCGGCTTATAAGGGTACGAAAGGAGTATATCGATTTGGCAAATATGCATTGGGAATCGACCATGTACAGGGAGATCCGTTTGCGGCACCGTCCAGCCTTCATATTGAAGTTTCGGGAAAAGTGGCTGCATTTCCAGAATATCTTTATGACGAAAAATGGAAACAGATTGCACTTGAGGATTATCTGATCCGTCAGTTTGGCGCAGCAATCGGAAAATATTCATTTCAGGCGAAAGGATCCGGAAAGAGTGGAATTATTTCTGTGACCAGATGTGGTCAGGAAATTCTAAAGCGGAGCGCCTGTGAGATCAATCCGGCAAATGGAAACATTAGCATGCGATTTGAGGCTGGATTTCCGGCAAATGGAAGAACCATCAATGCAAGAGAGCTTTCAAAAATTTTATTCGATTATCTCCCGGAGTGCGTGGAGAGTTGTCTTTTCTATGCAAGACAAGATAAGAAAAAAGTGGAACGTGTCATGGAGCTATCCGTAGACCAGCAATATATCCGTGAGCAGTTAAAAGAACAGGGACTTGTGGCGTTTGTGGCAGATAAAGCCGTTCTTCCGCGTGAGTCGGGTGTCTCAGCAAAGCCGATGAAAGGAGCTGTGCCATTTGCTTCGCCGGAATCGATGAAAGTAACCATGGATTTACCATACGCAGGCAAAATCACAGGTATGGGCATCAAAAAAGGAATCACCTTGATTGTGGGTGGCGGCTATCACGGAAAATCTACCCTTCTAAAAGCGCTGGAAATGGGCGTATATCCGCACATTGCAGGTGATGGCAGGGAATATGTCATTACAGAGTCAGATGCAGTGAAAATCCGCGCTGAGGACGGCAGAAGTATCAAGGACACAGACATTTCTATGTTCATCAATGACCTGCCAAATGGGAAAGACACGAAAACATTTTCCACGGAGGATGCCAGTGGAAGTACATCCCAGGCGGCAAATGTGGTGGAGGCCATGGAGGCTGGCGCTGCAGCGCTTCTCATCGATGAGGATACGTCGGCGACCAACTTTATGGTGCGAGATGAACTGATGCAAAGAGTGATTCACCGGGATATGGAGCCGATTACACCATTTATTGAAAGAATGCGCGATTTATATGAAAATCAGGGCATTTCCACAATTCTAGTTGCGGGAAGCTCCGGGGCATATTTTCAGGTAGCAGATGTGGTGATTCAGATGGATCGATATGTCCCGAAAGAAATTACAGCCCTTGCAAAAAAGGCTGCCAGCCAGTATCCGGCACTGGAATTGCCAGAAGGAAATGTGAAACTACCAGAGTCCAGACGATGCCCAAAGAAAAATGCAGGGTTAGTTCATAAAGGACGCATCAAGATTAAGACCATGGGAAGAGACGGCGTAGTCTTGAACCATGAAAACATTGATCTTCGATATGTGGAACAGCTTGCAGATTCCGAGCAACTTACCTGCCTGGGGTATCTTCTCCGTTATATGGAAGAACAGGAATTTGACGGCAGAAAAGAAGCCGGACAGATTATCAAACGACTGGTGAAGAAGCTGGAAGCGGAAGGATTTGCAGCGGTCTGTGAGAGTGGAAACGTTCCGGGCAATCTGGCAATGCCGAGAAAACAGGAGGTATACGCATGCGTGAACCGGTATCGGGGCATGAAGTTGTAAAGAAAAAGAGAGGCTGCAATAATCTGGAAAAAGAAACTGCGGGTTTAGAAAAGGTAAAAGTAATCGCAAGAATTCACACAGATTTTCCGACTAAATTCGGGATTCCAAGACAGAGTGGGCTTTCCGATGCGGCTGGACTTGTTGTATTTGAGCCGGAGTTTCGCCAGCCGGACGCTCTGAGAGGAATTGAAGAATACACACACCTGTGGCTTCTGTGGGGATTTTCGGAAGTAAGACAAGAATCCGGTACATGGAAAGCGACCGTGCGGCCTCCGAGACTTGGAGGAAATGAACGAGTCGGAGTATTCGCCTGTCGTTCTCCTTACCGCCCGAATCCAATCGGACTGTCTTGTGTAAAACTGGAACGAATCATTTCTCATGAAAAGTACGGAATGTGCCTGCTTGTATCAGGAGTAGATATGATGGACCAAACACCAATTTACGATATCAAGCCGTATCTGCCTTATGTGGATGCGCACCCGGAGGCGAGCGGAGGATTTGCGCATAAAAAACAGACCTATCATCTGGAAGTACAGATACCTGATGAGGGTATGAAAAAGATTCCGGAAGAAAAGAGAAAAGTCGTGATGCAGATACTGAGTCAGGATCCAAGACCTTCTTATCAGAATGACCCGGAGAGAGTATATGGCATGGGATTTGCTGGGTTTGAGGTGAAATTTCGTGTAGAGGGAAGCACACTTTACGTGGTAAGTGTGACGAAAAAGCAAAAAGAATGATATAAGATATATTAACATTAAAAAGATCATTTGCGAAAAAGTGTAGATGGTCTTTTTAAGTGCATTTTATGAAAGAAGTATTTCTTGATTTCTTTACTGAGAAAAATTTATGAAAAAAGAACTTGTAATATACCCTTAAGGGGTATATACTGTCACTGTAATCAAGAAAGGTGTGCATACTATGGAAGAAAAGAAAGAATGTTGTTATCATAAGAAAAAGGAGCGGACAGAAAAGGAATACAAGGATCTTCTGAACCGCTTAAGCCGGATTGAAGGCCAGGTACGAGGAATTAAGCGTATGGTGGAAGAGGACGCATACTGTACGGATATTCTGATTCAGGTTTCAGCGGTCAATGCGGCGCTGAATAGCTTTAACAAGGTGCTTCTTGCTAATCATATCCGCACTTGCGTAGCGGAAGATATCCGTGCAGGGAAAGAAGAGACAATCGATGAACTGGTTGCCACGCTCCAAAAACTTATGAAGTAATAGTTAGGCAGGTGTATTAATGATGGAACAATATACAGTGACAGGAATGAGCTGTGCGGCCTGCAGTTCCAGAGTAGAGAAGGCTGTGTCAAAGGTGCCGGGTGTTACATCCTGCTCGGTCAGTCTTCTGACGAACTCCATGGGAGTCGAAGGAACAGCAACGTCAGCTCAAATTATAGAAGCAGTGGAAAATGCCGGATATGGTGCATCGCTGAAAGGTGCAGCAAATGAAAAGACAGGCAGTGCTACCGGAAACAATGATGATTTTTTGAAAGACAGAGATACACCAGTATTGAAGCGGAGGCTGATTGCTTCTTTGTGTTTTCTTATACCACTTATGTATCTGTCCATGGGACATATGATGTGGAACTGGCCATTGCCAGAATTTATGGCGGACAATCATGTGGCAATGGGACTGGCTCAGTTGCTTTTGACTACGATTGTTATGGTCATCAACCAGAAGTTCTTTATCAGCGGATTTAAAGGACTGATTCATAAAGCGCCGAATATGGACACACTGGTTGCCCTTGGTTCTACAGCTTCTTATGGATACAGTGTTTATGCGCTGTTTGCTATGACAGATGCGCAGATGCGCATGGATATGGATGCCGTGATGTCATATATGCATGAATTCTATTTTGAGTCTGCAGCTATGATCCTGACTCTTATTACGGTTGGAAAGATGCTGGAGGCACATTCCAAAGGTAAGACGACAGATGCTCTTAAGAGTCTGATGAAACTGGCTCCGAAGACGGCAGTACTGCTCCGCGATGGAAAAGAAGAAACAGTTTCCATTGAGCAGGTGAAAAAAGGAGACATTTTCATAGTAAGACCTGGTGAAAATATACCAGTAGATGGTATTGTTCTGGAAGGAAACAGTGCGGTCAATGAGGCAGCTCTGACCGGTGAGAGCATTCCGGTAGATAAGGCGCCAAATGATACAGTATCTGCTGCAACAGTCAATCAGTCCGGTTTCTTAAAATGTGAGGCTTCAAGAGTCGGAGAGGACACAACACTGTCCCAGATTATTCAGATGGTCAGCGATGCGGCGGCAACAAAAGCACCGATTGCAAAGATTGCAGACCGGGTATCAGGTGTATTTGTACCAACGGTTATTACAATCGCAGTGATTACGATTGTTGTGTGGCTTTTAGCCGGTCAGAGCGTCGGATTTGCTCTCGCTAGAGGAATTTCCGTACTTGTTATCAGTTGCCCATGTGCCCTTGGACTTGCCACTCCGGTCGCAATTATGGTTGGAAATGGTATGGGCGCGAAAAATGGAATTATGTTCAAGACAGCCGTTTCTCTGGAAGAGACAGGAAAAATGGAAATTGTTGCTCTTGATAAAACCGGAACTATAACAAGTGGCGAACCTCAGGTCACAGATATTCTCCCTGCAAATGGAATAAGTGAATCTGAATTACTGGTTCTTGCGTACATTTTGGAGAAGAAGAGTGAACACCCACTTGCAAAAGCAATCACAGGACGTGTAGAATCAGAAGTAGAGCAGTCTGAGCGAGAAAAATTGACAGAAGTATCTGACTTTCAGGCAGTTCCGGGAAATGGACTTTCCGGTAAAATAGGCGGCGCAGAAGTTCTTGGTGGAAACTTGAACTATATCGGACAGTATTCCGAAGTATCTGAAGAAATGAAGCGTCAGGCAGAACATTTGTCCGAACAGGGAAAAACACCACTATTCTTCAGCCAGAACGGAACATTTATGGGAATTATCGCAGTGGCTGATGTCATCAAAGAAGACAGTCCGAGAGCGGTAAAAGAACTTCAGAACATGGGAATACACGTTGTTATGCTCACAGGTGACAATGAGCGTACTGCAAAAGCAATCGGTGCGCAGGCAGGTGTTGACGAGGTGATTGCAGGCGTACTTCCGGAAGGAAAAGAAAGCGTGATCCGAAGACTTAAAACAAAAGGAAAGGTTGCCATGGTCGGTGACGGTATCAACGATGCACCGGCACTTACAAGAGCAGATATGGGAATCGCAATCGGAGCCGGAACAGATATTGCCATTGACGCGGCAGATGTGGTACTGATGAAGAGCCGCCTAAGTGACGTGCCGGCAGCCATCCGCATGAGCCGTGCAACACTTCGGAACATTCATGAAAATCTGTTCTGGGCATTCTTCTACAATGTTATCGGAATCCCATTGGCGGCAGGTATCTGGTATCCATTATTTGGACTGAAACTGAATCCGATGTTCGGTGCGGCAGCCATGAGCTTATCCAGCTTCTGTGTTGTTACAAATGCATTGAGACTGAATTTCTTCAAAATGTATGACGCGAGCAAAGATAAAAAAATAAAACATAAAAAAGAAAGTAAAAAGAAACAGGAGGAATCAACCATGACAAAGACAATGAAAATCGAAGGAATGATGTGCGGACACTGTGAGGCAAGAGTAAAGAAAACTCTGGAAGCAATTGATGGTGTCAAAGAGGCAGTTGTAAGCCACGAGGCAGGAACAGCCGTAGTGACACTGGAAAAAGAGGTTGCTGATGAAGTGCTTAAAAATGCAGTAGAGGCACAGGACTATCCGGTAAAAGGAATTGAGTAGAAGATTAATAAAATGAATCGTGCGGTCATATATTTACTACAAAAGTATGTGTTGGAGCACAGATTATGAAAAAGTTTCTGGTGTGGTTATTCTGCTTAATTTTACTGACACAGCCGGTTTTTGCGCAGTCTGAAAAACTGATTATTCTGAATACGAATACGGGACAGGATACAGACACAGGCACTGGCCAGAACGCTGGAGCAGGAGAGCAGAATTCATCGGATACAACAGAAAATACAGATAATGTAAATACGCAGCAGACGGGAAATGTGGACATATCCGCACCGTCTGCTCTTTTAATGGAAGCATCTACGGGACAGGTAATCTATGAAAAAGATGCAGATTCCAAGAGACCTCCGGCAAGTGTTACAAAAATCATGACACTGTTATTGATTTTTGATGCCTTAAAAGATGGAAAAATACATTTAGAGGACGAAGTGGCGACATCGGAATATGCAGCTTCCATGGGTGGCTCCCAGGTATTCTTAGAACCTGGTGAAGTACAGACAGTAGAGACACTGATAAAATGTATTTCCGTAGCCAGTGCCAACGATGCCTGTGTCTGCATGGCAGAGTACATTTGTGGAAATGAACAGGAATTTGTAAATCAGATGAATGAGCGGGCGAAAGGTCTTGGCATGGAGAATACACATTTTGTCAACTGTAACGGACTTGACGCAGAGGGACATGTGACGACGGCAAGGGACATTGCGCTAATGTCCAGAGAGCTGATCCATACATATCCACAGATTTTTGATTACTGCAATATCTGGATGGAGGATATCACGCACACGACGAAAAAGGGCTCTACACAGTTTGGACTTACAAATACGAACAAAATGATCCGGCAATACGAATATGCGACTGGGCTTAAGACGGGGTCGACCAGTCAGGCAAAGTTCTGTATTTCTGCAACAGCAAGGAAAGATAACACGGATATGATTGCTGTCATTATGGCGGCAGACGACAGCAAAGCGAGAATGAGGGACGCAATTGCACTGCTGAATTATGGTTTTGGAAAATGTCAGAAGTATCAGGAAGATAAAGTAAACAAAATCCCGAATGTGCCGGTAAAGCATGGTGTAGAGAAAGAAGTCAGTGCCGCACAAACGGAAACATTTTCTTATGTTGATGTGACAGGAGCAGATTTATCTGCGATAAAGAGAAATATGAAATTAAAAGAGAGTGTGACAGCACCGGTCAGACAGGGGGATAAAATAGGCGAAGTAATTTATTCGCTGAATGGAAAAGAGATTGGCAAAGTAGATGTTCTTGCAACAGAAGATGTAGAAGAAATCAGTTATGGAAGTGCCATGAAAGAAGCTGTGCGTGGGTGGACATTATAATTAGTCATTGCTAAATGAAAGTAATTATGATTATATTATATTGACAGTGGAAATATCCAGGTACCTTAAAGCAATAGGATATTTTTAAATTACTAGTAGAAATGAGATAACAAATGAGGAGAGAAACATATGGAACTGGGTCTTGTATTAACACTATGTGGTCTGGGAGCAGCGTTCTGGCTTCCGGCGATTATTATAGGTTTAATTTCACATGGAAAAAAGAAAAACTGTACGATGAATACGGTCGGGCTGGTCATAAGAATCAACAGCAAATCATCGGGTGATGGAAGTTTGAGCTTTTATCCGGTATATGAATAATTGGGTGCATACCGATTCTTGTATGTATAGGAATTTTTATTTTTACATGTTTATAATAATAACAGAAATGAACTGAAAAACCTCCCTCACAGTAAATCAGTGAGAGAGGTTTTTCATGATTAAATCGCTCTTGTATATTCAGCCAGCCACTTGCGTTCATCTTCTTTCATATGTGGTGCAAGTGTCTCGTATACGCGCTTGTGGTAAGCGTTTAGAAGTTCTTTGTCTTCGATGGTCATCATTTCAGGTACGACTGCGTCCAGATCTATCGGTACAAGTGTAATTGGTTTAAAGTATAAGAATCTTCCATATGCGGTTGTCTCGCCTTCGCAGATCATAAGTTCATTCTCTGTACGAATTCCGTGAGAACCGGCAATGTAGACACCCGGTTCGTCAGTGATGATCATTCCCGGCTCCAGGGCAATGTCCTGAATTGGAGCCTTATTTCCGAGATAACGGCGGAATCTTGCCGGTTCTTCGTGAATGTTCATAAGATAGCCAACGCCGTGTCCGGTTCCGTGATTGAAGTCTAATCCACGTTTCCAAAGTGGAAGACGTCCGATAACATCTAAACTCCCACCAGTAGTACCATACGGGAACACTATATTTGCCAGATGCAAGTTACATAAAAGAACGGAAGTAAAGTCTTCTTTCATATTCTGTGGAACATTTCCAAATGCAAAGGTTCTTGTAATGTCTGTGGAGCCTTCCAGATACCCACCGCCGGTGTCTGTAAGGAAGAGACCATTTTCCGTGACTGGTACATTGCTATCTTTGGTTGCGCTGTAGTGAACAATTGCTGCGTGGTCGGCAGAAGCACAGATTGGCTCGAAGCTCTGCCAGAGATATCCGTCCTGTTCTTTCCGAAATTCTTCCAGCTTGTCGGCTGCACTAAGTTCCGTGACAGGAGATTCAGAAGAGATACCAACGTGTGTCTTTAGCCAATGCATAAAACGAGTCACAGCAACCCCATCTTTGATGTGAGCCTGTTCGATATTGTGAAGTTCTGTTTCATTTTTTACAGATTTCATCAATACGGAAGGATTTTCGCTTTCGACAACAGAGACTCCTTCTGGAATGCAGTTACGAAGCGCATAGTTAATACGAGACGGGTCTAAAAGGATCGTTTCTTTTGAACTCAGATGTTTTAAATCTTCGTAAATATTATTGTATGGGTGAAATGTAATTCCGGTAGCAGTCAGGTTATTACACATTTCTTCAGTCAACTTCTGCTTATCAACGTATAGTTTCATCTCATCCATGGTGATGATGGCGTAGGAGAGGAGAAGCGGAAAATAGTCAATGTCCCGTCCGCGCAGATTGGTAATCCAGCAAATGTCATCCAGGGAAGCAACGACATGAGTAGTAGCCCCGTGTTGCTTTATAGCTTCACGGACGCGGGCAAGTTTTTCCGTTGTAGAAGCACCGGTGTATTTTAATTCCAATGCAAATGCCGGTTTTGTTGACAGTGCCGGGCGGTCTTTCCAGATCAGGTCGATCAGATCTTCGGAAGTAACAATATGACCATGCTTTTTCTCGGCAATTTCCTGATATGCCTTTCCGTTTTTCATAGAGATGACACGTCCGTCAAAACCGATTGTACCATGTTCCGGTAAATGTTTTTCCAAGAACTCGTTGATACTCGGGACACCTGGTTCCAGCATGCGATAGAGAGTAACCGGAGTGCCTGAAAGCTGTTGCTCGGCCTGTAAGAAATAACGTCCGTCTGTCCAAAGTCCGGCGTGATCTAAAGTAATAATCGCGGTTCCGGCGGAACCGTCAAAGCCTGTAATAAATGTTCTGGCCTGAAAATATGCCCCGACATTTTCACTTTGATGAAAATCATCAGTCGGAACAATATAGATATCGTATCCGCGCTCCTTCATAAGTTTTCTCAGCGCGTCAATATGTTCTGAAACTGTCATGATAAAAACCTCCTCGACATGATTTCTAAATCAGTATATAATAATGCAAGGGTGTAAAGATGCATCATAGTTGGGTATTTTAATCCCGACACCATCATCATTATATAGTATAAATGGACAAAATTCCAGCAAGGAGCTTTTTTAATGTTAAAAGGAAATGATTTAGAGAGTAAAAAATATTTTTTGTTTGATATAGACGGGACACTTGCCATTGATGACACGATTTATGATGGCAGCCGGGAGTTGCTTGATTATATTGAAAGCATTGGCGGACGAGCTTTTTATATTACGAACAATTCGGTCAAAAGCCGAAAAGATTATATTGAGAAATTTAAGAAATGGAACATTTCCGCAGTAGAAAATCAGTTTGTGACTGCATCTTATGCAACATGTAAGTATCTGAAGGAGCACTATGAAGATAAGAAACTGCTTGTAGTAGGAACGCCGTCTTTTGAAGATGAGTTAAAAAGCTTTGGACTAAAGCTGACCCACGAGGCAGAGGAAGATGTAGCATGCGTAGTTGTGGGATTTGACAGAACACTTGTCTACGAAAAAGTCGAAGAAGCATGTAAGGCATTATTTCGTCCGGAAGTGGATTTTGTCGGAACAAACCCAGATTACCGGTGCCCAACTGCATTTGGCTTCGTCCCTGACTGTGGAGGGATCTGCGAGATGTTGAAAGTGACAACAGATCGGACACCTTACTATGCAGGTAAGCCGAATGCACAGATTGTAAAAATGTGTATGGAGCAGGTAGGTGCGAAACCAGAGGAAGTGCTTGTAGTTGGCGATCGCCTTTACACGGACATTGCATGTGGAATTAACGCGGGAGTGGGAACGGCTCTTGTGTATACAGGAGAGGCAAAGCCAGAGGATCTGGTGGCGACAGAATTTATGCCGGATTATGCATTTGAAAATATCCGAAAACTGTATGAGGCATTTCGAAAAAGCCGGGAAGCGGTGACGGAAGGGAAAAATCCAGACATACAGATGTGTTCAAAACAGATATAAATAAACGTGTGATAAACAAACGTAAATAAATGGAAGAATAAATCAGGAGAATATCTATGTCGACAACAGGAATCATAATCGGAATACTGGTGGCAGCAGTACTTCTTGTATTTGCGGAAATGTATCGGGAACTTCATACATTTCGCGTGACTCGTTACCAGGTGGCGTCACCGAAGCTTGCAGGGGAGAAAACATGGGTCTTTTTAAGTGACCTGCACAATCAGGTCTATGGAGTGAATAATTGCAGATTAATTGATGCAGTGAAAAAAGAGTCACCGGATCTGATTCTAATCGGTGGGGATATGTTAGTTGGAAAGAACGGACATTCCTACGAACCAGCCCTTGCCTGTGTGAAAGAGCTTGTGAAAATTGCACCAGTCTACTATGCAAATGGAAATCATGAAGAGCGTATGAAATTAAAACCACAGAAGTATGACCAGTCTTATGCATTATATCGGGAAAAATTGCTGAATCTGGGAGTACATCTTTTGGAAAATGAATCGACAGTTTTAAGTGATGAATCAAAAGTCCGCCTGACAGGGCTTGAGATTCCACTGGAGTGTTACACGCATTTAAAACGAAGAGAGATGCCAGAGGGAGCAATAAAAGAGCGGATCGGAAATCGGGATCCGGAAGCATTTCAGGTTCTTCTCGCACATAATCCTTCCTATATGAAAGAATACCTTGCCTGGGGAGCAGATCTGATCCTAAGTGGGCATCTGCATGGAGGTATGGTGAGAATTCCGGGAATCGGAGGTGTGATCGGACCGGATTTTGTATTATTTCCAAAGTATTCAGGAGAAATGCGGTGCGTGGGAGACCAGACTGTCATTGTAAGTAAAGGACTTGGAACCCACACCATTCATATCAGGCTCTTTAATCCGGCAGAGGTTGTTGTTCTGAGTTTAAATAATTGTTGAGAAATGTGAGAGAATCAAGTATAATAGATTGTCAGACCTAAAAGTCATGGAAATTTATGGAGATTAATGAGACATGGGAATCCCGGTAAAATTGCAGGTGTTCGAAGGACCTCTTGACCTGCTGTTACATTTGATCGATAAAAATAAAATAGATATTTACGATATTCCTATTGTGGAGATTACGAACCAGTATATGGATTATATCAAAGCCATGGAACGAGAAGATCTCAATGTGATGAGTGAATTTCTTGTCATGGCAGCGACGCTTTTGGATATCAAGTGTAAGATGTTGCTTCCAAAGGAAGTAACAGAAGATGGGGAAGAGGAAGACCCAAGACAGGAACTGGTAGAACAACTTCTTCAATATAAGATGTACAAGTATATGTCCTATGAGCTTCGTGACCGGGAGCTGGATGGTGGCCGGACAATGTACAAAGATCCGACTATCCCGGAGGAAGTCATGAATTATGTGGAGCCGGTAGATTTGGACGAACTTTTAGGGAATCTGACATTGGCAACACTGAACCGTGTTTTTCAGGACGTGATCAGGCGTCAGGAAGACAAGATCGATCCGGTAAGAAGCAAATTTGGTAAATTAGAGAAAGAAGAAGTTACGGTTGAGGAAAAGCTGGAGACTGTGACAGATTATGCGAGGGAACACAAGCATTTCAGTTTCCGCACACTTTTGGGCAGCCAGAAGTCCAAGATGCAGACTGTCGTAACATTTCTGGCAGTGTTGCAGTTGATCAAGGAAGGAATCCTGATCATACAGCAGGAACATGCATTTGATGATATTATGATTACTGCAAATCTTTAACGAAGTGTAGTATTAGTTGGAGAACCGTCTGGATGGTTTTGACAGAAGTAAAAGTGGTTCCCTTAAGAAAAGTCGTCAGATTTAGATAGATGGAGTGACTAAGAAATTATATGGGTAAAAAAACGGAGATAGGTAAGATGGAGGCTGTGATAGAGGCCATTTTATTTACAATGGGCGAATCAGTGGAACTTAAGAAGATCGCGGCGGCGATTGAGCACGATGAAGCGACTACAAGAAAGATCATTCATCGGTTGCAGGACAAATATGAAGCAGAGGACAGAGGCCTTCGTATTATTGAGCTGGAAGACTCTTTTCAGTTGTGCACGAAGCGGGAGATGTATGACTATCTCATTCGTATTGCAAAACAGCCGAAGAAATGTGTTCTGACAGATGTTCTGCTGGAGACATTATCAATCATTGCATATCGTCAGCCGGTGACAAAGCTTGAAATCGAAAAGATTCGTGGAGTCAAATCAGATCACGCGGTAAATAAACTGGTAGAATATAATCTTGCCTGTGAAGTGGGAAGACTGGATGCACCGGGACGGCCGATTTTATTTGGTACAACAGAAGAATTCTTGCGAAGATTCAGTATTCAGTCTATCGAAGATCTTCCGAGCATGCAGCCGGAACAGGTAGAAACATTTAAAGAAGAGGCAGAGGAAGAAGTACAGCTTAAATTAAATGTATAAACAGATATAGTAAATGAAACAGATAAAGTAAAGAAGAGATACATATTTGTGCGCAGAGTATCATAATCTGTAAAGATAACGGTGCTTCAGGGTACTGGATATGAATCAGAACAAAATAAAAATTATCGCAGTCTTACTTTTGTTATGCATATCTGCCGCCTGGCTGGCAAAATATGAAATTCAGGAATCGGGTCAGAATCTATCGGGTCAGATGGCTGACAAAATGAAACAAAATACAGACGAGCCACAAAATCTATACGCCCAATCGGCAGTCCTTATGGATGCTGACAGTGGGCGTGTTTTATTTGGAAAAGAAGAGGAAGCCATAAGGCCTATGGCAAGCACCACAAAGATTATGACCTGCATCATAGCACTGGAGCATATGACAGATAATGAGATAGTCACAGCGTCTGCATATGCTGCCAGTCAGCCGAAAGTTCATCTGGGTGTCCGGGAAGGGCAGCAGTTCTATCTGAGGGATATTTTATTCTCGCTTATGCTGGAATCGCACAATGACAGCGCAGTTATGGTTGCAGAGGAGATAGCCGGAAGCGTGGAAGCATTTGTAAAAATGATGAATGAAAAAGCAGAAGAACTGGGGCTTACTAAGACACATTTTGTAACGCCAAACGGACTGGACGGAGAGGATGAAGGTGGCGTGCACGCCACAACAGCCATGGAACTGGCGAAAATTATGAAATATTGTATTATGGATTCTCCGGAAAAGGAAATGTTTCTGGATATTACCGGTACGAAAGAATACCATTTCCGGGATCTTAAAGGAACTTCTTCTTATACATGCACGAATCACAATGCTTTTCTGACTATGATGGACGGGGCGATTTCTGGCAAGACCGGTTTTACGGCAGATGCAGGATATTGCTATGTCGGTGCACTCAGACGTGATGAACGGACATTTATCGTGGCATTACTTGCCTGTGGCTGGCCGAATCATAAAGGATATAAATGGAGTGACACGAAGAAACTTATGGAATATGGACTTTCGAATTATGAGTACCGGAACGTATGGCAGGAGCTTCCAAAGCAGGAGATTGTTGTAAAAGATAGTGGTAACGACCAGAATATTTATCAGAAAAACAGCGTGGCTGAGGTTGAAATTCAACAGAAGCCGGAAGTATTAAAAGTATTATTAAGAACTGATGAAAATGTAGAGATTTCCGTGCAGATGGAAAAAGCTTTGTCTGCACCGGTGGAAAAAGGGCAGAAAGTGGGAGAAGTGCGGTACATAATAGATAAAAATATTATTGGAAAATACGATGTTTTGACAAGAAGCGGGCTTAAAAAACGGACATTTTTCTGGTGCCTGAAAAGATGTATGGAGCGCTTTTTCTGCTATACAAGATTGAATACATTCTTCGTGGATTTGCGTTGACGGAGATCGAAAACCATGATACAGTTAACATTGTCAGGGGAAACAATTCTTACACACTTTTTCTTGTTTTTTCTATTGACAATTTGCGGCGGTTATAATACTATATTAATCAGATACCGAACATTCGTTCGGAGAATATCAAGGAGAATTAATTATGGCGAATAATGAAGATAAGAAGAAAGCCTTAGATGCGGCTATTGCAAAGTTAGAGAAGGATTTTGGTAAAGGTACGGTCATGAAGCTTGGAGACCCGGCAGCCCAGGTATCAGTGGAGACAATTCCGACAGGATCTTTAAGTCTGGATATTGCACTGGGACTCGGAGGTGTTCCAAGAGGACGTGTGGTTGAGATCTACGGACCAGAGTCCAGTGGTAAGACAACAGTTGCACTGCATATGATTTCGGAAGTTCAGAAAAGAGGCGGGATTGCAGGGTTTATTGATGCTGAACATGCCCTTGATCCGGTTTATGCGCGTAACATTGGAGTAGATATTGATGAACTTTACATTTCACAGCCTGACAGTGGAGATCAGGCGCTTGAGATTGCTGAGACAATGGCGCGTTCCGGCGCGATGGATATTATTGTCATTGACTCTGTTGCAGCGCTTGTACCGAAGCAGGAGATTGAAGGAGATATGGGAGATTCCCATGTAGGACTTCAGGCAAGACTGATGTCCCAGGCACTACGTAAGCTGACTCCTGTTATCAGCAAGTCTAACTGTGTGGTAATCTTTATCAACCAGCTTCGTGAGAAGGTTGGTATTATGTTCGGTAATCCGGAGACTACGACCGGTGGACGTGCATTGAAGTTCTATGCATCTGTCCGCATGGACGTCAGAAGAATCGAGACGCTCAAGCAGGGCGGAGAGATGATTGGTAACAGAACCCGTGTGAAGATTGTGAAGAATAAGATCGCACCTCCGTTCAAAGAGGCAGAATTTGATATTATGTTCGGAAAAGGTATTTCAAAAGAAGGAGATATTCTGGATCTTGCAGTAAATCTTGGACTTGTCAACAAAAGTGGTGCATGGTTCTCCTGTAATGGAGATAAAATCGGCCAGGGACGTGAGAATGCTAAGATTTATCTCACAGAGCATCCGGAACTTATGGAGTCTTTGGATAAGCAGATTCGTGCACACTATAATTTTGACGGATCAGCATCAGAGGAAGCGGATACAAAGGAAGGAAAAAGCAGTAAAGCTGACAGTGCGGTCAAAGTAGCAGCAGAGGCAGAAAAAGAGGACTAACAGATGATTGTCACAAGAGTTGAAGCTGTGACAAAGACAAAGTATAAGGTATATGTAGATGGACAGTTTGCTTTTATATTGTATAAGGGTGAACTGTCCCGTTTTCATATAGCCGAAGATCAGGAATTGTCGCAGGAAAGCTATGAGAAGATTCGAACAGAGGTTATATTAAAAAGGGCAAAGCTTCGGGCAATGCATCTTTTGAATGATATGTGGCGTACAGAGGCGCAGCTTAGGGAGAAACTTACGCGTAATGAATATCCGGCAGATATCGTGGAGGCTGCAATCAGTTATGTAAAATCTTTTGGTTATATCAATGATTATGAATATGCAAGAAGTTTTATTGAATCAAGGAAAGAACGAAAAAGCAGGCGGGAGATTTATATGCAGCTTGTGGGAAAAGGAGTGTCCAGAGAACTAATTGATGAAGCATTTGAAGAGAGCTATGAGCGTGAAGATTCTACGGAGGCAATTCGCAGACTGCTAGAGAAAAAGCATTATGATCGGGAGAATACGACGCCGGAGGAAAAGAAAAAAATAATGGCTTACCTTGTCAGAAAAGGTTTTGACTATGATGATATCAGAAGAACCATGCAGATATATGAGTGTGAGATGTACAGTTGATATAAAGAAAACATATTTAAATTATAGAAGTTTCCAATGGTTAAGCTTGACATCTTTCACAAAACAGTATAGAATTTAACTGTTGTATTTGTACAATGAAAACTAAATAAGGAGGTGCTCCTGTGCCGATAGGAATAGTAATTGCTGTCGCAGTAGTGCTTGTCATTGTGTCAGCAGTCATCAGTCACTTTGTAACCGTTTCTAATCTGAAGAAGAATGCGGAATCTAAGATTGGTAATGCGGAGAACAAAGCGCGTGAGATTATCGATGATGCAGTGAAGACAGCCGAGGCTAAGAAGAAGGAGTCTCTCTTGGAAATTAAAGAGGAATCAATCAAGAATAAGAATGAACTTGAGAGAGAGTCAAAGGAACGCAGATCTGAATTACAGAGATATGAGAAGCGTGTACTTTCCAAGGAAGAAGCTTTGGATAAACGGTCTGAGGCAATTGAGAAGCGCGAAGCAAGCTTTACAGCAAAAGAAGAACAGTTGAAGCAGCGTGAGAAGAAAGTTGACGAGCTGAGTCAACAACGTGTACAGGAACTAGAAAGAATCTCAGGACTTACCTCCGAACAGGCAAAAGAATATTTGTTAAAAACTGTTGAAGAAGATGTGAAACATGATACTGCGAAGATGATCAAAGAGATGGAAGCGCAGGCAAAGGAAGAAGCAGATAAGAAGGCAAAGGAATGTGTTGTCACTGCTATCCAGAGATGTGCAGCAGATCATGTAGCTGAGACTACGATTTCTGTAGTTCAGCTTCCGAATGATGAGATGAAGGGAAGAATTATTGGTAGAGAAGGACGTAATATCCGTACTTTGGAGACACTGACAGGTGTGGAACTGATTATCGATGATACCCCGGAAGCTGTTGTATTATCAGGCTTTGATCCAATCAGACGTGAAGTTGCGAGAATTGCGCTTGAGAAGCTGATCGTTGACGGACGTATTCATCCGGCAAGAATCGAAGAGATGGTAGAAAAAGCGCAGAAAGAAGTCGATTCTATGATTCGCGAGGAAGGAGAGTCAGCTGCACTTGAAGTTGGTGTTCATGGAATTCATCCAGAGCTTATCAAGCTTCTTGGTAGAATGAAGTTCAGAACAAGCTATGGACAGAATGCATTGAAGCATTCTATTGAAGTGGCACAGTTATCCGGACTTCTTGCTGGAGAAATCGGTCTCGATGTCAGAGTGGCTAAGAGAGCCGGACTTTTACATGATATCGGTAAATCAATCGATCATGATGTGGAAGGATCACATATCCAGATCGGTGTTGACCTTTGCAGAAAATACAAAGAGTCAGCAACCGTTATCAATGCGGTTGAAGCCCATCACGGCGATGTAGAGCCGGAATCCCTGATTGCATGTGTTGTACAGGCTGCTGATACGATTTCTGCAGCAAGACCGGGTGCAAGAAGAGAAACATTAGAAACATACACAAACAGGTTAAAACAATTAGAAGATATCGCCAATCAGTTTAAAGGCGTTGAGAAATCTTTTGCAATTCAAGCAGGTAGAGAGATTCGTATCATGGTAGTTCCAGAACAAGTATCTGATGCAGACATGGTATTGCTGGCTAGAGATATTGCGAAACAGGTTGAATTTGAACTTGAATATCCAGGTCAGATTAAGGTAAATGTAATTCGTGAATCAAGAGTTACAGATTATGCCAAGTAGAAGATAAATGATAAGGAATCATCACATATAAAGCATAAAAGCTTATGGTGATGGTTCCTTTTTTGTATAATAAGAAATTGCTATAATAGTCCTAAAATGCTACAATTATGGTTGATAGTAAATAAAAGGAGATGTATGTGATGGATTTTAAAGAATATATCGTACAGAGAATCGAAGAGATGCCGCTTGTGACGCTGGCAACGGAGGAAAAAGATGGGGCAGTCTGCATCGATTTTACAAAAGTGGATGAGAAGATGTACAATGGAGTTCTGATTGGAAATACGGCAAATGCTGCGAAGATTCTGACAGAGGAATATATGACGGCTGTGACACCGGACGCAGAAAAAGATCAGCTGCTGTGGTTCACTTATGAAGGTATGACAGAAAAAAATCTCAAGAAGAAAATGAATATGATGGAAGCATTTGTATCATCTATATAAGAAAGGTGGCTGAATTATGAGCGAAGAAGTGAAACGTATCGGAAGAGATCTGGCATATGAAGGAACAGTCATAAAAGTTTATAAAGACCATATGAAATTTGCAAATGGTAACACGGCAGAATGGGATTTTATCCATCATGACGGGGCAGCCGCAGTTGTTCCGGTCATGGATGATGGAAAAATTCTCATGGTTACCCAGTATCGTAATGCGTTGGAGCGAGATACGCTTGAAATCCCGGCAGGGAAACTGGATGCGCCGGGAGAGCCTGGAATTGAATGCGCTTCCAGAGAACTGGAGGAGGAGACGGGATATCGTTCAGAGGATCTTGAATGGTTGATTACACTTCGGACAACAGTGGCATTTTGCGATGAGAAGATTGATATTTACGTTGCGAAAAATCTGATTCCGTCACACCAGCATCTGGACGAGGATGAATTTATCAATGTGGGAGCTTACACCATTGATGAATTGAGAAAAAAGATTTATTCCGGTGAGATTGAAGATTCCAAGACGGTGGCAGCACTTCTCGCATATGCGGACAAATATGGAAAATAGCAATCTGCAGACATCAGTGTTTACATGAGATGGAAAAGCAGATTTTTGAACAAAGAAGAATCACAACAAGTAAATAAGAATATATAGGAAGTCCGGGCATATAAATAGAGGGAGACTACATGCAAAAGTATCTGAACAGGAGGTTACGTGTGTGAAGATACAAAGAAGGCAAAGGTATCCTATTCTGATTTATATGCTGGGCTTTTTTCTTGGAATCATATATTTGAATGTTGCTTCGACCAGGTATGTTGTAGATGTGGGGATCTGGAGCGAGTGGTTCAGAAGACAGTATCTTGGCTATGATTTGAAATCTTTTGATTATATGTGGTATGTAGCGCAGATACGCCTGCTTCCGGCAGGCGGACTTGCAATACTTGGTGGGACAAAGTTCCGGAAAATAGCAGCTTATCTGTTTCTTTTATGGGCTGGACTGGCAAGTGGCATGATTCTGACATCGGCACTTCTTATGCTGGGAGTCAAAGGATTGATATTATGCGTTATAAGTATGCTTCCACATTTTTTGTGCTATATACCCGCTTATGCAATGCTTTTACTATATTTATTCCGATATCCGGTGAGCGAATGGAATTCTATGAAGACGTTAAGTTTTGTATTATTTCTTACTATGGGAATTGCATTAGAGTGTCTGGTCAATCCGGTATTGTTGAAAATGTTTTTGAGAACATTATAAAAACTAACATTCTTTTATGTGTTGTAATGAGAGCTCAAAAGCATCTGGCGTAAATGATAGCTTATATACAAAATCCCGGTTACGAAAAGGAATATCTGGCTTGCCAGGAGGCAATGCAGGTATCCCGGGATTCCCCAATATGCTGTAAA
Source organism: Dorea sp. 210702-DFI.3.17 (assembly GCF_020560825.1). NCBI lineage: Bacteria > Bacillati > Bacillota > Clostridia > Lachnospirales > Lachnospiraceae > Dorea > Dorea sp. 210702-DFI.3.17. Next base: position 62,133 of record NZ_JAJCNB010000001.1, read on the forward strand.
ATATAAGACACCAATGATTCGAATGAAAAGACTTAGCGTATTTAGCAAGAAAGAAATGCCAGTTTTTCCGAGACCATGGATAATGCTGATGAGTGCACTGTTGGCGTATAAAAATGGACACATCCAGGAAAGGGTGCGTATGAACTCTCCGGCAAGAGAGCTATGGAAGAGCAGTCTTCCTAATACGGGACCAAGTAGAAAGAATCCGGCCAGGCATCCAGTTCCAAGAAAAATGCAACCACAGAGGGAACTTCGAATCATTTTCTTTATACGTTGTACGTTTTTTTGAGTCTGGGCTTCTGTGATGACAGGTAAGAGCATTGTGGAAGCAGAATTAGTAAGAGCGGATGGAAACAGGATACAAGGAAGAGCCATGCCTGTCAGGACACCATAAGTACTCAGGGCATCTGAGGTGGAAAGCCCGTAAATTAGTAAAGAAGCAGGGATAGAGACTGCTTCGATACTTTGCAGTATATTTAAAAGTATACGATTACCGGTAAGGGGAAGAGACAGTTTTATAAGCTCTTTTGCATCGGAAAACATTTGCTGTAAGGAAAGAAAAGGCGGAATAAGAAAATGAAGCCCAGGTTTATTACGAACGTATTTTAGACTATAAAGGGCAGAAGATATTTCACCGAATATCAACCCCAGAACAGCAATCCAGATGCCGGAAGATCCTTCGGTGTGGTTTAAAAACTGACAAATAACGAGAACACTGAAAATACGTACAGTTTGTTCTAATAATTGAGAGGATGAAGGAATTTTGGTGTCTTTTAGGCCGAGGCAGTATCCGGTAATACAGCTATGTATAGCACTGAAAGGAAAAACGTAAGAAAGCAGGATCAGAAGATGTTCACATCTTCGGTCGCCAAGTACAGAGCCAGCCAAAAATGGCGCGAATTTTTGCAGAAAAATTGTAAAACAGCAGGAGACGGACAACGTGATGAGAAGTCCGGTATAGAGAAGCTGGCGGGCTTCTTTTTTTCTGCCCTGAACAAGACGGCTGGCAACACTGCGGGAGAGAATCGTCTGAATTCCGGCACAAGTTGCGGAATAGCCAAGAGCATAAATGGGAAAAATAAGCTGGTAAAGTCCGACCTGAACCGCTCCAAATGTATGGCTTAGGAAAATGCGATAAAAAAACCCCATAAATCTGGTGAGCAGCCCTGTAACGGTTAAAATAAATGTTCCTTTGATAAGTGGATTGTGTAACTCCATGAAAGTACCTCAAAAGATGCCTTTATTTCTTTATTATATTCGTAGGAAAAGCTTGACAGAACGGAAAATGGGTGATATTCTACTTAAAGTAAATCCCCAGTATTTTGCTAGGGATTGGAAAAGAAGGTGAAAATATTGAAACTGTCGACAAAAGGAAAGTATGGTCTGCGCGCCATTATCGATTTGGCGAGATTTAGCGAGAAAGAACCGGTATCCATCGGCTGCATAGCTACGAGACAAAAATTGTCTGAGCGATATCTGGAACAGCTTTTTGCATTACTGAAAAAAGCTGGGCTTGTAAAAAGTATCCGGGGAGCGTCCGGAGGATATGTGCTTGCCCGTGATGCGTCAGAAATATCGGTAGGTGATGTACTGCGTGCCCTGGAAGGCAATCTGGAACCAGTAAGATGCGCAGCATTTTATTCAGAAGAAGGGTGTATGGCTTCAGATGAATGTGTCACAAAGTATGTATGGCAGAAAATCAACGACAGTATTAATAAAACCGTAAATGAAATCAAGCTGGATGAGCTTGTAAAAGAAAGCAAAGAACTGAATCCGGAGGGTGTTATCCACGGAGAATGCAGTCAACAATAGAGAAAGAAGGGTAATGTAAGATGTCTAAATTAATTTATCTTGATAATGCGGCAACAACAAAGACAGCTCCAGAGGTTGTAGAGGCTATGCTTCCTTATTTTACAGAATACTATGGAAATCCTTCCAGCGTATATAGCTTTGCAGCACAGAATAAAGAAGTGATCACACAGCAGAGAGAAATCATTGCAAATGCGCTCGGTGCCAAAACAGAAGAAATTTACTTTACAGCAGGTGGTTCAGAGTCTGATAACTGGGCATTGAAAGCAACTGCAGAGGCTTATGGAAATAAAGGAAAACACATCATCACAACAAAGATTGAACACCATGCAATTCTTCATAGTGCCGAGTATCTTGAAAAGAGAGGATACGAAGTAACTTATCTGGATGTAGATGAATATGGTGTAGTGAAATTAGATGACCTGAAAGCAGCAATACGTCCGGACACAATCCTGATTTCTGTGATGTTTGCTAATAACGAGATTGGTACGATTCAGCCAATCAAAGAGATTGGTGAGATTGCTCATGAGCATGGTATACTATTCCACACAGATGCAGTACAGGCATTTGGACAGGTTCCGATCAATGTTGACGAATGTCATATTGATATGTTGAGTGCCAGTGGTCACAAATTAAACGGACCTAAGGGAATTGGATTTCTTTACATCCGTAAAGGGGTTAAGATCCGCTCATTCGTTCATGGCGGAGCTCAGGAGAGAAAACGTCGTGCCGGAACAGAAAATGTACCGGGAATCGTGGGAATCGGAACAGCAACTGAGCGTGCGGTCCGCACGATGCAAGAACGTACAAAGAAAGAAACAGAAGTACGTGATTATCTGATCAAACGTGTTTTGGATGAGATACCGTATACAAGACTGAACGGACATCCGACAAAGAGACTTCCGAACAACGCAAACTTCAGCTTCCAGTTCATCGAAGGAGAGTCACTTCTGATCAGATTGGATATGAAAGGAATCTGTGGTTCCAGTGGATCCGCATGTACATCAGGATCTTTAGATCCGTCCCATGTACTTCTGGCAATCGGACTGCCTCACGAGATCGCACACGGATCGCTCAGACTGACTTTGAATGAGGAAATCACAAAAGAAGATATCGACTACGTTGTAGACAGTCTGAAAGAAATCGTGGCTTATATCCGTCAGATGTCACCACTTTATGAGGACTTCTTAAAAAAACAAAAATAGATAATAAATCACAAACATCAGGAGGAAATATAAATGTATTCAGCAAAAGTAATGGATCACTTTGAACATCCAAGAAATGTAGGAGAGATTGAGGATGCCAGTGGAGTAGGAACTGTTGGAAATGCAAAATGTGGAGATATTATGAGAATTTATCTGGACATCGATGAGAACCAGATCATTAAAGATGTAAAATTCAAGACATTTGGATGCGGAGCTGCAGTTGCAACAAGCAGTATGGCAACTGAGATGGTAAAAGGAAAGACGGTTCAGGAAGCAATGGAGGTTACGAATAAAGCGGTTATGGAAGCACTTGACGGACTTCCGCCGGTAAAGGTACACTGTTCCCTTCTTGCAGAGGAAGCAATCCATGCAGCACTGTGGGACTATGCACAGAAGAACGGTATTACAATTGAAGGACTCCAGAAACCAAAATCAGATATTCACGAAGGTGAAGAGGATGAGGCAGAAGAGTATTAAATCGCAAAGGTAGATGTGATGGAGAAGAAAAAAGTAGTAGTAGGAATGTCCGGTGGTGTGGATTCATCGGTGGCTGCCTGGCTTTTAAAGGAGCAGGGATATGATGTGATTGGTGTGACCATGCAGATCTGGCAGGATGAAGATGAATTCAAGCAGCAGGAAGAAGGCGGATGCTGTGGACTTTCCGCTGTGGAAGATGCAAGACGGGTAGCTGCCCGTCTGGGCATTCCTTATTATGTTATGAATTTTAAAAATGAATTTAAAAAATATGTCATCGATTATTTTATCGATGACTATTTGCATGGAAGGACACCGAATCCATGTATTGCCTGTAACCGTTATGTAAAATGGGAATCTCTGCTTACAAGAGCGATGGAGATTGGTGCAGACTATATTGCAACCGGTCATTATGCACAGGTAGAACAGCTTCCTAGTGGAAGGTATTCCATTAAGACTTCCGTGACAAGTGTGAAGGATCAGACTTATGCGCTATATAATCTGACGCAGGATCAGCTTAGTAAAACACTGATGCCAGTTGGAAAGTACAGCAAAGACGAAGTACGTAAGATGGCTGAGAATATCGGACTTCTGGTTGCTCATAAACCAGACAGTCAGGATATATGTTTTGTTCCGGATGGAGACTATGCCACATATATAGAAGAAAACACTGCGGCAGGTTCAATCCGGCCGGGGAACTTCGTAACTTCCGATGGAACGATTGTAGGACAGCATAAAGGAATCATACATTATACAGTGGGGCAGAGAAAGGGTCTTGGATTATCTCTGGGACATCCGGCATTTGTACTGGAAATCCGTCCAGAGACAAATGAAGTAGTTGTGGGAACCAATGAAGAATCCATGTCCAGATATGTACGTGCTAATCATGTGAATTTCATGTCGGTTGCTGATATTGATGGAAAGAAGCGTGCGTGGGGAAAGATCCGCTATAATCATAAAGGTGCATGGTGTACAGTCGAACGTACAGGTGAAGACGAAATTTTATGTACATTCGATGAACCGGTACGTGCGATTACACCGGGACAGGCACTGGTGCTTTATGATGGAGAATATGTTCTTGGAGGAGGAACGATTCTATGAAAACAGATGCACATATGCACAGCAGCTTTTCTTATGATGCAGAGGTCTGTCCAAAGAAAATGATAGAAGCTTCCATCCAGAAGGGTTTAAAAGCCATCTACTTTACAGATCATTATGACAAAGATGACGATCAGTGGGGCGAGGGAGAGCAGATTTTTGATGTAGATGAATATTTTACAACTATGACAAGGCTAAGGGAACAATATCGGGATCAGATAGAGGTCCGGATAGGGGTTGAACTTGGTCTCAGACCGCATCTTGCAGAATATTACAGCAGGTTCGTTCCAAAGTATCCATTTGATATGGTGATTGGATCGGTCCACTCGGTTCACGGCGTAGACCCGGCATCCGAAAAGCTGTTTGAAGGAAAGACTGATGCGCAAGTATACAGGATGACCTTTGAGGAGAGCCTGGAGGATATCAGACATTTTCATGATTTTGATGTTATGGGACATCTGGATTATGTGGTAAGATATGGTAAGAACAAAGAAAAAGAATATTCGTATAAGATGTTTGCAGATGAGATCGACGCTCTTTTAAGAGAACTGATCGAACATGGCAAAGGACTTGAGCTTAATATGGCAGGACTCAAATATGGACTGCCCTTCGCACATCCGCATCCGGATATTCTGAAGCGTTACAGAGAGCTTGGAGGCGAAATTGTTACAGTTGGTGCAGATGGGCACCGGCCAGAGCATATTGCATGGGAATTTGACAAGGCGTGTGACATTTTAAAAGGGTGTAATTTTAAATATTATACAGAATTTAAGGAAAGAAAGCCGATTTTTTTGACACTTCGATAGAATTCGAAAAGAGACTTGAATTTTTGTACTTTCTTTAGTACAATGAAAGAGGTTGATGAATCTTTAACAAACTTTTGTTGAAGATATCAGCATAAAATGCAAAGAACTAAATTTAAAACTTTAGGAGGAATTAATCATGGCAGTAAAAGTAGCGATTAATGGTTTTGGACGTATTGGACGTTTAGCTTTCAGACAGATGTTTGGAGCAGAGGGATATGAGGTAGTTGCAATCAACGACCTGACATCTCCTAAGATGCTTGCACACCTGTTAAAGTATGATTCTTCTCAGGGAAGATATGCTTTAGCTGATAAGGTAGAGGCTACAGAGGATTCTATCATTGTTGACGGAAAAGAGATCAAAATCTACGCAAAAGCTAATGCTGAGGAACTTCCATGGGGAGAAATCGGTGTAGACGTTGTTCTGGAGTGTACAGGATTCTATACATCTAAAGAAAAATCCATGGCACATATCAAAGCAGGAGCTAGAAAAGTTGTTATTTCCGCACCAGCTGGAAAAGACCTGCCAACAATCGTATATAATGTAAACCACAATGAGTTAAAACCAGAGGATACAGTTATTTCTGCAGCTTCTTGTACAACAAACTGTCTTGCACCTATGGCTAAGGCACTGAATGATCTTGCACCGATCAAATCTGGTATCATGAGCACAATCCATGCTTACACAGGAGATCAGATGACTCTTGATGGACCACAGAGAAAAGGTGATTTAAGAAGATCTCGTGCAGCAGCAGTTAATATCGTACCAAACAGCACAGGTGCTGCAAAAGCAATCGGTCTTGTTATTCCAGAGCTGAATGGAAAACTCATCGGTTCTGCACAGCGTGTACCAACACCTACAGGATCAACAACAATCCTTACAGCAGTTGTAGAGGGTAACGTAACAGTAGAGCAGATCAATGAGGCTATGAAAGCAGCTTCTAATGAGTCATTCGGATACAACACAGATGAGATCGTATCCAGTGATATCGTTGGAATGAGATATGGTTCACTGTTCGATGCAACACAGACAATGGTTATGCCACTTGACAACGGAACAACACAGGTTCAGGTTGTTTCCTGGTATGACAACGAGAATTCTTACACAAGCCAGATGGTAAGAACAATCAAATACTTCTCAGAGCTTGCATAAGATTTCGAGTATTTCATAAAGACTCACAAAGGGTCCGGTCTAATATGGACCGGATCCTTTTTCTGTAATAGAAATATAATTTTGTTGCAGAAAAGCCTCTGGCAGGACAAGCCAGAGCATATTCATTTTGAGAATGGAGAGAATGTTATGTTAAATAAAAAATCTGTAGACGATATCAATGTAAAAGGAAAAAAGGTTCTTGTAAGATGTGATTTCAACGTACCGCTTATTGACGGAAAGATCACAGATGAGAACCGTCTTGTTGCAGCGCTTCCTACAATTAAAAAGCTGATTGCTGACGGAGGAAAGATCATCCTTTGCTCACACCTTGGAAAACCGAAGGGACAGCCAGTACCGGAGTTATCTCTTGCACCAGTTGCAGTACGTCTCTCAGAGCTTCTTGGACAGGAAGTAAAATTTGCAGCAGATCCTGAGGTTGTAGGAGCTAACGCAAAAGCAGCAGTAGCCAATATGAAAGATGGAGATGTCATCTTACTTGAGAATACACGTTACAGAGCAGAAGAGACAAAGAATGAAGATGCTTTCAGCAAAGACCTTGCTTCTCTTTGCGACGTATTTGTAAATGATGCATTTGGCACAGCACACCGTGCACACTGTTCTAACGTAGGTGTTACAAAATATGTGGACACAGCAGTTGTAGGATATTTAATGCAGAAAGAGATCGATTTCCTTGGAAATGCAGTAAACAACCCGGAGAGACCTTTCGTAGCAATCCTCGGTGGAGCAAAGGTATCTAGCAAGATTTCTGTAATTGAGAACTTGATCGATAAAGTTGACACACTGATCATTGGTGGTGGTATGTCTTACACATTCAGTAAAGCTCAGGGCGGTACAGTTGGAAATTCACTTCTTGAGGCTGACTACTGCCAGTATGCACTTGACATGTTAAAGAAAGCACAGGAGAAAGGTGTAAAACTTCTTCTTCCTGTAGATACAGTTATTGCAGATGATTTCTCCAATGGAGCAAATAAAAAAGTTGTAAAAAGCGGTGAGATTCCGGACGGATGGCAGGGACTTGATATTGGACCTGAGACAGAGAAAATTTTCTGTGACGCAGTAAAAGATGCTAAGACAGTTGTATGGAACGGACCAATGGGCTGCTTCGAGATGCCGAACTTCGCACATGGAACAGAGGCAGTTGCAAAAGCACTTGCTGATACAGATGCAGTTACAATCATCGGTGGTGGAGATTCCGCAGCAGCAGTGAACCAGCTTGGATATGGCGACAAGATGACACACATTTCCACAGGTGGCGGAGCTTCTCTGGAATTCCTGGAAGGAAAAGAATTACCGGGTGTTGCAGCTGCTAACGATAAATAGGTGACGAAAACCAAGTATACACTCGTATCTAATGTTTTTCTTTGATTAATTTCAGAAAAATGCTGAACAATAAAATTTAAATTAGGAGATAAAATCATGGCAAGAAGAAAAATTGTTGCAGGTAACTGGAAGATGAATAAAACTCCAAGCGAGGCAGTTGCTCTTGTAAATGAGTTAAAACCTTTAGTTGCAAATGACGAAGTAGATGTAGTGTTCTGTGTACCAGCAATTGATATTATTCCAGTTGCTGAGGCAGTAAAAGGGACCAACATTCAGGTTGGCGCTGAGAATATGTATTTTGAAGAGAGCGGGGCTTACACAGGCGAGATTTCACCAGCTATGTTAGTAGATGCAGGTGTCAAATATGTTGTTCTTGGACATTCTGAGAGAAGAGAGTATTTTGGTGAAACAAATGCTGATGTCAATAAGAAAATCCTGAAAGCATTTGAACATGGTATTACACCAATTATGTGCTGTGGTGAGACACTGGAGCAGAGAGAGCAGGGTGTGACAATGGATTTCATCCGCCAGCAGGTGAAAGTCGGATTCCAGAATGTGACAGCAGATCAGGCAAAAACAGCAGTTATCGCTTACGAGCCAATCTGGGCAATTGGAACAGGTAAGACAGCAACAACCGAGCAGGCTGAAGAAGTATGCGCAGGTATTCGTGCATGTATCGCTGAAATCTATGATGAGGCAACAGCAGAAGCTATCCGTATTCAGTATGGCGGATCTGTAAATGCTGGAAATGCAGCAGAATTGTTCGCACAGGCTGATATCGATGGAGGACTTGTAGGCGGAGCATCTCTGAAAGCAGATTTCGGAAAAATTGTAAATTACAAGTAAGATTTTGAATCGCAGGGGGCGGCAGACACTTCCTGCGATTTTTACCCTGACTCGTCAAAGAGTCTTAAGGTATGATCAGTTTACGAAAATAAACAGCGCTAGAGGATAGTATTATGATATATAAAGAAATACCAATTCAAGTGGAAGGTTCTGATAAGACGAGCCGAGCACAGTTTTATATACTGGATACACTTCCGAACGAGATGAAGATCCAGAAACGGCCGATCATTCTGATTTGTCCGGGCGGCGGATACCACAAAGTCAGTTACCGAGAAGGAGAACCTCTTGCCATGCATTTTTTGAGTCTGGGCTATCATGCATGTGTGTTACAGTATTCTGTGTCACCGGAGGCATTTTATCCGACACAGCTTTTGGAAGTGACAGAGAGTGTCAGACAGATTCATGAACATGCAAAAGAATGGTATATTGACACAAAGAAAATTGTACTGGCGGGAGCTTCAGCAGGAGGACATCTGGCGGCTAATTACTGTGCATTTTGGAAACGCGAGTTTTTGGCGGAGAAAAGTGGTATGCAAAGAGAGATGTTAAAGCCAAGAGGCTTGATCCTTTGTTATCCGGTTATCACATCGGATCCGAAATATGCGCATACGCCAAGCTTCCAGAATCTTCTTGGAGATACAGTAGAGGAAGAGGCTTGGAACTTATCTTTGGATCATCAGATTACAGATTCCATGCCGCCTTGTTTTATCTGGCATACAGCAACAGATCAGACAGTACCGCTGCCGAATTCTCTGCTGCTTGCCATGGCATTATGGAAAGCAGGCATTCCGGTGGAGCTGCATGTGTATCCGGAAGGGATTCATGGACTCAGCCTTGCCAATGAACTGGTAGAATGTCTGGATGGCAGGGGTGTACAGGAGGAATGTACAAGCTGGATTTCGCTTGTTGATACATGGCTTGACAGACTTATGAAGAAAGAAGGAGAAGAATAATGAGCAAGAGACCAACAGTTCTTATGATTTTAGATGGTTATGGTTTAAATAATAATCAGAAAGGAAATGCTGTAGCTGAAGCAAAGACTCCGGTTGTGGATAAGTTAATGGCAGAGTATCCATTTGTAAAAGGATATGCAAGCGGACTAGCTGTCGGACTTCCGGATGGACAGATGGGAAACTCTGAAGTCGGACATCTGAATATGGGGGCCGGACGTATTGTGTACCAGGAATTGACAAAAATCACAAAATCTATTCAGGATGGAGATTTCTTTGAGAACAAAGCACTGCTTGCTGCGTGTGAAAATGTAAAGAAAAATGATTCTGCACTTCATTTGATGGGACTTGTATCAGATGGAGGAGTACACAGCCATATTGAGCATATTTTCGGACTTCTTGAGTTGGCAAAAAGACAGGGACTTAAGAAAGTTTATGTACACTGCTTCCTGGATGGACGTGATACACCACCGGCATCAGGAAAAGAGTATGTAGAGCAGTTAGAAGCTAAGATGAAAGAAATAGGTGTTGGTGAAGTAGCGTCTGTTATGGGACGGTATTATGCGATGGATCGTGATAATCGCTGGGATCGTGTAGAAAAGGCATACCGTGCAATTGCATACGGAGAAGGCGAAAAGGCAACAAGCGGACCAGCCGGAATCCAGGCATCTTATGATAAAGATACAACAGATGAGTTTGTTCTGCCAACAGTTGTTGAAAAAGATGGAGCTGCGCTTGCAACAGTCAAAGAAAATGATTCCATCATCTTCTTTAATTTCCGTCCAGACCGTGCGAGAGAAATTACAAGAACATTTTGCGATGATAAATTTGAAGGCTTTGACAGAGGCGTTAGAATTAAGACAACATTCGTATGCTTTACAGAGTACGATGTGACAATTGAAAATAAACTTGTGGCATTTGTAAAAGAAAAGATTACCAATACATTTGGTGAATTCCTTGCAAAGAATGGACTTAAACAGGCACGTATCGCCGAGACAGAGAAATATGCACATGTGACATTCTTCTTTAACGGTGGAGTTGAGGAGCCGAATGAGGGCGAGGATAGAATCCTTGTGAAATCTCCGAAGGTGGCAACTTATGATCTGAAACCGGAAATGAGTGCTTATGAAGTATGTGACAAATTAGTTGAAGCAATTGAATCTGATAAATATGATGTGATTATCATCAACTTTGCAAACCCGGATATGGTCGGACATACTGGCGTAGAAGGAGCTGCAATCAAGGCTATTGAGGCGGTTGATGAGTGTGTAGGAAAAACAGTTGAAGCAATTAAGAAGGTAGATGGACAGATGTTTATCTGTGCAGACCATGGAAATGCAGAACAGTTGATCGACTATGAGTCAGGCGAACCATTCACTGCTCATACAACAAATCCGGTTCCATTTATTCTTGTAAATGCAGATCCTGCATATAAATTAAGAGAAGGCGGATGCCTTGCAGATATTGCTCCGACATTGATTGAATTAATGGGAATGAAACAGCCAGCAGAGATGACCGGAAAGAGTCTTTTAGTGAAATAGTCGGTGAAAAATTGTAAGGGGCAGAACATGAATCGAGATCAAATTAAATTTCTTGCAATCATTACCATGACATGCAACCATATTGCAAATATATTTCTGACACCGGGAACGTTACTATTTGAGGTTATGATCGACATTGGGTATTTTACTGCAATTACGATGTGCTACTTTCTGGTGGAAGGTTACGGTTATAGCCATGATAAGAAAAAATATGGGGAGCGGCTGCTGCTGTTCGGTGTGATATCATTCATACCATTTTGTCTGGCATTTGGCATGGTCCAGATGAATATGCTGTGTACCTTATTTTTGTGTTTCCTGATTCTTAAGGTTATGGAAATGTCCACTTTAAAATGGGAAAAATGGACTGTAATATTAATTTTAATCTTTGTATCCCTGTATTCAGACTGGGCATTACTGGCTCCTGTTTTTACAATTTTATTTGCAAAAAGTAAAGGAAATCGAATAAAAACAGCAATATCATTTGGAATAGGAGCATGTTTATTTGCAGGATTTAATTATTTGTCAAATTTAGAGAGTATGAGTACGGGCAGTGCGCTGATTCATGCATTGTGTTCAGGTATCGGACCGGTTGTGGCAGGAATCATCATTTTATTCTGCTACAATGGAAAGAAATCTAATCATGCAGGGAAAGCGTCAAAATGGTTCTTTTACATATACTATCCGACGCATCTTCTTTTCTTGTGGGCAGTACATCAGCTTTGCATGTTGTAGAGAAGTATAAATAACAGGAGTACAGGAATATGAGCAAAAAATATGAGATATTATTATTTGATCTGGACGGAACTATCACAGATTCTGCTCTTGGAATCACCAATTCAGTCATGTATGCATTGAAAAAGTTCGGCATCGAAGAGACAGACCGGACAAAATTATATAAATTTATCGGTCCTCCGCTTACAGAGTCCTTTGAGAAATTTTACGGTTTTACAAAAGAGCAGAGTCTGGATGGAGTAAAGTATTACCGGGAATATTATCATGATAAAGGCATCTATGAGAATCGTGTTTATGATGGATTAGAAGAAGTTTTAAAGAAGATAAATGAAGCCGGAAAACAGGCAATTGTTGCAACATCAAAACCGGAGAAATATGCAAAGATTATTATTGATCATTTTCATCTGACTAAATACTTTGCATGCGTTGCAGGTATGGAGATGGACGGTGGAAGAGGAACAAAAGCTCAGGTCATTACCTATGCTCTTGAGAAAAATGATATTACAGACAAGTCTAAAGTACTTATGATCGGTGACCGCGAACACGATGTCATCGGCGCCCATGAAAATGGACTTGACTGTCTCGGCATTCTCTACGGATTTGGAAGCCGCAAAGAATTTGAAGAAGCCGGAGCGGATTACATTCGTGAAAATGTAGAAGACATTTTACAATTCGTATAAAAATTTATTCGCCAATATTAATCCAGAGAAAATTATTATTTGTCAAAGGCACGCTCGCGCTACCTTCCGCTGGTAGCGGTACATAAGGCGCTAAAAAACACCGCCTAAGTACCGACCGCTCCAGAGTACCTTTCTCCAAATAATAATTTTCCTGGATTTTCTATATTTTGAACAAAATTATAAGGTGATTTTCGCTTTTCGAAGGAATTATAAAGTGTAGTGATATTAGTGAATAAAAAGAATCCAGCAAGGTGATGTTATCTGACGGTAGAGTGATTTCTGATACATCTGCGAGTATAGTCTCATATATTTTACATTGTCTGAGTCCATACGGACGAGTTTGTAAAATATATGAGAAATAAACGACGCAGCAGATGTCAGAAATCATTCGTGTCAGAAACACATCTAGCTGGATTCTTTTTTATGTATCACTACAAATTATAAATTACGCCTCTAAATTCCTGTTTGCTGTGGAAAGCATCAGTTTAATTCGATTCAACTGATTTACTTCACTTGCGCCCGGATCAAAGTCGATCGCTACGATATTTGACTGTGGGTAGCGTCTTCGTAACTCTTTAATAACACCCTTGCCTACTACATGGTTTGGCAGGCAGGCAAATGGCTGTGTACACACGATATTTGGTGCACCGCTGTGAATCAGCTCTAACATTTCGCCGGTCAGGAACCAGCCTTCACCAGTCTGATTCCCAAGAGATACGATGTCAGAAGCCATCTTTCCGAGATCACGGATATCTGCAGGTGGGTTAAAATGTTTGCTCTTCTTAAATGCTTCGGTAGCCGGAGCGCGGAACCAGTCTATGACCTTGATGCCCCAGTTTGCAGCAGTTGCTTTTGATTTTGCAAATCCAAGCTTTTCTACTTTAAAGTTCTGATTGTAGAAGCAGTACTGCAGGAAATCCAGAAGATCTGGAACAACAGCTTCGGCGCCTTCGCTTTCCAGCAGATCGACCAGATGATTATTAGCTGCCGGAAGGAATTTGACAAGAATCTCACCGACAACGCCGACGCGTGGTTTTTTAACATCTAAAAGTTCGATATTATTGTCAAAGTCTTCGATGATCTGCCGGCATAACTTCTTGAATTTTCGTCTGGAAGGATAGCCGGAAGAGACAAATTCTTTACATACTTCCACCCATTTTCTATGCATTGCATTCACAGATCCCGCAACAGCTTCGTATGGTCTTAAACGATACACACATTTCATAAAGATATCACCAAATACTACACTGTAAATACCACGAAGTACGAGAGCGGGTGTGATCTTAAATCCAGGATTTTCTTCCAGTCCGCTTAAGTTAATGGAAATAACCGGAATATATTCGTAACCGGCTTTTTTTAGGGCACGGCGGATAAATCCGATATAATTGGAAGCACGGCAGCCACCACCGGTCTGGCTGATGATGACAGCAATCTTGTGTGTATCATATTTGCCGGAAAGGATGGCCTCCATGATCTGTCCGACAACCATAAGGGACGGGTAACATGCGTCATTGTTAACGTATTTAAGCCCCACATCTACTGCCTGTTTGTTGTCATTTGGAAGGACTTCGATGTTGTATCCGGAAGCTTTAAATGCAGACTCCATCAGTTCGAAGTGGATCGGTGACATCTGTGGGCAGAGAATCGTGTAATTCTCGCGCATTTCCTTTGTGAAAGATACTTTTTTAATAGCTGCGGAATGAATCGTACGTTTGTCATTTCGCTGTTCTCTGACGCGGATAGCAGCCAGAAGAGAGCGGACACGGATCCTTGCAGCACCTAAGTTGTTGACTTCATCAATCTTCAGAGATGTATAGATCTTATCTGAATTATTTAAAATATCCGCAACCTGATCGGTTGTGACCGCATCCAGTCCGCAACCGAAAGAGTTGAGCTGGATCAGATCCAGATTGTCTTTTGTTTTTACATAGTTTGCCGCTGCATACAGACGGGAATGGTACATCCACTGATCCATCACGTTGAGTGGGTGCTCAGCTGGATTTAAGTGGGAGATGGAATCCTCAGTCAGCACAGCAATATTATAAGAATTGATCAGTTCTGGAATGCCATGGTTAACCTCCGGGTCAATGTGATATGGACGTCCTGCCAGTACAATACCTCTGTTTCCGGTCTCATCCAGGAATTTGATAACTTCCTCCCCTTTTCGACGCATATCTTCACGGCATGCTGCAAGTTCTTCCCATGCTGCATGGACGGCAGAGTGAATCTCCTGATCGGAAATATCAAATTTCTTTCCAAGTTCTTCCACCAGGCGATAGGAGATCGTATCCTCGCTGGCAAAAGAGAGGAATGGGTGCATAAAATCAACTTCTCCATTTACAATGGCATCAATGTTATTCTTGATATTTTCCGGATAAGAAGTAACAATCGGGCAGTTGTAATGGTTGTCAGAGTCTGCAAATTCATTGCGCTCGTAAGGAATGCTTGGGTAGAAAATGTGTTTCACACCTTCGTTGATCAGCCATTGTACATGTCCGTGAGCCAGTTTTGCCGGGTAGCATTCAGACTCACTTGGAATGGACTCAATACCGAGTTCATAAATGCTTCTTGTAGAAGCAGGAGAGAGTTTGACAGAGAATCCAAGCTGATTGAAAAATGTGAACCAGAACGGATAGTTTTCGTATATATTTAATACACGGGGGATTCCGATTACACCGCGTTTTGCAGATCCTTCCGGCAATGGTTCATAATCAAAATAACGTTTTAATTTGTATTCAAATAAATTTGGCAGCTTATTCTCGGATTTTGTTTTTCCGAGTCCGCGTTCGCATCGATTTCCGGTAATGAACTTACGTCCGCCGCTGAAATGATTAATCGTCAGACGACAGTTATTTGTACAGCCTTTACATTTTGTCATAGTTGTAGAATATTCCATGGCCTCAATGTCCTCAATAGAGAGCATAGTCGTGCCTTCGCATTCTACATAACGTTCACGTGCAATGAGAGCTGCACCAAATGCGCCCATAATTCCGGCAATATCCGGACGGATAGCCTCACATCCTGCGATTTTCTCAAAACTTCGAAGGACAGCATTGTTGTAGAATGTTCCACCTTGAACTACGATATGTTTTCCAAGTTCCGATGCGTCAGAAACTTTGATGACCTTGAATAACGCATTCTTAATAACAGAATATGCAAGTCCTGCGGAGATATCAGCAACCTCAGCACCTTCTTTTTGTGCCTGTTTAACCTTGGAGTTCATAAATACAGTACAACGTGTTCCAAGGTCGATTGGATTTCTTGCAAATAAAGCTTCGTGGGCAAAATCTTCAACAGAATAATTCAGTGATTTTGCAAATGTCTCAATAAATGAACCACAGCCGGAGGAGCAGGCCTCATTGAGCTGTACACTGTCAACGGTCTGATTCTTGATCTTGATACACTTCATATCTTGACCGCCGATGTCCAGAATACAGTCAACATCCGGCTCAAAGAAAGAAGCAGCATAGTAATGAGAGACAGTTTCTACTTCACCTTCGTCAAGGAGAAGGGCTGCTTTGATCAGAGCTTCTCCATATCCGGTAGAGCAGGAGTGTACAATCTGTACATCCTCTGGTAATTTGCTGTAAATATCTTTGATCGCAGTAATTGTTGTACCAAGCGGATCTCCGTCATTGTTGTGATAGAAGGAATATAAAAGTGTTCCGTCTTCGCCGACAAGAGCTGCCTTTGTAGTGGTAGATCCGGCATCAATACCAAGGAAAGCTTTTCCTTTATAGGTAGCCAGATCTCTGATGGGAACCTGATCCTTGTCGTGCCGCTTTTTAAACTCTTGAAAGTCAGCTTCACTTGCAAACAAAGGTTCCATACGGTCAACTTCAAATTCCATCTTAATCTTGCCTTCCAGGCGCTTTTGCATCTCCTGGATTGGTACGTCCAGATCCTTTTTTGAGTTCAGGGCAGAACCAATGGCTGCAAACAGATGGGAATGATTCGGGGCAATGATGTGCTCATCATCCAGATTCAATGTACGGATAAATGCCTTGCGCAGTTCGGAGAGAAAATGCAGAGGTCCGCCAAGGAATGCAACGTGTCCGCGAATAGGTTTACCGCATGCAAGACCACTGATAGTCTGGTTGACAACTGCCTGGAAAATGGAGGCAGCCAGATCTTCTCTTGCAGCACCGTCATTGATGAGTGGCTGGATATCCGTCTTTGCAAATACACCACATCTTGCAGCAATAGTGTAAAGTGCTTTGTAATTCTTTGCGTATTCGTTAAGACCGGAAGCGTCTGTCTGAAGAAGAGATGCCATCTGGTCAATAAAAGAACCTGTACCACCGGCACAGACACCATTCATACGTTGTTCAATATTCCCGCCTTCAAAATAAATGATTTTAGCATCTTCACCGCCGAGCTCAATAGCTACATCGGTCTGAGGAGCGTAGTCCTGAAGAGCCGTGGATACGGCTATGACTTCCTGAACGAAAGGTACCCCCAGATGTTTGGCAAGTGTCAGTCCGCCAGATCCGGTGATGACCGGAGAGACGTGGATGGCACCAAGTTTATGAATGGCACGACCAAGAAGATCAGATAAAGTCTCCTGGATATTGGCAAAATGTCTTTCATAATCGGAGAACAGTACTTCATTATCCTGATCTAATACAGCAATCTTAACTGTAGTAGAACCGATGTCAATACCGAGAGTGTAAATGTCGTTTTGAACCATAATTTATGTACTCCTTATTCAATGTTTATTATTAAAAAAGATATGATTAAAATTCATTTGGCAGATATCTCTTCCTATTATAATGTAATCTGCCAATATAACTAAAATATTATACGACAGTTTGCGCCAAATTACAATTAAGAAATCGTGTTCTTAACATAAAAGAAACATAAAAGAAATATGAAATGCGAATTAAAAAATTGTAAAAAATGTAAAATTACCGAAAGCTGGGGAGCGTATGATTGACAAAATAATAGCAAGACGATAGAATGGCTATGTGTGAAAATAATTTTAACAGGAGTTAGGATAATATGAATTGGATGGACAAACTGGAACGAAAGATCGGAAGATATGCAGTTCCGAATCTGATGTTGTACATTATCATCATGTATGGAGCCGGATATGTGCTCTACTTGATAAATCCGGCATTTTATGCACAGTATCTCTGCCTGAATGCACAGGCAATTCTGCACGGACAGGTCTGGAGGATCATTACATTTATCATTCAGCCTCCGTCATACAGTCTGATCTGGATGCTGGTGGCATTATCTCTTTATTATTTTATCGGAAAAGAACTGGAACGGGCATGGGGGACTTTCCGTTTTAACCTCTACTTCTTTGCCGGAGTTCTGTTTCATGTGATCGCTGCCATTTTGGTCTATGTACTGACAGGGCTTGTATTGCCGCTTGGAACAGGATATCTGAACATGTCGTTATTCCTTGTATATGCAGCTATGAATCCGAATGCACAGTTCATGCTATATTTCATCATTCCGGTGAAAGCCAAATGGCTGGCGTGGCTGGACGGAGCATATTTTATCTGGGCAGTTATCCAGGCATTTCTCCCGGCGTATGGAGGAAGTGCCTATGGAATATACTATAAAGCAAATGCACTGGCGGCAGTTGTCTCAATCTTGAATTTCCTGATATTTTTCCTGAATTCAAGAAATGTAAGACCATACCGTCCTTCACAGGTGAAGCGCAAAAATGATTTTCACAGACAGGTTCATAAGGCACGCCCGGTCAATTACTATAAGGACGGTGCAAGACATAGATGCGCAGTCTGCGGAAGAACCGAACTGGATGACCCAAAACTGGAGTTTAGATATTGTTCCAAGTGCAATGGAAATTATGAATATTGCCAGGAGCATTTATTCACTCATAAACATGTAATTTAGAAATTGAACAACAAAAGGAGAACAGGAATGAAGAAAACAAAGATTGTCTGCACAATGGGACCGAATTCAAACGATGAGAATATCATGAGACAGCTTGTAAAAGAAGGCATGGATATTGCAAGATTTAACTTTTCACATGGCTCACATGAAGAACAAAAAGGCCGTATGGACATGTTGAAGAAGATTCGCGAAGAAGAGAAGAAACCAGTGGCAATCCTTCTGGATACAAAGGGACCGGAAATCCGTACAGGTGTTTTGAAAGACGGAAAAAAGGTATTGTTAAAAGAAGGCGAGACAATCACTCTGACGAATGAAGAAATCGAAGGAGATGAAACAAAAGTTTCTCTGACATACAAAGGTCTGGTCAATGATGTGCAGATCGGGAACATGATTCTGATCGATGATGGTCTGATCGGACTTAAAGTAAAAGAAAAGACGGAGACAGATATTGTCTGTACAATCGTTAATGGCGGTGAACTTGGTGAGAGAAAGGGAGTCAATGTCCCGAATGTTCCAGTCAGACTTCCGGCAATTACAGAAAAAGATAAAGAAGACCTGAAATTCGGTGTTGAGCAGAAAATCGACTTTATTGCAGCATCATTTGTAAGAAATGCTGAGTGTATATTGGAAATCCGTTCTTACTTAAATAAATGTGGAGCACCATATATTCCGATCATTGCAAAGATTGAGAACTCGGAGGGAATTGATAATATTGATGAGATTATCCGCTGTGCAGACGGTATCATGGTTGCCAGAGGAGATCTCGGTGTAGAAATCCCGGCAGAAGAAGTTCCATATCTTCAGAAATTGATCATTCAGAAATGCAATGATAATTACAAACCGGTCATTACAGCAACTCAGATGCTGGATTCTATGATCCGTAATCCACGTCCGACAAGAGCAGAGGTTGGAGATGTGGCAAATGCAGTTTACGACGGAACAGACGCTGTCATGCTTTCAGGTGAGACTGCACAGGGAAAATATCCGGTTGAAGCACTGAAGATGATGGTGCACATTGTAGAAAGTACGGAGCAGCATCTGGATTATAAGGAGATGCTGGAAAAAGCAGGTGCACATAGAATGAGAAATGCTTCCAGTGCTCTGGCATATGCAACTGTAACAACTGCAAAAAATCTGAAAGCAGCGTGTATTATTACACCGACTGTATCAGGTGCAACTGCAAGAGTTGTATCCAAATTTAAACCGAAGACAGAGATTATCGGTATATCACCAAACGAAGATACACTTCGCAGAATGCAGATTTACTGGGGAGTACGTCCGTATTGCTCTATTAATGCAAATTCTACAGATGAAATCTGCAGCAGCGCATTAGATCTTGTAAGAGCAAAACAGATTGCAGAGACTGGAGACACGGTAGTCTTGACAGCAGGAATCCCTTCCCCGAATATTTCCGGAAATGTTGCCGGAGTCAGCAATATTATGAAAATAGCAGTGATAGATTAAGAATTATTGAAAACGAACAACAGATGAGAGATTTCTTTCATCTGTTGTTCGCTTTTTGAACATATTTCTCATTTAAGTACTTGACTGATGGCGAGAAATATACTATAGTGTTCCGTGAGAGAACTACTACAAAAAGATGAAAATGAGAACAGGTGAAAAAATGGAAGATAAATCATATATTGAACGCCTGATGGAATTTGGGCTTACAAGGCAGGAAGCAGGAATTTACGGCTGCCTGATCAGTGAAGGAAAGACGACAGGCTATGAAGTCGCAAAGCAGCTTGGAATATCCAGATCCAATGCGTATAATTCGCTTGCAAGTATGACTGAAAAAGGCGCGGCTTATCTGGTGGAAGAAGGAACAACAAAAAAATATGTATCTGTGCCATTGGACGAATTTTGCCGGAATAGAATCCGGAGGCTGGAAGAGTCCCAAAGATGGCTAAAGAAGCATATGCCATCTGAAAAAGATCATGTAGAAGGGTACATTACAATAGAAGGTTCTTCTAATATTTTGGATAAGATTCGTAATCTTCTGGCAAAAGCCGAAGAGAGAGTATACATTTCCTGTACAAGAAATTACCTGTTATTGTTCGTGGATGAGCTGGAAAGTCTGATCCGGGCTAAAAAGAAAGTCGTAATTGTGACAGATCAACCTGTGAATTTCAGAAATGCCAGAGTCTATATGGGAAACAATCGTGGAATGCAGATTGGTGTGATTACAGATTCTAGATATGTGCTGACCGGAGAGTATGGAGAAGGAAGTATTAATACATGCCTTTATTCCGGACAGAAAAATTTTGTAGAGTTATATAAAAGTGCTCTTAGTAATGAAATAAAACTTCTGGCAATACGAGAGGAGAACATGCAATGAAGAAAAAACCATTTGTAACAAAAGAACAACTGGATGAAATTATTAAAAAATATCCAACTCCATTTCATCTTTATGATGAGAAGGGAATTCGCAAGAATATGCAGGCACTAAAAGAAGCATTTGCATGGAATCCGGGGTATAAAGAGTATTTTGCAGTTAAAGCAACGCCGAATCCGTTTCTGATTGATATTTTGAGAGAGTATGGATGCGGATGTGACTGTTCTTCTTATACAGAACTTCTCCTTTCAGATGCAATGGGAGTAAAGGGAGAGGACATTATGTTTTCTTCCAATGACACACCGAGAGAAGAATATGAACTTGCACACAAGTTAGGAGCAATTATTAATCTGGATGATATTACGCATATTGATTTCCTTGAAGAGACAATTGGCGAGATTCCAGAAACGATCAGTTGCCGGTATAATCCGGGCGGACTGTTTAAGATTAGTAATGATATTATGGATAACCCGGGAGATGCCAAGTTTGGTATGACAACGGAGCAGCTTTTTGAAGCATTTAAGATTTTAAAAAGCAAAGGTGCGAAGGAATTTGGAATTCATGCCTTCCTTGCAAGTAATACTGTAACAAATGAATATTATCCGATGCTTGCAAAAGTATTATTTGAAGTGGCTGTAAAGCTTCAGAAAGAGGTAGGCATTCATATCAAATTTATTAATTTGTCAGGCGGTATCGGAATTCCGTATACACCAGATCAGGAGCCAAATGATATCCGTGCGATTGGAGACGGTGTGCGGGAAGTTTATAATGAGGTTCTTGTGCCTGAAGGCATGGGAGATGTAGCTCTTTATACAGAACTTGGAAGATTTATGTTGGGACCTTATGGCTGCCTTGTAACAAAAGCAATTCATGAGAAACACACCCATAAGGAATATATTGGGGTAGATGCATGCGCAGTAAATTTGATGCGTCCGGCTATGTATGGTGCATATCACCATATTACAGTCATGGGAAAAGAAGATGTGCCGTGTGATCACAAATATGATGTAACAGGTTCTCTTTGTGAGAATAATGATAAATTTGCAATTGACCGTATGCTTCCGAAGATTGATATGGGAGATGTTCTTGTGATTCATGATACAGGGGCACATGGATTTTCTATGGGATACAATTATAATGGAAAATTAAAATCCGCAGAGGTGCTCTTAAAAGAAGATGGAAGCACACAGCTTATCCGAAGAGCTGAAACACCAGCAGATTATTTCGCAACCTTTGATTGTTTTGATATTGGAAAAAAATTAATAAAATAAATGTTGTATTTCACGCAGTTGTGTGTTACAATTAATCTCAGCTTGAAAAAGCTGGGATATGCGGATGTGGCGGAATGGCAGACGCATCAGACTCAAAATCTGACGTAGGTGACTATGTACGGGTTCAAGTCCCGTCATCCGCAGTTGATTTATGAAAGGGCATCGAAGACTTAAAGTTTTCGGTGCTTTTCTGCTCTTGCACATTTATTAGATATTCATTATAATAAAATCGATGTTTTTAGAGGAACAAAAGAAGAAAGAATGAAATGACGAAAGGAATAAGATTATGGGATTTACAGTACAGGATATGCTTGATATGAAATTATTTCAGAAAGCGAATCTGCTCTGGGGCAAAGGTGGTATTGGCCAGGAAATCCGTGGTGTTACGATTATTGAATCTCCAGATATTGTTCGTTTTATCAGTGGTGGAGAGGTCCTTCTGACAGGATTGAATGCATTTCAGAATTGTTCCCCGGAAGAGTTCCGCAGTTATATCGCGGAGCTTGCAAAGAAAAAAGTAAGTGCACTTGTGATTAAGCAAGGAAGAACCGTAGACTTCATGGAGGAAAAGATGGCGGTCATACAGGAGTATGCTCAAAAGACAGAAATTCCTGTCATTGAGATTCCGTTTGAAATGCCATTTCGAGAAATTCTTAATACGATCATGGAGCATGTTTTTAGTGAGGAAGTTATCAGACTTAAGTATTTTAAGACAACTCATGATAATTTCACGGCACTGTCACTTTCCTTTCATTCCATGGAAAATGGAGTGCAGCGTATTGTAGACATTTTGTCAAAACTGATTGGAAACCCGGTGGCATTGTTTGATCAGAATCTGGAATGCCAGGCGACAACAGATACGAGAATCCGTGAATTTGAAATTCAGCCGGACGCAAAAGAATATTCTTTAGACTTCTATTCAAATTATAAATACCGGAAACAGGAAATTACATTGGAGGAAAAACCGGAAGAAAAGATCGGGCAGTATCTTGTGCGATTGAATGTTATGTATAATGCGAGAATGTATCTGGTTGTTACTGAAACAGAACATCCGGTCAACGGTATGGATTTTATTGCAGTTGAGAATGCAGTAACAGCGTTGAAGCAGGAATTGTTCCGTCAAAGTTCACTGGCAGATCTTGAGAAAAAGTTCCAGAGTGATATTATGAACAATATTTTGAATGGAAAGGTTCACTCAATTCAGGAACTTCGAAGGGATAGTTTCCTGCTTGGGATTTCTATGGATGCGTCCTACCGTATTATTGCGTTCAATCTCGGATATAGCTCAAATCGGGTCGATCTGAATGACACGGTGAAATACACGAATATATTGAACAATGCGATCGCTATTGAATTTCCGAATGTGAAGATTCAGAATGATATGGACAGAGTCATTGTGATCCAGGAAGTAGATCCGGCGAGAAAACAGGAAGAATATCGTCACGAATTGAAAGAAATAGTCATGAAGATCCAGAAGCGTGTGGCAAGTACGAAAAAAGATTTGAAAGTCTGTGCCGGAGTCGGACGAATGATAGAGGGGATTGAACATATTCCGAGCAGTTTTAAAGAGGCAACTGATTCACTGATGTTTATTGATATTCTTGGAGATGAAAATGAAGACAGTCAGTCCAAAATTATGATTTTCTCCGACATGGGAATTTTCAAACTGCTTTGTCAGCTCAGTGATGAGAAAGAAATGATGGAATATGTACCAGAATCTCTTCAAAAATTATATCATTACAAAAAACAGCAGCGTCAGGATCTGATCCTGACACTTAAGACTTATCTGGAACACAACCAGAATCTGACAAAGACAGCTCAGGACTTGTATATACATTATAAGACGGCGGCCTATCGTATTGAGAGGATTTCGCAGATCACAGGCATAGATTTTGATAACCCTAATGAAGTACTATCTGTCCGAATTGGCTTAGTTGCATGTAAAATGATGGAAAATTTAAAAAAATAGCAGTTTTTTGAGAAAGTAACAGAGATTTATCAGTTGTTGATAAATCTCTGTTATTTTTTTGTCCAATTATGCAGATGCGTATTGTTAAAAAAATATCTATAATATGAGACATAGAAAAACAAAGATTCACAAGGGAGGAGGAATTCGGATGAAAGCAAATATAAATCGTGTGGTTTCCAGATTAGAAGACATTTATCAGTGTGGTAAAAAAGAAGATGGAACGTACACGAGAATGGCATTCTCCGAAGAAGATGTAAAAGGAAGAGAACTTTTTGCATCTTGGGCAAAGCGCCTTGGCATGACATGCCATGTGGACGAAGCTGGTAACCTGATTGCTCATATGGATGGGCAGGATAATGATCTTCCGGCAATCATGATGGGTTCACATCTTGACACAGTTCCGGACGGAGGCCGATATGATGGAGTGACTGGCTGCGTTGGAGGATTGGAAGTATGTGAAGTGTTAAAGGAACATGGAAAAGTTCCGAAACACCCGATCGAGGTGATTGTGTTTACCGATGAAGAAGGATTCCGTTTTGGAAAAGGACTTCTGGGAAGTAGTTCACTTTGTGGACAGGACCCGGATGTAAGTGATGATGAGCTGGATATTTACGGTGAGCCACGAGGCGAAGTGATGAAATCATATGGAATCACAAGTGCAAATGTGATGAAAGCCAAAAGAGATCCAAAGACGGTACACAGTTTTATCGAACTTCATGTAGAACAGGGATCCAGACTTTATAAAGCACATACACCGGTCGGCGTTGTATCATCGATTGCAGGTGTGAACCGATATGATGTGACTGTAGCAGGTGAGGCAAATCATGCAGGAAGTACTGCGATGGCTGACAGAAAAGATGCACTCGTTGCTGCGGCTGGATTCATCAACAAGGTTCCGGAAATTGTAAAAGAGTATGGAAATGAATTTACTGTTGCAACAGTCGGAACCATTAAAGTTACACCACATTCCGTTAATGTAATTCCAGGAACTTGCACTTTCAGCCTGGAGATTCGTGACCAGAGCGCAGAAGTTATGAAACTGATCGAAAATCATCTCAGACAGCTTCTTGAGGATATCTGCAAAAAATATGGAGTTACGTCTACATTTGTTCCGACATCTTATCATGATCCGGCACCAATGTCGGAATTGGTAAGAGGAACGATAGAGGAAGCGGTAAAAGAGCTTGGAATTGATTATACAGTCATCCCAAGCGGTGCATTTCATGACTCCCTGATCATGACAAGCGTATTCCCGACAGGAATGATTTTCGTGCCTAGCAAAGACGGAATCAGTCATTCCAGATATGAATACACAGCACCAGAAGACATTGAGAACGGCTGCAATGTTTTGCTAAATACAGTTTTAAAACTGGATGAAAAATAAAAGTCGAAAGACATGATGCATTTTAAGGAAACCTAAAAAAAGAAAGGCAGGTAAAAAACTATGGCAAAGAAAAAAATTGGTATTATCGGTGGCGGAATCTCAGGAGCAGGACTTGCTTATCACTTAAGCCTCTACGAAGGAGAAGCTGATGTGACAGTATTTGAAAAGGACACAATCGGTGGAGCTTCTACAGCAAAATCAGCCGGAACTGTATGTCTTTTTGATGATTCCCTCAAGAACAGATACTGGGACGTTAGACTTTATGGTTTCGAGTCCTACCTGAAAATGGAAGAGGAAGAGAAAGGTTCAGCAGGATTTGATAAGACAGGAACTCTTGTAGTAGCAACAAATGAAGAAGTAGAGAAGGTTATTAAGACAGGAATCGCTCTTGCAAAAGCAGCAGGATATACAGGAGAGTATATTACAGATAAAGACCGTATCAAAGAAATCCTTCCAGACATTTCTACAGAAAATATTCTTGGAGCAGGATATACAGAGGATGACGGATATTTTGATGGAACAATGATTTCCAATACATATATGAAAAAAGCTCAGAAAAATGGCGTAACTGTAAAGACAGGCGTGAAAGTTACAGATGTTAAGATCGTAGATAACAAAGTAAAAGGTCTTACAACTGACGATGGAGCAGAGTATGAGTTTGATGTAGTTGTTGACTGTACAGGTCCATGGAGCAAAATTACAGGAGAAATGGTTGGACTGAACGTACCAATCTGGCATACAAAAGCGGAAGCATTCTTCTTATGCCCTCCAGGAAAGAAATTAGACTACACATTCCCAGTACTGAAATACCCAGAGTTCTATGCACTGAGAGCAGGAGACAACATTTTTATCTGCAAATCTCACTTATCTATGGATCTGAACAATCCGATGCATGCAGGACAGTGGGATCCAGACAAATTACCTGCAACAGGTGGAACAGACGATTACTTCATCGACTTCCTTCTGGATCAGTTGGATGCTAAGGTTCCGGGAATTGTAGACAGCGGACTTGTATCTTCCTGGTTATCCTACCGTGCAGAGCCAAAGGATTTCTGGCCGGTACTTGGTAAGACACCAGTAGAAGGATACATGCTTTCAACAGGATTTGGTGGAAATGGAGTCATCGAGGTTCCGGCAGCAACACGTGATCTTGCAAAACTGATCATGCGTGACGAGAGCACACCACTTCTTGAGAACTGGGCATTCGAGAGACTTCTTGAAGACTAATAAGCAAACGAAAGTTACCATTGAAAGTAACAGATGAAAGTAAAAATAATAGGAGGAAACTATGAATATAGCAGTTCTTATTAAGCAGGTTCCGGTATCCAACGATGTATCTGTAGACCCGGAAACACATGCACTTGTACGTGCAAGCTCTGAAGGAATGATTAATCCGGCAGATCTGAATGCCATTGAAGAAGCAATGCAGTTAAAAGAGCAGACAGACGGAAAAGTTGTAGTATTTACGATGGGACCACCGGATGCAGAAAAAGCATTGCGTGATGCGATGGCACTCGGATGTGACGAAAGCTGCCTGATCACAGATAGAGCAGTTGCAGGAGGAGATACCGTAGCAACAGCAAAAGTATTAGCAAAAGCAATTCAGTTATATGGCGAATTTGACCTGATCTTAGGAGGTGCCCTGTCAGCAGACGGGGCAACCGGACAGGTGGCAGCAATGGTTGCAGAAGAATTAAATCTTCCACATGTTGTAGAAATCCAGTCTGTAAAATATAAGGAAGATCAGGCAGGAAAAGTTGAAGTTGTAAAGAAAATGCACGATACAAGTTTCAGGATTGCCTGCGCTACACCGGCAGTATTATCTGTAAACTTTGGCTGCAATGAGCCAAGACTTGCAACACTTAGAAGTAAACGTGCGGCAAAATCAAAACCACTTGTTACCTATACAAATGCTGAACTTGGATTTGCAGCAGAGGAAATTGGAATCAAGGGATCACCGACAGTTACTGTTGATTCCTTCCAGCCGGAGACAAAGAGAAGTGCTAAGATGCTTACAGGTACACCGGCAGAACTTGCAAAACAGCTTTATGACCTGATTGAAGAGGAGAAAGGAAAGTAGACCTATGGCTAATGGAATTTGTGTTTATGCAGAAAGTTATAATGGTGAATTAGAGACGGTAGCTGCAGAACTGGTTTCAGCGGCAAAAGGTCTGGCTGAGACAACAAAAGAAAAAGTTCAGGCAATCGTTCTTTCCGACCATGCAGAAGAACTTGTAAAAGAATTAGATAAGCTTGGTGTAGATGAAATCTATGCAGTAAAAGCAGATCATGATATCACACTTCAGGATGATGCAGTCAGTGCTGCAATTGCTGAAATGTTAAAGAAAATCGAGCCATCCGCAGTGCTTGTTCCGGCAACACCACAGGGACGTTCTATTTTCTCAAGAGTAGCGATGCGTCTTGGTTGTGGTATGACTGCGGACTGTACAGAGGTTCTGGCTGCTCAGAGAGAAGACGGTTCTTTCTATATTAAACAGAACAAACCGTCCTACGGAGAAAATGTATTTGTTACAATTCTTACAAAAGAAGGTATTTATCCGCAGATGATGACAGTAAGACCTGGTGTCTATGCAGCCTGTGAGGCAAAAGAAAGCGGAAATGCAAATGTAACATTTTTGGATGATATCAAAATTGAAAAATCTGGAGTTGAGATTCTGGAAGAACTTCCGGCAGAAAATACAACAGACAGTATTCTCGGAGCAGAAGTTGTTGTTGTCGGAGGACGTGGAGTTCTGGAAGATGATAACTTTGAACTTCTTGAGAAATTTGCTGAGAAAGTCGGAGGAGCAATCGGAGGAACAAGACCAATGGTTGATTCAGAGATGATTCCGTTCAATCACCAGATTGGACAGACAGGACTTACAATCCGTCCGAAGATCTGTATCTCCTTTGGTGTGTCCGGAGCAATTCAGCATACAGAAGGAATCAAGGATACAAATTTATATGTTGCAGTCAATACAGACGAAAATGCTGCGATTTTTGGAGTTGCAGATTACGGAATCCAGGCAGATTTAAAAGAAATTCTGGAGAACTACCTGACACTGTAATATAAAGACAGAAATTACTTACCTCAATTTTAGAATATATGCATGCTTTAAAAGGCATGACAAAAAGGAAAGCTCATCGCCGGGCTTTCTTTTTTTGCCATCAGAGTCTTGAATGGAACAATTTGATAGAAATGTATCAAATTTAGCGTTATTTTATTTGTTTTGATAATATATAGCTTTTAAAAAAAACAGATTTGGTGTATAGTAATAAGGTAGTTTGTTTATTAACAAGGAGACTATATGAGCGAGAATACAAATAAAAAAATTGTGCTCATCGATGGGCACAGCATATTAAACAGGGCATTTTTCGGACTTCCGGATCTGACGAATTCCGAAGGACTTCATACGAATGCAATCTATGGATTTCTGACGATCATGTTCAAGATTCTGGATGAAGAAAAGCCGGATTATCTGACGGTCGCATTTGACGTGCATGCGCCGACATTCCGTCATAAGATGTATGACGCTTACAAAGGAACAAGAAAGCCGATGGCAGACGAACTGAGGCAGCAGGTTCCGGTTATTAAGGAAGTCCTTTGCTCTATGGGGATTAAGACTATAGAGTGTGCGGGATTGGAGGCTGACGATCTTCTTGGAACACTGTCCAGACGATGTGAAGAAGAAGGAATGGAAGTGTCCGTTATTTCCGGAGACAGAGATCTTCTGCAGCTTGCAACGCAACATGTTAAGATCCGCATTCCAAAGACAAAGCAGGGTCGTACTGAAGTGGAAGATTATTATGCGGCAGATGTGAAAGAACGTTATCAGGTGACACCGAAGGAGTTCATTGATCTGAAAGCGCTGATGGGCGACACGGCCGATAACATTCCAGGAGTTCCAAGCATCGGAGAAAAGACAGCGACCAAGATTATCACAGAATATCATTCAATCGAGAATGCATATGAACATGTGAGTGAACTGAAGCCGCCACGAGCGTCCAAGGCACTTGCTGAGCACTGGGATATGGCAGTTATGAGCAAGACACTTGCCACGATTGAGGTGCATGCGGATTTTCCGTATGAACT
The DNA here is from genome assembly GCF_020560825.1 of Dorea sp. 210702-DFI.3.17. Lineage (NCBI taxonomy): Bacteria > Bacillati > Bacillota > Clostridia > Lachnospirales > Lachnospiraceae > Dorea > Dorea sp. 210702-DFI.3.17. The sequence continues at coordinate 91,685 of NZ_JAJCNB010000001.1, forward strand.
GTCTGAGGCGAAGCTTGGTAATATATTTACAGAAGAAGCATATGCATTTTTCCAGAAACTACAGTTTAAGAATCTTTTGTCCAAATTCGATGTTACTGCACCGGCAAATCAGGTGGAAGACGGATTTGAACAGATTACAGATTATAAGAAGGCAGAAAAAGTTCTGGATCAGGCAAAAGAATCCACATGTGTTGGAGCGGTAATCTTCCAGAATACGGAAAATGTACTTCCGCTTTTTGCAAATGAAGCGGCAATTGGCGGTATTGGTCTTTGCTTTGATGAAGAGCATGCATACTGTATTGAAGTGACTGAGCAGATTACAAAGGAATTCCTTCTTGAAAAGCTGAGTAAGCTGAATGAAAGTTGCGGACGTTTTGTCATGTTCGATATCAAAGAAGCTATGAAGTGGCTGCCAATCAAAAATCAGAAGCATTGCTTTGATGCAACGGTTGCGGCTTACCTTTTGAATCCGTTGAAGAATGATTACACATACGAAGATGTGGCAAGAGAGCAGCTTAATATTGTAATTGAAGAAAAGTCAGAAGCTTATGTGAAGGTTTGCTATGAAGCATATACAGCGTTTAAGGGCAGTGACTTGTTATACAAGAAGTTAGAAGAAACACAGATGCTGCATCTATTTGAAGATATTGAGATGCCGCTTGTATTTACTCTTTATGATATGGAAAGAAATGGGATCCGTGCTGAAGGTGAGGCGCTGAAAGTTTATAGCAGCCAGCTTGGCGGACGGATTAGTGAACTGGAAAAAGAAATTTACGAAATGGCAGGTGAATCGTTCAATATTAATTCACCAAAGCAGCTTGGCGTGATCCTTTTTGAAAAGCTTTTACTTCCGGGAAGTAAAAAGACGAAAAGTGGTTATTCCACTGCGGCAAGTGTGCTGGACAAGCTTGCACCGGATTATCCGATTGTAAGTAAAGTGCTGGAATACAGACAGCTTACAAAGCTAAAATCTACGTATGCAGATGGTCTGGTCAATTATATTGAAGAAGATGGACGAATCCACAGCAAGTTCAATCAGACAATTACAGCGACCGGACGGATCAGCAGTACGGAGCCGAATCTTCAGAATATTCCGGTCCGGGTAGAACTGGGACGGCTGATCCGGAAGGTATTTGTGCCGGAGGACGGATACATTTTTGTGGATGCCGATTATTCACAGATTGAACTTCGTGTGCTGGCACATTGTTCCGGTGACGCAAATCTGATCGAGGCTTACCGGGAAGAAAAGGATATTCATAGAATTACAGCTTCTCAGGTATTTCACATTCCTTTTGAAGAGGTAACTCCACTTCAAAGAAGAAATGCGAAAGCGGTCAATTTCGGTATTGTATATGGGATCAGTTCTTTTGGATTGTCTGAGGACTTGAGTATTGGCAGAAAAGAAGCTGCAAAATATATTGAAGATTACTTTAAGACATATCCGGGAATCAAGACATTTCTGGATGATACTGTGGCACATGCAAAAGAGATGGGGTATGTTGTGACATTGTTCGGAAGAAGACGTCCGGTTCCGGAACTTTCTTCCAGCAATTTTATGCAGCGTTCCTTCGGAGAGAGAGTGGCAATGAATGCACCAATCCAGGGAACCGCAGCAGATATTATGAAAATTGCCATGATCGGTGTGAACCGTAGACTGAAAGAGCAGAATCTGAAGTCCAGACTTGTACTTCAGGTACATGATGAACTTCTCATAGAAGCTTACAGACCAGAACTTCCGGAAGTAGAAAAAATCCTCCGGGAGGAGATGGAGCAGGCGGCATCCTTAGATGTACCGCTGGAGATAGATATGCACACAGGAGAAAACTGGTACGAAGCAAAGTAAGGGGTGGAGATTATGAAAATTATAGGTATTACTGGCGGAGTAGGAGCAGGAAAGACACAGATACTGGAATATTTAAGTGACAAATACGGAGCTTCCGTTTGTCAGACTGATAAGGTGGCAAAGAAATTGCAGAAAAAAGGCGGAATCTGTTACGATCCGATCGTAGAACATTTTGGTACAGAAATACTGGACGAAAAAGGGGAGCTTGACAGAAAGAAGCTTTCAGATATCGTGTTCGGTGATCCAAAAGAGTTAAATGTACTCAATGAGATCGTACACCCGGCGGTAAAAGAGGAAGTAAATAAAAAAATCAAAAAAGAAGAACGCAAGAACACGAATCTTCTGATTGTAGAATCGGCTGTTCTTGTAGAAGATCATTATAATGAGATCTGTGATGAGCTCTGGTATATATATGTGGAGGATGCAGTGCGCAGAAACCGTCTTTACTATTCCAGGGGATATGATAATAAGAAGATTGATGAGATTATTGCAGCACAGCTGCCAAAGGAGATGTTCCTGAAAGCCTGTGACCGTGTAATTGATAATAGTGGAATCTTTGCAGAGACAATGATCCAGATCGATCAGATTGTAAAGGAATTATAGACAGATCTCATACCTAAGATATACGGAAGGAATTTACATATATATGAGACTATGCAGTATTGCCAGCGGAAGCAGTGGCAATTGTATCTATACGGGAGGAGAGCATACACATCTTCTTGTAGATACAGGAATCAGCAAAAAAAGAGTAGAGGAAGGTCTGAAAGCTCTGGATATCAAGGGAGAGGAGCTTAGCGGGATTCTGATCACTCATGAACATATTGACCATGTGCAGGGTCTTGGCGTGTTCAGCAGAAAGTATGAAGTGCCGATCTATGCGACAAAAGGTACAATAGAAGGAATCAAAAAGATTTCCAGTATTGGAAAGATGCCGGAAGGATTATTCCATGAAATCCAGACGGATGAAACATTTACACTGGGTGAGCTGAAAGTAGAACCATTCAAAATCTCTCACGATGCAAATGAACCGTCCGGATACCGGATCGGTGACGGGAAAAAATCCGTTGCAGTCGCAACAGATCTTGGAAAGTATGACGATTATACCGTGGAACATTTGAAAAATCTGGACGCAATCGTGCTGGAGGCAAACCATGACTTAAAGATGTTGGAGGTCGGTCCATATCCATATCCGCTCAAACGAAGAGTGGCAGGAGACAAAGGACATTTATCAAATGAATTGTCAGGAAGGCTGTTATGTGATATATTACATGATAACCTGAAACATGTTGTTCTTGGACATCTCAGTAAAGAGAACAATTATGAAGAGCTTGCCTATGAGACGGTGAAGTTAGAGGTTACTTTGGGAGATAATCCATATAAAGGGGACGATTTCCCAATCACTGTTGCAAAGAGAAGCAGTGTGTCAGAGATTATTGATCTGTAACTGTTTTGTAAAAAAAACACTGGTCAAAAATGATTGATCGGTAACTGCCTTACAAAAAAGCATAGTGTCAGAAATTTTACTGACACGGAGATTACGAGGAGGAACACCATGAAGAAATGTATCATTACTGTAGTTGGAAAAGACAAGGTTGGAATTATTGCGGGAGTATGTCAGTATCTTTCTGATATTTCTGTAAACATATTAAATATTTCCCAGACAATCGTAGAGGGTTATTTTAATATGATGATGATTGTAGATTTCACAAATTGTACAAAAGAAATTGCAGTAGTTGTTAATGAGATGGAAGAACTCGGAAAAACAATTGGCGTAGATATCCACTGCCAGCGGGAAGATATCTTTGAAAAAATGCATCGTTTGTAATCTTGAATAAAGCGGAGGATTGGACATGATTAATTTTTACGAAGTAAATGAAACCCAGCAGATGATTGAACATGAGAACCTGGATGTGAGAACGATCACACTTGGGATCAGTCTTTTGGACTGTATTGATTCTAATCTGGATAAGTTGAATCAGAAAGTATATGAAAAGATTACAACAGTTGCAAAGGATCTGGTTGCGACAGGTAATCAGATTGAACAGGAGTACGGAATCCCAATTGTCAATAAACGTATTTCTGTAACTCCGATTTCATTGATCGGTGGTTCAGCATGCAAGAAACCGGAAGACTTTGTGGAAATTGCAAAGACATTGGATAGGGCAGCGAAAGAAGTCGGTGTGAATTTTATCGGTGGTTATTCTGCATTAGTGTCAAAGGCTATGACAAAAAGTGATGAGCTTTTAATCCATTCTGTTCCACAGGCGCTTGCCTGTACGGATCGGGTGTGCAGTTCTATTAATGTAGGATCTACAAAGACAGGTATCAACATGGACGCAGTCCGTCTCTGCGGAGAGATTGTAAAAGAAACTGCAGAAGCAACGAAAGACAACGATTCTCTTGGATGTGCAAAGCTTGTTATATTCTGTAATGCACCAGATGACAACCCATTTATGGCGGGGGCATTTCTTGGCGTGACAGAAGGCGATGCGGTAATCAATGTAGGAGTCAGCGGACCGGGGGTTGTAAAGCATGCCATTGAGCAGGTGCGTGGACAGGGGTTTGAAGAATTATGTGAGACAATCAAGAAAACCGCATTTAAGGTGACACGTGTCGGTCAGCTTGTAGCAGGAGAAGCGTCAAAACGTCTTGGTGTTCCGTTTGGAATTGTCGATTTGTCACTGGCACCTACTCCGGCGATAGGAGACAGTGTCGCTGAGATTCTGGAAGAAATCGGTCTGGAACGTGTCGGTGCACCTGGAACAACAGCAGCTCTTGCAATGCTGAATGACCAGGTGAAAAAAGGCGGTGTTATGGCATCCTCTTATGTAGGTGGACTTAGTGGCGCATTTATTCCGGTCAGTGAAGACCAGGGAATGATCGATGCGGTAACGATAGGTGCGCTGACAATGGAAAAATTAGAGGCCATGACTTGTGTATGCTCTGTAGGTCTGGACATGATCGCTATTCCGGGGAAGACGAAAGCATCTACGATTTCAGGAATTATTGCCGATGAGATGGCGATCGGAATGATCAATCAGAAAACAACAGCAGTACGTCTGATTCCTGTTATAGGAAAAGACGTTGGAGATACCGCTAAATTTGGCGGATTGTTAGGATATGCACCGATCATACCGGTGAATGAATATGACTGTAGCGCATTTGTGAGCAGAAAAGGAAGGATTCCGGCTCCGGTGCACAGCTTTAAGAATTAGGAGGAAATTGACAAGAATGGGAAAGGTAGCAATCGTTACAGACAGCAACAGTGGAATTACACAGGAGGAAGGTAAGAAATTAGGAATCCATATTCTTCCGATGCCATTCTATATTAATGGAGAATTATTCTATGAAGATATCACATTGTCCCAGGAAGAATTTTATAAAAAACTGGCAGAGGATGCAGAGATATCTACCTCACAGCCATCTCCTGGAGATGTGATGGATTTGTGGGAAGAGCTTTTGAAAAAATATGATGAAATCCTTTATATTCCGATGTCAAGTGGACTTAGCAGTTCCTGTGATACAGCCATGGGACTTGCTATGGAATTTGAAGGAAAAGTCCGTGTAGTAAATAATCAGAGGATTTCTGTTACTCAGAGACAGTCGGTTCTTGATGCGATTGAACTGGCAGAGAAAGGGATGTCTGTACAGAAAATCGAAGAAGTTCTGATGCGTGAAAAACTAGAGTCCAGTATCTATATTACAGTAGATACACTAAAGTACTTAAAAAAAGGTGGACGTATCACACCGGCAGCGGCAGCTATCGGTACTGTGTTGAATTTAAAACCGGTTCTTCAGATTCAAGGCGATAAGCTGGATGCCTTTTCGAAAGCGCGTGGATGGAAATCTGCAAAGAAGACGATGCTTGATGCAATGGAAAAAGATTTGAAAGAACGGTTTGCCGGAGAAGAAGTACATCTCGAGGCTGCCTATACATGTTCTGCTGAAGAAGCACAGGAATGGAAAGCAGAGATAGAGGCAAGATTCCCGGGATATGATGTGGTGATGAATCCGCTGTCACTGAGCGTATCATGTCATATTGGACCAGGGGCAAGGGCAATTGCCTGCAGTCGTAAAATTAAATTGTAATAAATGAAATTACAATTTTAATGTGTGGACTCATACAGGGAGGAAAACTATGGAGATTACTGTAAGAGAATTTCGAAGTGAAGATACGAAAGATGCAATTGCAATCTGGAATGAAGTTGTAGATCAGGGGAAAGCATTTCCACAGCTTGAGGATTTGGGAGTGGAAGACGGAGAAGCATTTTTTAAAGAGCAGTCTTATACAGGTATTGCGGTCAATGAAAATGATGAGATCGTGGGACTTTATATTCTTCACCCGAATAATATTGGCAGATGCGGACACATCTGTAATGCCAGCTATGCAGTAAAAAGTACCGTAAGAGGGCAAGGCGTTGGTAAGGCAATCGTGACGGACTGCCTGGGAAAAGCGAAGGAAATTGGATTTCGCGTTATACAGTTCAATGCAGTTGTAAAAAGTAATACAACTGCACTGAAGCTTTATCAGAAGCTTGGATTCACACAGCTTGGGACAATTCCGGGTGGATTCCTGAACAAAGATGGTGTGTACGAAGATATTATTGTGCACTATAAAGAACTGTAAGTGTTATAGATCAGGTTCACGGATAATGATAATATCGTTTAACTTTAAAATGGTATTTTTTGTGGAAGCACAGAAAGATCATCTCGTAGTACAAGAAATATGGTGATCTGCTGTGTTTCTTCCATTTCTGGGACGAAATCTCAAAATGAATTAACGAAGGAAGGGTAGTTATGAATCAGGTTAAAGTAACAGAGCGTGTACAAAAACAGTTGTTTGAATTACAGGATTTACAATATCGGGATTTTCAGGCAAAACTCTTGCCGACAATAGAGAAAGAAACGGTTATTGGTGTGCGAATGCCTGTGCTTCGCAAATTTGCAAAAGGATATGGAAAAACAGAAGAAGCAAAAGAATTCTTGAAAATTCTTCCACATCAGTATTATGATGAAAATAATCTGCACGGGCTTTTGATTGAACAGATTAAGGATTATGACAGATGTCTGGCAGAGCTGGAACGATTTTTACCATACATCGATAACTGGGCAACTTGTGATATGCTGGCAGTCAAAGTAATGAAAAATCATCTGGATACATTTATAGAAGAGATCTGCCACTGGATGAAATCAGACCGCACTTATACAATCCGATTTGGTATCGGTATGCTGATGCGTTATTATCTGGGAGACGAATTCCGGATCGAATATCCCAGGAAAGTAGCTTTGGTTCAGTCAGACGAATATTATGTGAATATGATGCGGGCATGGTATTTTGCAACCGCGCTCGCAAAGCAATATGATCAGATACTCCCATTTATTGAAGAGCGCAAACTTGATGTGTGGACACACAATAAGTCCATTCAAAAAGCTATTGAAAGCTATCGGATTACTCCAGAACAGAAAGTATATCTGAAAACGCTCAAAATATGAAGGTAATAGAATAAATGAAAAGAAGTAAGAAGATGAAAAATTTAAGTCAAAGAATAATCGAATATGTAATGAAAAGTAAAAAAAGAAAAGTATATTGTATTTTGGGTCTGGTCTACTTTCTGGCAGTTGTATTTGTTATGAATGATGCCTGGCTATATCAGACGCCAATTGCGAAACTTACGAAGGTTGAGACGCGGATGACCGGAGAAGGGAAAAGCACTCGTGGAACGAAGGAGAAAAAATACGAGCAGAACATTCAAGGAGTTGTTCTAAACGGGAAAAATAAAGGGAAAAAAGTTTCGTTTTCTCATGAATATACTTATACAGGCATGTTGAAGCAAGGATACCATAAAGGGGAAAAAGTTTTCCTGAATGGTTCCAAAGATGATGTTGGATCGGGAATACGAGGTGTAAAAAGGGATACTGAGATTGTCGTACTGCTTGGATTTTTACTTCTGCTTCTTCTTATTGTAACCGGAAGACATGGAGCATTGACTGTCGGGACAGTCATAATAAATCTAATTATATTTTTCGTGGGATTCTGGAAATGTGGAGACAGTTCGAATGTGTTATCGCTTTGTAACAAATTGGTAATACTTTTTGCAGCAGCTACTTTGATTGGGCTAAATGGAATTAATAGAAAAACATGGGCAGCATTGTTGTCCACATTGTGTGTGCTCGCAATGATTATGGGGATTTTTGATCTGGTAATGAGACATATGGAAGAACTGGATTACTCCACAATGGAATATCTTGGAAGCATTGATAATCCAGATGAAATGTTTCATGCAGAAATATTATTGTCCGGGTTGGGAGCTATTATGGATGTATCCGTTGCAATTTCTGTCGCTTTGAGTGAAATTGTCCGGAAAAAACCAGATGTAACATTTTTTGAATTGTTTAAATCAGGAAGAGAAATTGGATATGATATTATGGGGACGATGATTAATGTACTGTTATTTGTATTTGGCTGTGGACTTATTCCAATGTGTCTGATTCGGATGAATAACAGTGTGCGGTTCGTTACAATTATTAAACTTCATATTCCGTGTGAATTATGTCGATTTTTTGTTGAGAGTATTGGTATTGTATTGGCAATACCGGTATCGATTATTATAACATCTGTTATGATGAAAATGTCTGTAAAGAAGGTGAAAAAGATATGCTGATAATACTTGGATTGATTTTGATTAGCTTGATTGTAATTGTTGGAGGAGACAGAGGAGTTGTATCTTTAATTGCCCTGGTCGGGAATTTACTTCTGCTTAGCTTTGCAATCTGGCTTATGGCTGCAGGAGTACCGGTTCTATTTGTTACGGTTGGAGCGGGAATCGTGATATCCTGCATTACATTATTTTATCAAAATGGAACGAATGTAAAGACCTGGAGCGCATTTATTTCTGTGGCTATTACAATGCTGGTTTTATTTTTTGTCATTTATGTTGTAATATGGAGTACTGAGGCTGGTGGATTGAATGAAATCCAATCTGTTGGAGATGACATTTTATATTACAATATGGATTTGAATATCAGTATGCGAAATGTGATGGTTTCAGTTATTTTGCTCAGTACACTGGGGGCAATTCTCGACATGGCTCTGACAGTTACGACTTCTGTATATGAGGTGAAAAATCATAAATCCGAGATGAAATTTACAGAGCTTGTAGAAAGTGGAATGAAAATCGGAAGAGAAGTGATTGGAACAACGGTAAATACATTGCTGTTTGCATATCTTGGAGAATCACTATTGTTATTTACCTATTTGAAAATGCAAAATTATTCGTTGGAACTTTTGCTAAATTCAAAAATATTGTTTCAAAATTTTGCTTCTATGATTTTCGGTGCAATTGCCTGTGTAATGGTGATGCCGATTGCGGCAGTGCTAATGGCAAAAATGCTTGCTGTAAAATAGAAATTCAACTATACTGAAGAAAAGATTCTATTTTAAATGTAGGAGATAGGAAATGAAATCAATTTCTATTTATGCAGTGACAAGAAATCAGAACATAGGACAGTTACAAAAACTGGAACGGCAACTATCAGGAAGGGAGTATTTTCTGAAAATGCGTACATGGGAACTGGAGAGTATGAAATCTCTTGTCCGTGAACTGGAAGCGCATATGGATGAAGTATACGCCCTTCGTTTTTTTTATTCCTTCCAGATTCCGAGACTTGGAAAGGAATTTGATCTGCTTCAGATCAAGGACGAGCAGATTGTGAATATTGAACTGAAAAGTGGCGCAGTATCCGATGAGACGATCCGGAAGCAGTTGATTCAGAACCGTTATTATCTGTCTGTGCTGGGACGCCCGATTTATTCTTACACTTACATCAGCAGTCAGAACCGGCTTGTAAGGCTGACGAACCACGATCATATTGTGGAGGCCGACTGGCAGCAGTTGTGCGGACTCTTGAAAAATAAAAGTTCAGATTATGGTGGAGAGATTGAAGATTTATTTCAGGCAGAAATGTATCTGATTTCGCCTCTGACAGAACCTTTGAAATTTTTGCGAAAGGAATATTTCCTGACTTCCCAGCAAAGAGACATTAAGCGTCAGATTCTAAAAAGAATCCGAACAGAACATACTGGGTATTATAGTTTCAGTGGACTTCCGGGAACAGGAAAAACTCTGTTACTTTATGATATTGCCATGAAGTTATCACAGAAGCATAAAGTGTGCATGATTCACTGTGGTGAGGCCGGAAAAAAATGGGAGATTCTGCATGAACGATTACGACGGATCGACTTTTGGTCGGATAATCAGATAAAAAATCCAATAAACTTAGAAGATTACAACGCTATTCTTGTGGACGAAGCACATTTGCTCTCGGCAGAAAAATTAGAATTATTGCTGGAATGTGTGAAAGAACAGCCGGTTATATTTTCCAGTGATGTGGAAGATATGATATCCTCAAAAGAAATTGACAGAAGAGGTACGCACAGAATCGAACATTTGCCGGAAATACAGATTTTTCGCCTGACAAACCGGATCCGGGCCAATGCAGAGGTATCTTCTTTTATTCAGAATATGATGCATCTGCCAACTGGGAAAAGTCAGAAAGGCTACCCACATATTGAAGTCGTCTATGCAAATGATTCAATAGAAGCGGAAAAATTGATAAAGAATTACAAAAGTCAGGGGTATCAATATCGCAAAGAGCCCTATGATGCAAATGATAATACTACCGGACAAGAGCATGCAGAGTATCTGGCAGTGGTGCTTAATGACCAGTATTATTATGACGAAGAAGGGTATCTTAGATCCAATAAGCAGGGAAGAAAAGAAATGTCTGATGTCCGAAAACTTTTTCATTACTTGAATCAGGTAAAAGAAAGTCTGGCTTTGGTCATACTTGAAAATGAAGAGGTGTATGGCAGATTACTGAATTTGCTGCAGGGAAAATAAAATAGATTTTTCAGACAATAAAAAGAAAATCACACAAAATGTCACTGAAATGTTATAATCAAAATATGTATTAATTGATAAAAATATACTGTAATCTGGCTGAGACGAGACGCCAGATTGCAGGGTGTAAATAGGAGGAATATTATGGGATTAATAAAAGCAGCTCAAGCCGCAACAGGGACGGTCATGGCAGATCAGTGGAAGGAATTCTTCTATTGTGATTCTCTTGATAACGATACACTGCTTGTAAGAGGAAAAAAGCGCACAGGGAGCCGTTCCTCAAATACAAACGGTAACGACAACATCATTTCCAATGGTTCTGGAATTGCAGTGGCAGATGGTCAGTGTATGCTGATCGTTGATCAGGGGAAAATTGCGGAAGTTTGTGCGGAGCCGGGCGAGTATACATATGATACTTCTTCCGAACCAAGTATTTTTGCAGGAAATTTAAGTGACAGTATCAAGAATACATTCCTGACAATCGGAAAGAGATTCAGTTATGGCGGTGATACAGGAAAAGATCAGAGAGTCTACTATATCAACACAAAGGAAATCACAGATAACAAGTTTGGAACAGCTAATCCAGTCTGGTTCCGTGTGGTAGACAAACGCATCAACCTGGACAAAGATATTGAGATCCGCTGTAACGGAGTGTATTCCTTTAAAATTACAAATCCGCTTTTGTTTTACACAAGTCTTAGCGGAAATGTGACAGAATGTTATGAAAAAAGTGAGATCATGCCGCAGCTTAAGACGGAGTTCGTAGATGCGCTGCAGCCAGCATTTGCTAAGATTGCAGAGATGGAGATACGCCCAAGCCAGATTCCGGCACATGCCACCGAGATTGGTGACGCCATGAACGAGATTTTGACGAAAAAATGGTCTGAGATCCGTGGACTTTCTATTGTGTCTGTTGCATTTAATCCAGTCACACTCAAAGAAGAAGATGCTGAGGCAATCCGTCAGGCACAAAATACATCTATGTATACAGATCCAAGCATGATGGCAGCCACACTTGGTATGGCACAGGCAGAGGCAATGAAGAATGCGGCCAGCAATCCGAATGGTGCTATGATGGGATTTATGGGAATGAATATGGCGAGTGGCGGCATGAATATCCAGGGACTCTATGACCAGGGAGCCACTCAGAAACAGGCGCAGCAAGAGCAGCAGGTACAAAAAGAGCAGAATCAGGCAAATGGACAGAATCCACAGGCGGGTGAACCCCAAAATCTGAAAAACAAAGCAGCAGCCCCGGCAGCAGGTGGAGAAACATCGTCCTGGACTTGTTCCTGTGGTCAGCTCAACAATGGCAGATTCTGTATCGAGTGTGGTAAGCCAAAACCACAGGATGACGAAAGCTGGACTTGCAGTTGTGGAACGCTCAACAAAGGAAAATTCTGCATGGAGTGCGGCAAACCGAAACCACAGAAATTACACTATCGCTGCGATAAATGTGGCTGGGAACCGGAAGATCCTGCAAATCCTCCGAAATTCTGTCCGGAGTGCGGAGATCCGTTTACAGATGACGACAGAAGTTAACTCCCACAGAATTGCATAAAATGAGACTTTGTAAGGAGAAACATGAATGTCAGAGATAAAAGAATACAAATGTCCGGCATGTGGCGGTGCCATGGAATTTGACAGCAAAAGCCAGAAAATGAAGTGCCCGTACTGTGATACAGAGATCTCCGTGGACGAATATGAATCGTTGATCGCAAAGGCAGATCAGGTAGTTGCCGCAGATGCAGCATCAGATGTCGAGACAGAACAGAAGAAGGCCGAAAACTATACTGCACATGACTGGAATCAGGATGAGATTGATAATATGGTTGTCTATATCTGTCAGTCTTGTGGCGGTGAAATCACGACAGACAAAAATACAGGCGCTACAACTTGTCCGTTCTGCGGAAATCGTGTTGTTTTAAAAGGACAGTTTGAAGGAGCGTTAAAACCGGATTATGTCATTCCATTCAAATTAGATAAAAAAGCTGCAAAAGAAGCTTATTATAAGCATCTGACAGGAAAAGCATTTATCCCGTCTGTGTTCAGACAGGAGAATCATATAGATGAGATTGTAGGTTTATATGTTCCGTTCTGGGTATTCAATATCGAATCAGAAGCTGATATATCCTATGACGCAGAAAAAATCCGTGTCTGGAAGTCCGGGGATACCGAATATACAGAACACAAATATTATAAAATCCGCCGGGGAGGCACAATCTATTTTGAACATGTGCCAGAAGACGGTTCTGTAAAAATGGATGATGCATTGATGGAATCACTGGAGCCTTATGACTTTAAAGATGCTGTACCATTTAAATCTGCGTACCTGGCAGGTTATGTAGCCGACCGATACGATGTAGACCAAGATGAATGCATGAAACGGGCGAAAAAGAGAATCAGACGGAGTACGGAAGATTCTTTTCGGGAGACTGTCAACGGATATTATGCACTTTCTACGCAGAGCAGTACAGTAAATATCCGGGATTCCAAGACCGGTTATGCCATGTATCCGGTATGGCTTCTGAATACTACGTGGAAAGGACAGAAGTACACATTTGCCATGAACGGACAGAGTGGAAAGATTGTAGGAGATTTGCCGGCGGACGAAGGTGCATTCTGGAAATATGTAGGAACAAGAGGGATTCTTATCAGTGTGATCCTTTATATCATCATGATGGTTGTCATGTTTTTGTAGGAGGGTGGGAATATGAGAGAAAATAAAATAACAAGAAAAATTTTCACCCTGCTATGTGTACTGACATTGATAGTCGGGTTTAGCATTTTGAACATCCCGGTATGTGCGGAAGAAATCCCACAGGATCGCCAACTTCCCAGACTAGTAGACGATGCAGATCTTCTGACGGACAGTGAAGAGCAGGAGCTTAACACAGAACTGGACGAAATCAGTGAAAAACAGCAATGTGATGTTGTTGTAGTGACGGAAAATTCATTAGATGGAAAAAGCGCGCAGGATTATGCGGATGACTTCTTTGATTATAATGGACATGGATACGGTGATGATGACAGCGGTGTTCTGTTTCTGATTGGGATGGACGAACGGAAATGGGCAATTACTACATACGGCTATGGTATCACTGCATTTACGGATTATGGACTGGAATATATGGAAGATGAATCCTTGTCTTATTTAAGTGATGGTGAATATATGGAAGCATTTTCAAAATATGCCACACTTTGCGATGATCTTCTTACTCAGGCGAGAGATGGGCATCCATATGATGTAGACAGCGATGATGATAAGCCAGATGTTTTCACTATGATCTTCTGGGGTGTTGTGGATCTGCTCATAGGATTTGTTGTTGCATTCATAATGGCGCAGGTGAAGAAAAGCAAATTAAAATCTGTCAAAAATCAAGTTGCTGCCAATGCGTATAAGAAACAAGGCAGTATGAAAGTGACAATAAAAGAGGATCGATATATCAATAGTATTGTGACAAAACGCCTGATTCCAAGAGATGATGAGGATCACGGCCACAGTGGCGGAGGCGGAAGCACAACACATGTCAGTTCTTCCGGCCGGTCACACGGTGGACGAAGTGGTGGTTTTTAATATCAGCTGGGAGTCAATCCCCCAGCTGATATAGCCTCCGGCAGGGCGCACATTGTCCGGTGGACAATGGTTTTGCGCCGACCGAAACGGAGTGTAGACTTGCAGAGGCATTCTTGAATATTATACTTAAGACTTAAGTCGAATAATCTGTTTTTGGTATTCATTTTTATAAGGGGTATGATACTTGTCTGTCACAACACTTTCGTACAGATCTGATGCAAAAATATTCTGCTCCAGCATATGGATATCTATACCGGCAGGCTGTGATAATTTCGAGATAACAGGAATGCCGGTATTTTTTTTGATAGAAGTAAGTACCCATGAGGATTCTTGGCGGAAACCAAGAAGTCTGGCATATCCACACCTGGAATCTGCTGCCTGCTCCGGTACATCACATTTGCTGATGCCGAGTAAAATGTGGATCAGACATCTGCTGATGCGGGAGTAGGTTACATTTTTTGTTTTTATCAGGTCGCAGAACTGGCTGAAAGTTAAAAAATCATTTCTAAATGTGATGATCCGGTTTGCAATCTCCGGGGTAATATCCAGATATCGCGTCAGTGTATCTTTTGTTTCGGTCAAAAGCTTTGCTTTTAAAAGCAAGGAAAAATCATCTGCAAACACAGGAAAGCATTTGTGATAGTTTTCTTTAAAAATCTTGTGACAGTTTTGCGGCAGTTCCCGAAGTATATGATTAATAGCAGGAGTGTGATTCGCATTTTTTGTAAGTTCACAATCCTGTAATCCCTGCCGGATTGCAGAGGCAGAGCTGAAAAGGGCACCGAGTGTCTGGTCATGATATCCGGCCCCTTCGCGTGTAATTGTCACCGGTTCGATGGAACTGTTCAGACAGGAAAGCGCTTTTAGATATTCAATACCCAGAATATTATTTGGCGAATCCAGAATCTTACTGATCTGTTCGGGAATACAGGATAAGGATTTGTGTTGATTTAAATATTCTATAAAAGCCAGTTTTCTTGCGGCAGGAAATGTATTTCCATTTTTAAAATTTTTTTGAAGGAGAACTTTGTAATGCGCGGGTTCCTTACAAAGAACATCGGCAATCTGTTGTAATATTTTTATTTCGCCGCACTCACTTCCAAAGCACAGATAATCTACACAGCCGAGAGCTTCAAGGAGGCTGACCGCACCGGTGGCAAAGTATTCTGCACTTCCGGTTGCGTAACAGACTGGTAGTTCTAAAACTACGTCGGCACCACATGCAAGTGCCATCTGGGTACGCAGATGCTTTGGCATGATGGAAGGAATTCCACGCTGAACATAGTCGCCGCTCATAATAATAATTGCAGCATCAGCGCCTGTGATTTTCTTTGCTTTTTCTATATGGAATTCGTGCCCTTTGTGAAATGGATTGTATTCCGCAATAATTCCAACAATTTTCATACACTTTCTCCTTGTCACTGTTAATAAAATTTATTATACTATAACTATGTTTTGCTTGCAAATGAATGACAACAGGCAGGAGGGTATGTATGGAAGAGGAACAGATGCTGACAAAAGAACAGATTCTTGATATGCTTGATGCAGGTCAGTACAAAGAATTAAAAGAAGAACTGGGAAATATGTACCCCGTCGATATTGCCGAGACACTGGAAGATTTTGAGCAGAAACCTCTCGTTATGGTGTTCCGTCTCCTGGCAAAAGAAGAGGCCGCTGAGACATTTACTTATATGAACAGTGACATGCGTGAGGTACTGATCGGGGCACTTACCGATTCCGAGTTGGAAGAGGTCATGGAAGAGATGTATCTGGACGATACGGTCGATGTCCTGGAAGAGATGCCTGCGAATGTTGTGGATCGTCTTTTGATGGCTACCGATGAAGAGACAAGAGCCCAGATCAATCAGCTTTTGCAATATCCGGAAGACAGTGCCGGAAGTATTATGAATGTGGAGTACATTGCACTCCGCAAAGAGATGACGGTTGAGGAGTCTATTTTAAAAATCCGTCAGGTTGGTCTGAACCGTGAAACTATCTACACTTGTTATGTTACGGAAAAACGAAAACTGATCGGACGGGTCGATGTCAAAGAACTTCTGACAACCGGTGAATCCAGAACAATCGAAGAGATTATGGATACGAATGTGCTTTACGCGCATACAACAGACGATCAGGAAGATGTAGCTATGATGATTAATAAATATGGTCTTATTGCCCTTCCAATCGTGGATCATGAAATGTGCATGGTCGGTATCGTAACTGTTGACGATGCCATGCTTGTAATGCAGGAAGAGACAACAGAAGATATCAGTATCATGGCCGGTATGTCTCCAAGTGAAGAGGCTTATTTTGGAACATCTGTTGTGGAACATGTAAAAAGCAGGCTTCCATGGCTGTTATTTCTGATGCTTTCTGCGACAGTGACACAGATGATCATGAACAGCTATGAAAGCGCACTTGTAGTTATGCCACAGCTTGCCGGTTTTATTCCAATGCTGACAGGAACCGGTGGAAACTGCGGTTCACAGAGTTCTACGTTGGTTATTCGTGGACTGTCTGTAGGAGAAATAGAATTTCGGGATTTATTCAAAGTTATATTTAAAGAAGTCCGGGTGGCAGCAGTGGTCAGCGTGATACTGGCAGTTGTGAATGGAATCAGGATCATCGTTATGGGACAAGGAGATGCGCTCATTGCATTATCCATCGGTGGAACTATGATCTGTACCGTCCTGATCGCAAAAGTCGTAGGCTGTACGCTTCCGATGCTTGCCTCCAAGATTGGGCTCGATCCCGCAATCATGGCGACCCCGCTTATTTCTACCCTTGTAGATATCAGCACAGTAACTGTATACTTTATGATCGTCAGCCATGTATTCCACTTATAATAACATTTTGTATTTAATCAGAAACAATCCCAATGTACTGAATTTAGTACGCAGATACAACTTGTCCATGCCAATCCTTTGTATTATAATAAAAACGTTGAAATAACTGAATACAAACGAAAGGAGTCTTTAAGTCATGGGATTTATTGATGATATTAAAGCGAGAGCAAAAACAAGTAAAAAGACAATTGTACTTCCGGAGACAGAGGATATCAGAACATATGAAGCAGCAGAAGCAGTTCTGAAAGAAGGAACAGCAAACCTGATTCTTGTCGGCAGCGAAGAAGAGATTGCAAAGAACAAAGGTTCTTTTGATATCAGCGGAGCAACAATCGTAGATCCTGCAAAGAGCGAGAAGACAGACGCCTACATCGCAAAACTTGTAGAATTACGTGAGAAAAAGGGAATGACAGAGGAAAAAGCAAGAGAACTTCTTCTGACTAATTATCTCTACTATGGTGTTATGATGGTTAAGATGAAAGATGCTGACGGAATGGTATCCGGAGCATGCCACTCAACGGCAGATACATTAAGACCAAGCCTTCAGATCCTGAAGACAAAACCGGGAACAAAGCTCGTAAGCGCATTCTTTATCATGGTCGTACCGGATTGTGAGATGGGTGCCAACGGAACATTCCTGTTTGGTGATTCCGGACTTGAGCAGAATCCGGATCCGGAGAAACTTGCAGCAATCGCACTTTCATCCGCAGACTCCTTTAGACTTCTGACAGAAAAAGAGCCAGTTGTAGCACTTCTTTCACATTCAACAAAAGGAAGTGCAAAACACGCTGACGTAGATAAAGTTGTAGAGGCTACAAAGATTGCAAAAGAGAATGCTCCGGAAGGACTTCTCATTGACGGAGAATTCCAGCTTGATGCAGCAATTGTTCCGTCAGTAGGAGCATCTAAAGCACCGGGAAGCCCGGTTGCGGGAAAAGCGAATGTACTGATCTTCCCAGACCTTGATGCTGGAAACATCGGATACAAATTAGTTCAGAGACTTGCAAAAGCAGAAGCTTACGGTCCTCTTACACAGGGAATCGCAGCGCCTGTCAATGATCTCTCCCGTGGTTGCAGCGCTAAGGATATTGAGGGTGTAATCGCAATTACAGCAGTTCAGGCAATGGCAGAAGATAAATAAATTTCATATCTTTAATGATCAGCCATATGCATTTTGCACACAAAATATGCATATGGCTGAAATTTTTTCAAATTAGGGATAGACATTAGGGACGAAAGTCCTTATTATATAAGTTAAGAATTCTAATCTAAAAGAGAGGTAAATGAAATGAATGTATTAGTAATCAACTGTGGAAGTTCTTCACTGAAGTTCCAGCTCATCAACTCTGAGTCAGAGAAAGTACTTGCAAAAGGACTTTGCGAGAGAATCGGAATTGATGGAAGCCTTACATACCAGCCAGCAGGCGGTGAGAAGGTTAAATCTGACAAAGCTATGCCTACACATACAGAGGCTATTCAGTTTGTAATCGACGCATTAACAGATGCCGAGACAGGTGTTGTTAAGAGTCTGGATGAGATTGGGGCAGTCGGACATCGTGTCGTACATGGTGGAGAGAAGTTTGCAAGCTCTGTTGTAATTACTGATGAGGTAAAAGCTGCAATTGAAGAGTGTAATGATCTTGCACCACTTCACAACCCGGCAAACTTAATCGGTATCAATGCATGCCAGAAGTTAATGCCTGGAACACCGATGGTAGCTGTATTCGATACTGCATTCCATCAGACAATGCCGGAGAAAGCTTACATGTATGGTCTTCCATATGAGTATTATGACAAATACAAAGTAAGAAGATATGGTTTCCATGGTACAAGCCACAGCTTTGTATCTAAGAGAGCTGCTGAGCTTGCAGGAAAATCTTACGATGATCTCAAGACAGTTGTCTGCCACCTTGGTAACGGTGCAAGTATCTGTGCAGTAGAGAATGGAAAATCCGTAGATACATCTATGGGTCTTACACCACTTGAGGGACTTGTAATGGGAACACGTTCCGGAGATATTGATCCGGCTATCCTTGAGTTCGTAGCTAAGAAAGAGGGACTTGATATTTCTGAGCTTATGACAATGCTCAACAAGAAGTCAGGTGTATATGGACTTTCCAACAACCTTTCAAGTGACTTCCGTGACCTTGAGAACGCAGCTAACGAAGGAAATGCTCAGGCTAAAGTAGCTCTTGAAGTATTCGCTTACCGTGTAGCTAAGTATGTGGGAAGCTATGTAGCAGCTATGAATGGTGTTGATGTAATTGCATTTACAGCAGGAATCGGAGAGAACTCAGGTACAGTTAGAAGTGCTGTTCTGAAATATCTTGGATACCTTGGAATTACAGTAGATGAGAAAGCAAATGATACTCACGGAGAAGAGATTACAATCTCTACACCAGATTCAAAAGTTCTTGTTATGGTTATTCCTACTAACGAAGAGCTTGCAATCGCACGTGAGACAGTAGCATTAGTTTAATCTAAAACTATTGTAAAAAAGTTATTGATTTGATTATTTACACCCTTCCGTCTGAATACGGAAGGGTGTATGTCTGTAATAATTACAAGATGTAGAATATTTTCTGGACAGAACAAAGTATGATGTTTAGTTCGAAAAGAAGATGCGTATAAAAATATTTGGAATAATCAAAAAATAATTTCTAAAATGTAGTTGACAAACAGCTTTTCCATGATATAATAGACAGGTATGAATAGGGGTGATTAATATGTTGATTGACCTATCCAATGTCTTATCCGAACCACACAGATCTGTTGATGAGACAGTTCCATGTGAACTTAAAATATTTCGGAACGGGCTTGGTGAGTATCCGGTCACTGAAAGTTCTGATGTTCATGTAAAGATTAATTATATGGAGAACGGAAAACTTCAGATAGAAGGAGCTTGCAAGCTGACTGTAGAGATTCCGTGTGACAGATGTCTGGAACCGGTGGCGACAGTATTCGATCTGAATATTTCACGCATCACAAAGGGAAATGTCACAGATGAGAGTGAAGTGGAATCAGAGGATTTAGACGAAGCAAATTATATTGACGGATATACACTCGATGTTGATCAACTGGTCGGCAGCGAGATTCTAATAGGGTGGCCGACGAAGATTCTGTGTAGCGAAGACTGTAAAGGGATTTGCAACGTATGTGGTCAAAACCTGAATCAGGGAACTTGTAACTGTGAAGATACGAGTCTTGACCCTAGAATGTCAGTTATCCGCGATGTTTTTAAGAATTTTAAGGAGGTGTAACCTATGTCAATTTGTCCAAAGAACAAATCTTCAAAAGCTAGAAGAGATAAGAGAAGAGCTAATTGGAAGATGAGTGCTCCGAACCTGGTAAAATGCAGCAAATGCGGCGAATTAATGATGCCTCATAGAGTCTGCAAGGCTTGCGGAAGCTACAACAAAAAAGAAATCATTGCTCAGGACTAATGAGTAAGAAACGCTGTAAATCTAGGGGGTTGAGGCATTCCTTAACCCCGTGATAAAGCGGTATTTTCTAAAATGTACCCCACTCTGTACCCCAATTTAAACAAACGAATTTCAACGGTTATGTATAGTCCATGTGTATAAATTTTATTGATTTAACTTCGTAGCAGCTTAAAGCTGTTTTTTTTGTGCCATTTTATATGACAACAAGATTCGTGATTGGGATTACTGTGGGTGGATATAAGGTTACTGAGCACAGGTACTATGAACGGTAACTATATAAGATTGGAAGTTAAGGATTGAAAAAATGAAATTCTGTGGTATAGTAAAACCTGAGTAAAATAGAAGTAGAGGGACAGATTATGAACGACATTTTATACCGCGCAGCAGCATATCTGCTTATTATTGCACTTGGAGTTTTTCTGAAGAAAGTCGGATTTTTTCATGAACAGGATTTTCGTACACTTGCAAAAATTTTGCTGAATATCACGTTGCCTTGTGCAATTATCTATTCATTTTCAAAAGTAGATTTTCAGATTTCGCTTTTAACAGTGACAGGACTTAGTCTTTTTGTTGGAATTCTTATGATGTTTATTGCGTTTTTTACATCGAGAATAACAGGGAAAAAAGAGAATATTCCATTTGATATTTTGAATTTGTCAGGATATAATATCGGAAATTTCTGCCTGCCGTTTGCACAGAGCTTTTTAGAGCCGCTTAGTCTTCTTGGCATCACGCTATTTGATATGGGAAATGCTTTTTATTGTAACGGTGGGGCAAAGGCAGTTGCGGAAGTATTCAAAAACTCCATACATAGGGTGCCGGGAACAGAGACAGCTGCCAAAACACAGTTAAAAAATTCGCTGAAGACTATGGGGCGGGCATTGAGTAGATCCACTCCGTTTCTTGTTTATTTTGGGATGTTGATTGTTCTGATTCTAGGGATTCCGATTCCCAGACTTGTATTGTCGGTTACACAGATTGGCTCCAATGCCAATGCATTTACGGCGATGCTGATGATTGGGGTCGGATTCAAACTGAATATTAAAAAAGATGGAATCAGTCATGTGATCCGGATTTTGTTCACGCGTTATGCAGTGACCATATCATTTGCTGCGATTGCTTTTTTCTGTCTGCCATTCCCGCTGCAGATCAGACAAGCGCTTGTTCTTGCATTTTTAAGCCCGATTGCCAGCGCCTGCCCAGCTTATACAGATGCTCTGGGAGAAGATTATGAGCTTTCCAGTACAATTAATTCCATTTCGATGCTGATCAGTATCGGATTGATCACAGCTGCATTGATTGTCATGTTGTAAAGATACGTGTTGATTTTTCCGGTGATGTTTAGTAGAATATTACCAGTAGAGACAGGAGGAAATATCATGTCAGAAATTACAACAGTAGTACTGGATGCTATGGGTGGAGATAATGCTCCGGCTGCAATGATTGACGGCGCAATTGATGCCATTTCCAAGGAAAAGAATGTAAAAGTCATTCTGGTCGGTATTGAAGACGTCATAAGAAAAGGTCTGGAAGGCAAGACATACAATCCAGAGCAGATCGAGATTGTGAATGCGACAGAAGTGATCGAGACAGCAGAGCCGCCGGTACATGCTATACGCAGGAAGAAAGATTCTTCCATCGTAGTCGGGATGAAGCTTGTAAAAGAGGGAAAAGCAGATGCTTTTGTATCTGCTGGAAGTTCAGGAGCGATTCTTGTGGGCGGACAGGTGATTGTTGGCAGAATCAAAGGTGTTGACCGTGCGCCATTAGCTCCGCTTATTCCAACGGAAAAAGGAGTTTCTCTTTTGATTGACTGTGGTGCGAATGTAGACGCCAGACCGGCACATCTTCTTCAGTTTGCCAAGATGGGGTCCATCTATATGGAGAATGTTCTTGGTATAAAGGATCCGAAGGTAGGTATCGTGAATATCGGTGCGGAAGAAGAGAAGGGCAATGCACTGGTCAAAGATACATTTCCACAGTTAAAAGAACTTCCGGGAATTAATTTTATCGGAAGTGTGGAGGCGAGAGAGATTCCACATGGCCAGGCAGATGTAATTGTCTGTGAAGCATTTGTGGGAAATGTGATCTTAAAGCTTTATGAAGGACTGGGGGCTGTTCTTGTCGATAAGATCAAAGGCGGTATGATGTCCACTCTTCGAAGCAAGATTGGCGCGCTTCTTGTAAAACCGGCGCTTAAGACGACTTTGAAGACATTCGATGCTACAGAGTACGGTGGAGCTCCGCTTCTGGGACTGAACGGTCTTGTAGTTAAGACCCATGGAAGTGCGAAAGCAAAAGAAGTGACGAATACAATCATTCAGTGTGTCACATTTAAACAACAGAATATCAGTGAGAAAATCAAAGCAAGTATTCAGGCGGAAGAAGCTGCCGCTGAATAATAGAATGAACAAACAAGCAAAAGGAGACGTAATTATGGAGTTTGAAAAACTGAAAAAAATTATTGCAGAGGTCTGTGATGTTGACGAGGACAAAATTACAATGGATTCTACATTCAAGGATGATCTGGACGCAGATTCCTTGGATGTATTCCAGATTGTTACAGCTATAGAGGATGAGTTTGAACTTGAAATCAGTGATGAAGATGCTGAGAAGATCGTAACGGTAGGAGATGCTGTTGAGCAGATCCAGAATGCAACTGGAAACAACTAAGATATTATAAGTGAGAAAGTCCGGAAAAAAGGGCTTTCTCTCTTTCTGACTATAGGAGAATGAGCATGAAGAGAAATTTAAAAGAATTAGAACATAGAATCGGATATACATTTCAGGATTTTGCGCTTCTTAAGAAGGCAATGAGTCACAGCTCCTATGTGAATGAAGAGCATCTTCCGAAGTATGAATGTAATGAGCGCCTGGAATTCCTGGGTGATGCAGTACTGGAACTTGTGTCCAGTGAATTTTTATTTTTTGAACATCCGACAACTCCGGAAGGAGAATTAACAAAGACCCGCGCCAGCATGGTCTGCGAACCAGCACTCGCATTTTGTGCACGGGAGATTGAACTTGGAGAATATCTGCTTCTTGGAAAAGGAGAGGATGCAACAGGAGGAAGGAAGAGAGAATCTGTTACTTCTGATGCTATGGAGGCACTGATTGGTGCAATCTATGTAGATGGTGGTTTTGCTAATGCAAAAGAGTTTATCAACCGATTCATTTTAAAAGACCTGGAGAATAAAAAGCTCTTTTATGATAGCAAGACTATCCTGCAGGAAATTGTGCAGGCACATTTTAAAGAAGAACTTTCTTACCATCTGGTTGGGGAAGAGGGCCCAGATCACGATAAAACTTTCCAGGTCGAACTTCAGATCGGAGAACAGGTCTATGGAATCGGAAAAGGACGTACAAAAAAGAGCGCAGAACAGGAAGCTGCCTACAAGACCATTCTGATGCTCCGCAAAAAGAATATAAAGTAGGTGTTGTATGTATTTAAAAAGCATAGAAGTGCAGGGGTTTAAGTCCTTTGCAAACAAGATAAAATTCGATTTTCACAACGGTATTACAGGAATTGTCGGACCAAATGGAAGTGGTAAGAGTAATGTAGCCGATGCGGTGCGGTGGGTACTTGGTGAACAGCGTGTCAAGCAGCTTCGAGGCGGCACAATGCAAGATGTTATCTTTTCCGGTACAGAGAACCGTAAACCGTTAAGCTATGCGTCTGTAGCAATCACATTGGATAATTCAGATCATAAACTTGCGATTGATTTCGAAGAAGTTACGGTAACAAGAAAGTTATACCGTTCTGGTGAAAGTGAATATCTGATCAATGGCAGTGCATGCAGGCTGAAAGATATTAATGAATTATTTTATGATACAGGTATCGGTAAAGAAGGATACTCCATTATCGGACAGGGACAGATTGACAAGATCTTAAGTGGTAAACCGGAAGAGCGGCGAGAGTTGTTTGATGAGGCTGCCGGTATTGTAAAATTCAAAAGACGTAAGAGTATGTCTGTGAAGAAGCTGGAAGAGGAACAGCAGAATCTGATCCGTGTCAATGATATTCTTTCGGAGCTTGAGAAGCAGGTCGGCCCATTGGAACGGCAGTCTGAGAAAGCAAGAGAATATCTGAAGAAAAAAGAAGAACTGAAGACTTATGATATCAATATGTTTCTGTTAGAAGCAGACCGCCTGAAAGAGCAGATCCGGGATGTGGAAGCAAAAGATAATCTGACAAAGGCTCAGATGGAAGAAGCAAACCGCTTGTATGAAGATACAAAGCAGGAATATGAAAGTATTGAAGAACAAGTCGATACGATGGACGCGTCTATTGAGACTTATAATCGCAAGCTTACTGAGACAAGCATGTTAAAACAACAGTTGGAGAATCAGATTGCTCTTTTGAAGGAGCAGATCCACAGTGCCAGAATGAATGATGAGCATTACGCGAATCGTGCTCAGTCCATTGAACGGGAACTTTCCGAGCGTGAGGAACAGCTTGGTACTCTGATTTCGGATCAGACAAGACTCCAGGCAGAATTAGATTCCGGCCGAAAAGCAGAAACACTTGAAAAAGAGAATCTGAACAAGCTTCAGATCCGTATTGCAAGTCTTAGTTCTGATATTGAAAAGAACCAGAATGATATTCGGGAAATTCTCGGAAACCGTGCATCCACAAAAGCTCAGATCCAGAAGTTCGATACTATGATGGAACAGATCCAGGTGCGGAAATCCGGACTGAACCAGAGATATTTTGGTGCGCAAAGTGAAGCCGGTCTTCAGAAAGAACAATATGAGACATTTTATGCGGAGTTAAAAGAAGTATCAGATCAGATTATTTCCTTTGCAGAAGAGAAGAAGAACTATGAATCACAGATTCAGGAACTTCAAAAGTCTTTAAATGAAAAAAATGAGCAGATCCGTGCAAGTCAGAGCGCTTACCACAGAGAGCATTCACGCCTGGAGTCTCTTAGAAATATGACTGAACGCTATGACGGATACGGTAACAGTATTAAGCGTGTTATGGATAACCGCAGTCATGAAAAAGGGCTGTTAGGTGTTGTTGCAGATATTATTAAAGTAGAGAAAAAATATGAGACAGCCATTGAGACGGCTCTTGGCGGCAGTATCCAGAATATTGTTACAGATAACGAACAGACAGCAAAACGTATGATTGAATTTTTGAAAAAGAATAAATTCGGTCGTGCAACATTTCTCCCACTGACGCAGATCCGTTCCCATGGAGGAATCGCTCAGCCACAGGCATTGAATGAAGCAGGAGTTATCGGTCTTGCAGACACTCTTGTTATGGTGGAAGACAAGTACCTGGAACTGGCAGGCTCTCTTCTTGGCAGAACACTGGTTGTCGATCATATTGATCACGGACTTGCCATTGCAAGAAAATACAGGCAGTCTATTCGAATTGTAACGCTGGAAGGTGATCTGATCAATCCAGGCGGTTCTATGACTGGTGGAGCATTCAAGAATTCCAGCACCCTTTTAAGTAGACGCCGTGAGATAGAAGAGCTGGAGCAGGCTGTCCAAAAACTCCGTGCGGATGTAGCAAAGACAGAGCAGGAGATCGCGGAGCTGAAAAACAATCGTTCCGGTTACTATAATAAAATCGAACAGATCAAAGATTTACTACAGAAAGCATATGTCCGCCAAAATACAGCGAAGATGAATGCCGATCAGGCAAAGAGCAAGATTGAAGCAGCGAATCAGACTGCGCTGGAAATTCAGAAAGAGACACAGCAACTGGATCAGGAGATCAGTGATATCATGGATAATCAGCAGTCCATCAATGTAGAGCTGGATACGTCTGAACAGTTAGAACGTGACCTGAATAAACAGATTGAAGAAGGGCAGACAAAGTTAGATGATCTGAAACATCAGGAAATATTACAGCAGCAGGCTTCGGAAAATGCACATTTATCCTGTGCTGCTACAGAACAAAAGGTTCTGTTCGTAATGGAAAATGCAGAACGTATTCAGGAAGAGATGCAAAAATTCCGCGAAGAGTTGAAGGGGCTGGAAGCAAGTAAAGGCGGTACGAGCAAAGAAATCGAGGAAAAAGAATCTCAGATTCAGGAACTGCGCCAGACGATTGAGAATTCCGGAGAATTATTTGTGGAAATTCAGGATGAGATTGAAAAGGCGAAGAAGACACGTGAAGATCTGAACCAGCGCCATAAAGATTTCTTACAGAAGCGTGAAGATCTCTCCAGGCAGATTTCTGATCTGGATAAAGAAATCTTTCGTCTGGAGAGCCAGAAGAACAGTTATGAAGAAGCTGCCGAGAAGCAGTTCAATTATATGTGGGAAGAGTATGAACTCACTTATAATCGTGCGATGGAGCTTAGGAATGAAAATTTAACGGATGTTGCGAAGATGAAAAAGCGTATTCAGGAATTAAAAGGAGAAATACGCGCTTTGGGAAATGTTAATGTCAATGCCATTGAGGACTATAAAAATGTATCGGAGCGATATGAGTTCTTAAAGACGCAGCATGATGATCTCGTGGAAGCAGAAGCAACACTGGAAAAAATTATCGCAGAATTGGACGAAGCGATGCGAAAGCAGTTCACAGAGCAGTTCGCACACATTTGTCAGGAATTCGACCACGTATTCAAGCAATTGTTCGGAGGCGGAAAAGGTACATTGGAACTGATGGACGATGAAGATGTTCTGGAAGCAGGAATTCGTATTATTGCTCAGCCACCTGGAAAGAAACTGCAGAATATGATGCAGTTATCTGGTGGAGAGAAGGCTCTGACAGCAATCTCATTATTATTTGCAATTCAGAATCTCAAGCCGTCCCCGTTCTGTCTGCTTGACGAGATTGAGGCAGCACTGGACGATAGCAATGTTGACCGTTTTGCACAGTATCTGCATAAGCTTACAAAGAATACACAGTTCATTGTCATTACGCACAGACGAGGTACAATGACTGCGGCAGACCGTCTGTACGGAATCACCATGCAGGAAAAAGGAATTTCGACACTTGTGTCCGTCAGTCTTCTGGAAGATGAACTGGACGATTAGAGAAAGCGCAGGTAAGATAGAACAAAGAAATATATTGGCAGGGAGCCGGCCTTGAAAGGAGTAAAAGTATGGCAGAAGAAAAGAAAGGTTTTTTCAGACGACTTGTCGATGGTCTCACAAAGACAAGAGATAATATTGTGTCCGGCATGGACAGTATTTTTAACGGATTTACACATATTGATGAGGACTTTTATGAAGAACTGGAGGAAGTCCTCATCATGGGCGATCTCGGAGTTCAGGCAACTTATGATATTCTGGACAAATTAAGAGAAAAGGTAAAAACCCAGCATATCAAAGAACCTGTTGAATGCAGACAAATCCTGATTGACAGCATCAAAGAGCAGATGGACGTCGGAGAAGCTGCTTATGAATTTGAAGAGAGAACTTCGGTGGTCATGGTCATTGGAGTGAATGGTGTCGGAAAGACAACTACGATTGGTAAATTAGCTGGAAAACTCCGCAGTCAGAATAAAAAAGTTGTGCTGGCTGCCGCAGATACATTTCGTGCTGCAGCGGGAGATCAGTTGAAAGAGTGGGCGAACCGTGCACAAGCAGAATTGATCGGAGGCCAGGAAGGTTCTGATCCTGCAGCCGTTGTCTATGACGCAGTTGCAGCTGCCAAGGCAAGACATGCCGATGTACTTTTGATTGATACTGCCGGACGGCTTCACAATAAGAAGAACCTGATGGAAGAGCTTCGTAAAATGAATAAAATCATTGACCGTGAATTTCCGGACGCATATCGTGAGACACTGGTAGTGCTAGATGCCACAACAGGTCAGAATGCACTTGCTCAGGCAAAGGAATTTAATGAAGTTGCTGATATTACCGGTGTTATCCTGACAAAAATGGATGGAACTGCAAAAGGTGGTATTGCAGTTGCAATCCAGGCGGAACTTGGTATTCCGGTAAAATATATCGGTGTCGGCGAGACGATTGATGATTTGCAGAAATTTAATTCTGATACATTTGTAAATGCATTGTTTGATGTAAAAGGAGAGAATGAAGTATGTTAACATTAGAAAAATTTGAAGAGGCAAGCGAAATTGTAAAAAACGTAACTCTTCCGACGAAACTGGTATACAGTGAAAACTTAAGCCAGCAGACGG
This sequence comes from Dorea sp. 210702-DFI.3.17, assembly GCF_020560825.1. Lineage (NCBI taxonomy): Bacteria > Bacillati > Bacillota > Clostridia > Lachnospirales > Lachnospiraceae > Dorea > Dorea sp. 210702-DFI.3.17. The sequence continues at coordinate 120,405 of NZ_JAJCNB010000001.1, forward strand.
GCGGTAAGGTTTATCTGAAGCCGGAAAATATGCAGTATACAGGAGCTTATAAAGTGCGTGGCGCATATTATAAGATCAGCACAATGTCTGAAGAGGCAAGAGCAAAAGGACTGGTGGCTGCATCAGCCGGAAACCATGCACAGGGTGTTGCATACGCAGCACAGAAATTCGGATGCAAGGCTACAATCGTTATGCCGACAGTAACACCATTGATCAAAGTAAATCGTACAAAAAGCTACGGCGCAGAGGTGATCCTTTACGGAGATGTCTATGATGATTCCTGTGCGTATGCCGAAAAACTGGCTCAGGAGCGCGGAAGTACATTTGTACATCCGTTTGATGACCTGGACATCGTAGCAGGTCAGGGAAGTATTGCAATGGAAATTGTGCAGGAGCTTCCAACCGTCGATTATATTCTTGCGCCAGTTGGCGGCGGCGGATTGATTACAGGTGTATCTACACTTGCAAAAATGTTGAATCCAAAGATTAAAGTGATTGGTGTTGAGCCTGCTGCTGCGCCAAGTATGACAATGGCACTTGCTTCTGGCGAGCCGGTTACATTGGACAGTGCAAATACCATAGCAGACGGTACTGCAGTAAAACGTGTCGGAGACCGCATTTTCGAGTATGCAAAGAAGAACATCGACCAGATGCTGACTGTAGAAGATGATGAGCTTGTCGGAGCTTTCCTCGATATGGTCGAAAATCATAAAATGATTGTTGAGAATTCCGGACTGCTGACAGTTGCAGCACTCAAGCAGTTAGATTTGAAAGGAAAGAAGGCGGTTGCAATTTTAAGTGGAGGCAACATGGATGTTATCACAATGTCTTCCATTGTACAGCATGGACTGATTCAGAGAGACCGTATCTTTTCGGCATCTGTATTACTTCCGGATAAACCGGGACAGCTTGCGCTTGTTGCTCAGACGATTGCTGATGCCCAGGGAAATGTTATTAAACTGGAGCATAATCAGTTCGTTAGCACCAACCGTAATGCTGCTGTGGAGCTTCGTATTACAATGGAAGCTTACGGTACAGAGCATAAGAACCAGATTATGAAAGCTCTGGAAGAAAAAGGATTCCGGCCAAGAGAGATCGGTGCAAAATTATATTAAATACTTCAAAATATCATAGAAGAGAAAACCAGAAAGAGCAAGATTCAAAAAAGTTTCGGGTTTTCTCTTTTTACTATGGGATTTCTGAAAGATTTTTGTTTTGTCTCTTGACATATAAGAGTGGATTGTATACAATTATACACGAAGTGCATTATATAAAAAGAAAGGTGACTTTTTAGTGTCAAAAAGATTCCGGGAGGTCACGAAGAAGGTTAAAATTATGGAAGAGTATCAGGACCGTTCTCTTAGAGGAAGGGTATTTGAAAAATTGAGGGAGGATATTTTATCCGGTGTCTATAAGGATTGTGATGAACTCAGGGAGATTACAATCGGTGAGGAGATGGGAGTTAGCAGGACTCCGGTTCGTGAGGCACTTAGGCAACTGGAACTGGAAGGACTTGTAAAGATTATTCCTAACAAAGGAGCCTATGTAACAGGCATTACGCCGAAAGATGTTCAGGATATTTACATGATTCGTTCTATGTTGGAAGGTATGTGCGCCAGATGGGCGACAGAGCATATCACTCCGGAACAGATTGAGCAGCTGGAAGAAATTGTTCTTTTATCTGAGTTTCATTTGAAAAAGGATAAGGACAAAGTTGTTCAGGTGTCAGATCTTGACGGTAAATTCCATCATGTTTTATATGAAGCATCCAACAGCCGGATTATGGAACATACGTTATCGGACTTTCACAAATATGTAAAGATGGCACGTATGTTGTCTGTAGGTGCAAAAAACCGGGCTGAGAAGTCCATCGAGGAGCACAAGGCAATTTTGGAAGCAATCAAAAAAGGGGATGCTGATGAAGCGGAAAGACTTGCAAATCTGCACATCATGCATGTAATGGAAAATCTTCATATCGAAATTGAAGATTAATGTTTCAAATTGTAAGAATCATATAAGTAAAGTTTATATAGTGGCAGGAGGACAAAGACATGGCGAAAATTAAAATGACAACACCAATTGTAGAGATGGACGGAGATGAGATGACAAGAATTCTTTGGAAGATGATCAAAGAACATCTTCTGAATCCATTTATTGAGCTAAATACAGATTATTATGATCTTGGACTTGAACATCGTAATGAGACGAATGATCAGGTTACATTTGATTCCGCAGAAGCAACAAAGAAGTACAAAGTAGCAGTAAAATGTGCAACAATTACACCGAATGCTGCGCGTATGCCAGAGTATAATCTGAAGGAAATGTGGAAAAGTCCGAATGGTACCATCCGTGCAATTTTAGATGGAACTGTATTCCGTGCACCGATCGTTGTAAAAGGAATTGAGCCATGCGTTAAAAATTGGAAAAAGCCAATTACCATTGCAAGACATGCTTATGGTGATGTATATAAAAATACAGAAATCAAGGTTCCTGGACCTGGAAAGGTAGAGCTTGTGTATACAGGAGATGATGGAACACAGATCAAAGAACTTGTCCACAAATATGACGGACCAGGGGTTGCTCAGGGAATCCATAACCTCTGTGGTTCTATCGAGAGCTTTGCCAGAAGCTGCTTCAATTACGCATTAGACACAAAGCAGGATCTCTGGTTCGCAACAAAAGATACAATTTCTAAGAAATATGACCACACATTTAAAGACATTTTCCAGGAAATCTTTGATGCAGAATATAAAGAGAAATTCGATGAAGCCGGTATCGAATATTTCTACACATTGATCGATGATGCTGTAGCGCGTGTTATGAAATCTGAAGGAGGCTACATCTGGGCATGCAAGAACTATGATGGAGATGTTATGAGCGATATGATTTCTTCTGCATTTGGTTCTCTTGCCATGATGACATCCGTGCTTGTATCACCGGAAGGATATTACGAGTATGAAGCTGCTCACGGTACAGTACAGCGTCATTATTACAAGCATTTGAAAGGCGAAGAAACTTCTACTAACTCTGTTGCAACAATCTTTGCATGGAGCGGAGCTCTTCGTAAACGTGGTGAACTGGATCAAAATCAGGAGCTGATGGATTTTGCAGATAAATTAGAGAAGGCAACGATTGATACAATTGAGGAAGGAAAGATGACAAAAGATCTGGCTCTTATCACAACACTTCCGAATCCAACAGTGTTAAACAGTGAAGACTTTATTAAAGCGATTGCTGAAAAGTTAGTATAGAAAGAGTTGAAATGCATGGAATACTGGGATATTTATGATAAAAACAAACAGCTGACCGGGCGAAAAATGAAGCGCAATGACTGGTGCCTGAAAGATGATGAGTATCACTTGACAGTGTTAGGTGTGATCCGCCGTCCAGATGGAAAATATCTGATTACCCGCCGCGTTCTGACAAAGGCATGGGCACCAGGCTGGTGGGAAGTTTCCGGAGGCGCTGCACAGGCAGGTGAAAGCTCCGAGGAAGCGGTACGTCGTGAGGTACTGGAAGAAACAGGATTGGATGTAAATGGCTGTGTGGGCGGTTATATGTTTACCTATCACAGAGAAAATCCTGGAGAAGGCGACAATTATTTTGTAGATGTCTATCGTTTTGAGAAGGATTTTAAAGAAGAAGACCTGCATCTTCAGACAGAAGAGACTGCAGGATATAAGATTGCAACAGCTGATGAGATTAAGGCTCTGGCTGACGAAGGAATCTTCCTGCATTATGATAGTATCAAACGTGTTTTTGAAGAGTAAAAAAATGAGCTGGCTTATTCGGCCAGCTCTTCCCATTTTTCATATAAAGTTTCAAGTTCAGCGTCAATTTCTGCACGTTCTTTTGCAAGTTCCTGACATTTTACTGAATTCGTATAAACTTCCTCCTGCGACATTAGAATATCAATTTCAGCACTTCTATCTTCCAGAACACCGATCCGTTCTTCTGTCTTTTTGAATTCATTAGCGCGTTTCCGTTCTTTTGCCTGAGCTTCTTTTTGTTCCTGCCAGCTTAACTTTGAATCAGAGGCCAAGTCAGCAGCTGCAGAAGAGGAATTATTTTCTAAGCGAGACGTATTGGAATATGCGGCTGTCAGTTCTTCTTTTTTCTCAAGATAATAATCATAATTTCCAATATAATTTACAAACGTATGATTAACAAGATCCATGATACGTGTTGCAGTCTGATTGATAAAGTAACGGTCGTGTGAAACATAAAGAACCGTTCCTGTGTAATTATTCAGTGCATGTTCCAGAATCTCTTTTGATGTAATATCCAGATGGTTGGTCGGCTCATCGAGAATCAGGAAGTTCGCTTCAGAAAGCATCAGCTTTGCAAGGGACACGCGTCCACGTTCGCCACCGCTTAAGTCACTAATAAGTTTAAATACATCATCTCCGGTAAATAAAAATGCTGCCAGCACTTTACGGATCTGCGTGTTATTAAGATTAGGATAGTCGTCGGAAATCTCCTGGAAAATAGTTTTTTCCATGTGTAGAACGTGGTGTTCCTGATCGTAGTAACCAATCTTTACATTAGAACCGAGACGGAAACTTCCAGAATCAGCTTTGAGTACCTGATTTAAAATCTTAAGGATTGTTGTTTTTCCGGTTCCATTATCTCCGATGATCGCGACATGTTCCCCACGCTTGATTTCGAAGCTGACATCTTCAAATAAAATCTGTGGTGGAAATGCTTTGCTTAAATGCTCGACACTTAAGACATCATTACCGCTGACACAGGAAGGTTCCAGTGTTAAATGCATATCTGTATGTAGTTCCATCGGTTTTTCAACCGGGGTCATCTTATCCAGCATCTTTTCACGGCTTTCTGCACGCTTGATGGATTTTTCGCGGTTGAAGGAGCGGAGCTTTTCAATGACCGCTTCCTGATGCTTAATTTCCTGCTGCTGGTTCAGATACTCTTTCATTCTGGCTTCACGGAGCATTTCTTTTTTTTGGGCGTAATCTGTATAATTGCCCATGAAAGTGGTAAGCTTGCCAAGTTCAATCTCGACGACTTTTGTTACAACCCGGTTCAGGAAATACCGGTCATGAGAGACAATCAGTACTGCACCGGGATAATTCAGAAGATAAGTTTCCAGCCATGAGATGGAATTTAAATCCAAATGGTTGGTTGGCTCGTCCAAAAGCAGAATATCTGGCTTTGTGAGGAGCAGTTTTCCGAGAGAAACACGGGTTTTCTGACCTCCGGATAAAGTTGCAACCGGTTTTGCGAATTCTTCTTCTGTAAATCCCAGTCCTTTTAAAACACCAGTGATTTCACTTTCGCAGGCGTATCCATTTTCACGTTCGAATGCTGCTGTGAGCCGCTGGTATGTATTCATACGTTCTTCCAGACGTTCTCCGCTTAAATGCTTCATTTCCTGTTCAATCTCACGAATCTGCCGCTCCATGTCGAGAATATCGGCTTTTGCAGTGCGTACCTCTTGATAGATCGTATGGTCATTATTCATATCCTGATGCTGTGCCAGATATCCCATCGTCTTGCCGCGTGTCAGAACAACATTGCCGCCGTCCGCCTGAATCTCACCAACGATCATCTTAAGAAGTGTTGTCTTTCCAGCACCGTTCGGTCCTACGAGAGCTGCTTTTTCGTGGTCTTCTATATGAAAGGAGCCGCCGGAGACAATTACTTCCTCTCCAAAGGCTTTTTTGATATTGTGACATGCAAGTATCATCCTATCCTCCTTGATAAAATCCTGTGATTTTGAGAAATAAAGATGCCGCAGGGCTGCGTCCGGCGCTGCGACCGCATAATTTTGGCATCATCTTATACTATTATAACGAAAATACTACAAAAAACAACTAAAAAGTTTGACATTATACTAACGATTGCCTATAATAATGAGTAGAAATTTTTGAAGGAAGGAGGTGCGGATCATGCAAAACAGGGGAATTTCACAGGCAGTTATCCGTAGATTACCCAGATATTATAGATACCTTGGGGAGCTGATCGAGCAGGGAGTAGAACGAATCTCTTCCAATGAGCTTAGTAAAAGAATGAAAGTAACAGCTTCCCAGATTCGTCAGGATCTTAATAATTTTGGCGGATTCGGGCAACAGGGGTATGGCTATAATGTAAAATATCTGTACTCAGAAATCGGAAAAATTCTTGGATTGGAACAGGATCATAATATTATTATTATTGGTGCTGGTAATTTGGGGCGTGCACTTGCGAACTATGCATCATTTGAAAAGCGGGGATTTATCTTAAAAGGATTGTTTGATATCAATCCGGAGCTTGACGGGCAAGAAGTTCGTGGTGTTCCAATTCAGATGATGGACGAGCTTCCGAAATTTGTAGATGAGAACAGTATCGATATTGCAGCATTGACGATTCCAAAGGATGAGTCAATCAAAGTCGCAAAATTTCTGGCAGATCACAATGTTCACGGAATATGGAATTTTGCACATACAGATCTGAATCTTCCGGAAAGTGTGATTGTTGAGAATGTACATTTATCCGAGAGTCTGATGAGGCTGTCATATAATATATGCCGCTACAAGGAAGAACATAATTAAGGAGATAACGTGTAAAGACAGGTTTGTTCAGATTGCATCCTGGCTTTGCACGTTTCTTTCTATCAGGAGGAATCAAAACTATGAGATATTTGCCAGATGCTAAACAGATGAAAACGGCAGATTCATTTACGATAAATGAACTTAAAATCCCGTCCCTGGAACTTATGGAACGGGCTGCCAGAGCATGTGTAGATCACATTAAAGACTGGAAAATTAATTTAAATAAAATATGTGTCCTCTGTGGTTCTGGAAATAATGGCGGGGACGGCTTTGCGATTGCCAGAATGTTTGCATGGGAAGGGTGTGACGTAACAGCAGTTCTGGTCGGAAACAGAGATCACTGCACACCAGAGACTGCCCATCAGATAGAACAGTTGAAAAATACAGGAGCACAGTTTAAGGAGCGGTTTGAGCAAGAAGCATTTGAAAGTGAACCGTATACTTTAATTATCGATGCAATTTTTGGAGTTGGACTTTGCCGGGAGGTTGGAGGCAGATATGCACAGATTATAGAGTGTGTGAATCAGTCTGATGCAGTCCGTATGTCCGTGGATATTCCTTCCGGAATTTGCGCAACTACAGGAAATGTATTAGGAACTGCAGTGCGTGCAGACTATACTGTGACAATTCAGGAGACGAAAGTTGGTCTTGTACTTGATCCGGGAAGAAGTTATGCAGGAATCTGTGTATCCGAGGATATCGGAATTGTATCACTTCCACTGGAAAGAGATGAGGAAACAGTTTGTACACTGGAGGGCAGTGATTATGCAGCACTTCTTCCGAAACGAAATGCGGACTCCAATAAAGGAACTTACGGAAAGCTTCTTATGATCACCGGAAGCAAAGGTATGTCAGGTGCTGCATATCTTGGCGCACTTGCAGCTTACAGGACAGGTACCGGGCTGGTGCAGATCTATACTGCTAAAGAGAATCTCGTGATCTTACAGAGCCAGATCCCGGAAGCGATCATTACAACTTATGAAAAATATGATGTCAATGAACTACATCGCTTGATCGACTGGGCAGATGTCGTAGCTATAGGTTCCGGACTTGGAACAAAGAAGACTGCAAGGAAGATTTTAAAAGAAACCATTGCATATACAAAGAAACCGTGTGTCATAGATGCAGACGGACTTAATATTTTGTCTGAACATATGGATTATCTGTGTGGTGCAGATTGTGAACATTTTATCTTTACACCGCACATGAAAGAATTTGAACGGATCAGCGGTTTGAAGATTGCTGAAGTAAAAAAAGATCGTATTGTAGCACTTCGTACATTTGTTAAAGAATATGACGTTACCTGTGTACTGAAGGATTCCAGAACAACCATTGCAAAGCCGAGAGAGCGGGTAGCGGTAAATCTATCCGGCTGTGCGGCTATGGCAAAAGCCGGATCCGGGGATGTGCTGGCAGGCATTATCGCATCGTATCTCGCACAGGGACTTTCTGAATGGGAAGCAGCGCTTCTCGGTGTTTATATTCACGGAAGAGCTGGTGAGATTATAGAGAAGGAACAAGGCGCATACAGTCTTCTCGCAAGGGAACTTGCACAAAAGGCAGGAACAGCCATGACGATACAGGAGGAAAACTAGATTATGAAACAATACAGCAGAGTATGTGAACGAGTGGATCTGGATGCAATTTTTTATAATTTCCAGATGATGAAAGCAAATATCAAAGATGGAGTACAGATGATCGCAGTTATCAAAACAGATGGATACGGACATGGTGCAGTCCAGATTGCCCGGTTACTGGAACCGGTAGACTATATCTGGGGCTACGCGGTTGCAACACTGGACGAAGCTGTCGTCTTGAGAAAAAATGAAATAAAAAAACCAATTCTTGTGCTTGGATGCATTTTCCCGGATCAGTGGGAAGCAATGATTGAAAATGAAGTCCGGATGACCACTTACACAGTAGAAATGGCGAAAGGAGTTTCGAATCTTGCGGTCAAAATGGGAAAAGATGCATATATTCATATTAAGCTGGATACCGGAATGTCAAGACTTGGTTTCCAGATTCATGAAGACAGTGTAGATGCAATTGAAGAAATTTCAAAAATGCCGGGACTTAAATTAGAAGGAATGTTCACACATTTTGCAAAAGCAGATGAAACAGACAAGGCATATACAGATGTTCAGATTGGAAAATACAACTATATGCGTGATGAACTTAAAAAGCGAGGTGTCTCATTTCCGATTTACCACTGCTCAAATAGTGCCGGTATCATTGATATTAAGAAAGCGAATATGGATCTGGTACGTGCCGGAATATCCATTTATGGATTGTATCCTTCCGAGGAGGTAGAAAAAAAGAATGTTCCGTTAAGACCGGCCATGGAACTGATCAGTCATGTCTCTTATGTAAAGACAGTTCCGGAAGGAACTCCGGTCAGCTATGGCGGAACCTATGTGACAGAAAAAGAGACTTCTCTTGCGACCATTCCGGTCGGCTACGGAGATGGATATCCCAGAAGTCTTTCTAACAAAGGTTATGTACTGATCCATGGCAAAAAAGCACCAATCCGCGGAAGAGTTTGTATGGACCAGTTTATGGTCGATGTGACAGATATTCCAGATGTAAAATTTGGTGATAAAGTAACACTGGTCGGTAAAGATGGTGAAGAATTTCTTCCGGTGGAGACTTTAAGTGATCTGTCTGGAAGATTTAACTATGAATTTGTCTGTGATCTCGGAAAGAGAATTCCAAGAGAATACATTCAGAATGGGCAGGTCATAGAACAGGTCGATTATTTTGATGTGTAATAGTAAGAAAGGGTAAAAGCCCAGACTGGGATGCCTGTGAATGGATTTTGCTTTATTCTTGCATGAAAATATAAGAATACTTCCGAAAAAGCTGGAAATACTTGTAGTATCATAGTAAAATCGGAGTGTGGACATTGTGCAGGTAAGACGTGGTGATATCTATTATGCAGATTTGAGTCCGGTGGTCGGCTCAGAACAGGGAGGGATTCGTCCGGTGCTGATTATTCAGAATGACGTAGGAAACCGTCACAGCCCGACTGTCATATGTGCGGCGATTACTTCCCGTATGAATAAGGCGAAGCTGCCGACTCATGTAGAGATAGATGCAAGAAAATATCAGATTGTAAAGAATTCTGTGGTATTATTAGAACAGATCCGAACCATAGACAAACAGCGCTTAAAGGACATGGTTTGTCACCTGGATAAAGAAATGATGTACAAAGTAGATGAAGCAATCAAAGTCAGTTTTGAGCTTCATACATAATCAAAGGAGTGAAAGAAAGTAGAATTATGGACGAGGCCAGACAGGGGACCGCGGATAAGCTGATCCGTAATGTGTTCCGATACATGGATAAGAACGCCCGGGATATCATGACTCACAGGAAGAATATTGTGGCGATAGATGAGGAGGAATCTCTGGAAGATGCACTGCATTTTATGCTGGAGACGAATTATTCAAGATTTCCGATTTACAGAGGAAGTATTGATGAGATCATCGGTTTTATGCATTTGCGTGAGGCCATGACATGCTATTTGAAAAACAATTACAGAAATGTTCCGGTCAAAGAATTACATTCTTACATAAGACCTGTAGATTTTATACCGGAGTCTAAGAATATTGATCGCCTTTTTAAGGAGATGCAGGCAAAGAAAAACCACATCGTAATTGTTATGGATGAATATGGGCAGACTTCCGGTCTTGTGACACTGGAAGATATACTGGAAGAAATTGTCGGAAATATTATGGACGAGCATGACGTGGAAGAAGAATTGATCATTGTACTTTCTGCCAGTTCCTATATCGCGAGCGGTATGCTGGAGCTGGAAAAACTGGGAGACCTTTTGCATGTTACATTTGACACGGAAGAGTATGGAACACTCAATGGCTTTATGATTGACAAGCTGGAACGTATCCCGAATGAAGGCGAAGAGTGCATTGTAGTATATAAGAACTACCGATTTACCGTTCTGGAAGTAAATGATAACACAATTCAAAGAGTAAAGATTGAAAAACTTCTGATGGCGTGATAGAATAAAGAACGTGTGAAAACAGATAGAAAAGAGGAATAGAAATGTCAGGACATTCAAAATTTGCCAATATTAAACATAAGAAAGAGAAAAATGATGCAGCAAAGGGTAAGATCTTTACGAAAATCGGAAAAGAACTTGCAGTTGCCGTAAAAGAAGGTGGAAGCGCTGATCCGGCTAACAACAGCCGTCTGCGTGATGTTATTGCAAAAGCAAAAGCTAACAATATGCCGAATGATACCATCGACAGAAATATCAAAAAAGCTGAAGGGGATGCCAATGCAGCAAACTACGAGCACATTACATATGAAGGATATGGTCCGAACGGAACTGCTATCATCGTAGAGGCTCTGACAGATAACAGAAACCGTACAGCTACGAATGTAAAGAATGCATTTACAAAAGGTAAGGGAAATGTAGGAACACCTGGATGTGTATCCTTTATGTTTGATAAAAAAGGTCAGATCATTGTAGATAAGGAAGAGTTCGACGGGGATTCTGATGAACTCATGATGACCGCACTTGATGCCGGAGCAGAGGACTTCTCAGAGGAAGAAGACAGCTTCGAGATCTTTACAACACCGGAAGATTTCAGTGCTGTACGTCAGGCTCTTGAAGAAGCTGGAATTCCAATGGCAGGTGCAGAGGTTACAATGATCCCTCAGACATATGTCGAACTGACAGATGAGAAAGACATCGCAAATATTCAGAAGACTCTGGATATGCTTGATGATGATGATGACGTTCAGGATGTTTATCATAACTGGGACGAGTAAAACATAAAAAGGGGATAAACTTATGAGTAATTACAAGATTGAAACAAAATGTATCCAGTCCGGTTATGAGCCGGGCAATGGAGAGCCGCGTGTACTTCCGATTTATCAGAGTACAACATTTAAATACAATAGCAGCGATCAGATGGGTCGTCTGTTCGCATTGGAGGAATCCGGATATTTTTATACAAGACTGCAGAATCCAACCAATGATGCAGTGGCAGCAAAAATCTGCGATTTGGAAGGCGGAGTTGCAGCAATGCTGACATCTTCTGGTCAGGCAGCGAACTTCTATGCCATTATGAATATCTGTGAAGAAGGAGATCATATTGTATGTGCTTCTGCAGTATATGGCGGTACCTATAACTTGTATGCCCATACAATCAAAAAGATGGGCATTGATGCAACATTTGTTGATCCGGAATGTACGACAGAAGAGTTAAATGCCGCATTCAAAGAGAATACAAAAGCTGTATTTGGTGAAACCATTGCCAATCCGGCTCTTGTAGTATTAGATCTCGAGAAATTTGCAGCGGCTGCTCATGCACATGGCGTACCGTTTATTGTGGATAATACATTTGCAACACCGGTCAACTGCCGTCCGTTCGAGTGGGGTGCAGATATCGTAACACATTCTACTACAAAATACATGGATGGACATGCCACATGTGTCGGAGGAGCTATCGTTGACAGTGGTAACTTTGACTGGGCTGCCCATGCAGATAAATTTCCGGGACTTACAACTCCGGATGAGACATATCACGGAATCGTATACACAGAGAAATTTGGAAAAGCTGCGTATATTACAAAGGCGACTTCTCAGTTAATGAGAGATTTAGGTTCCATTCCATCACCTCAGAATTCATTTATTCTGAATCTTGGACTTGAAACGCTTCCATTACGTGTGGAGCGTCATTGTGAAAATGCTCTGGCAGCTGCAAAATATCTGCAGGCACATGAAAAAGTAGCGTGGGTAAGTTGTCCGATGCTAGAAGGTGATAAACATTATGCACTTGCTAAGAAATATATGCCAAACGGAACTTGTGGAGTGATTACTTTTGGTCTGAAGGGTGGAAGAGAGGAAGCAGTCCGCATGATGGACAGCCTGAAGATGATTGCAATCGTGACTCATGTAGCCGATGCAAGAAGCTGTGTTCTCCATCCGGCAAGTCACACACACCGTCAGATGAATGATCAGGAGTTAAAAGAAGCTGGAGTACAGCCGGATCTGATCCGTTTCAGTGTTGGAATTGAAAATATTGATGATATTATTGCTGATTTAAGTCAGGCACTTGAACAGGTATAAAAGTATTCAAATACCTCCATACTAAGAAAAAAGTATGGAGGTATTTTTTATGGAAAAAGAAACAACTGAGGAAAAAAGAAATGAAATGAAAGAAACCGGCAGCATGAAACTTGACTCTAATAACCGGAAACATAATGTACGTCTTCTGACAATTATTGGAGAGATTGAAGGTCATGAAGCGGTATCCGGGAATACAAAAGCGACAAAATACGAACATCTTTTGCCGATGCTGGCTGAAGTAGAAGACAGCGAAGAGATTGATGGACTTCTGATCCTTTTAAATACAATGGGCGGGGATGTGGAAGCAGGACTATCTATTGCAGAGATGATCGCTTCTATTAGTAAACCGACAGTTTCTCTAGTCCTTGGAGGCAGCCATTCTATCGGAGGACCGCTGGCAGTGGCGGCAGATTACTCATTTATCGTCCCGAGCGGAACTATGATCATACATCCGGTCAGATCAAATGGCATGTTTATTGGAGTACAGCAAAGTCTCCAAAATATGATCCGGACTCAAAAACGCATTACAGGGTTTCTTGCAGCTCATTCCCATATGAACGAAGAACGTATCGAAGAACTGATGCTTAATCCGACGGAACTTGTCAAAGATGTCGGCACACTTCTGGAAGGAGAAGATGCGGTCAGGGAAGGTCTGATTGATGAAGTTGGAGGAATGAGCCATGCATTAAGGAAACTTCACCAGATGATTGACGAAAAATAATCATTCATGTATACTATAGTGTGATATGTTTTGCGCATAAGGGGGAGTAAAAAATATGGCTGCAAAGTCAAAAAAGAAAACTGGCAGAAAGCAGACAAAGAAAAAAAAGACCGAACAAAGTTTTTTAGGGGAGGAAATCTTTGTCTGGGTTACTCTGGCAGTCAGTATTTTGCTATTGATCAGTAATTTCGGATTTGGCGGAAACATTGGCTATCATGTATCCGGGGCTCTAAAGCACGGCTTTGGGATCGTTGCCTATCTTGTCCCATTTTTACTGTTTGGAATCGTATCATTTTTAATATCAAATAAAGAAAATAGAATCGCATATATAAAATCTGCGCTTGTGCTGGTTTTTATGATCCTTACCTGTACACTTTTAGACCTGATCCATGAGATGGGCGGAAGACTTGGAAGCTTTATTGCAAACCTTCTTATACCCGCAGTCGGAGTGGCAGGTACATATGTAATTGTAATAATCTGTATGATTATCTGTGGAGTGATCATTACTGGTAAATCTGCTTTAAAGGGAGTAAAAGCAAAAGGTGATCAGGCCTACGGCCGCGCAAGAGAAGATGCCAAAAGAAGACGTAAAATTTCAGAAGAACGTAAAGCCAAGCGTGCTAAGATGCGTGAGCAGGAACAAAAAGCTGCCAAAAACACAAACTCTAACGAAAAACGATCGGATCACCGCGTAACGGGAGTTTCTCTGGCAACCAGACTTTCTGATAAGTTCCAGTCACCGGAGATGAAGGAAATAAAGAGTAATCCGGAAATGATACCGGAAGAAGATAAAACAAAAAAACAGCCGGATTTTGTGATCAACAGGGCTCCTGATATTCCAATAGAAGATATTCCGGAAGAATCAGATGTGACGGAGGAAGCCTTTGATTTTACACAGGCAGACAAGAATCCGACAGACTCTTCTTCGGAAAGTTCTGTGCGTAAAAGTAAGATGGGGGCAGCTCCGGTTGCCGATGAAGTTGCGCGTGTTGCAGCAGAAGCTGCGAAGACAACAGCGGCTGTAAGAACAAAAGCATATAAAATGCCACCGGTATCACTTCTGAATCGTGGTAGTGAAGGACGTCAGGAATCGGATGCAAAGCTTCGGGAAACTGCTATGAAGCTTCAGGAGATTCTGGCGAATTTTGGAGTAAATGTAACAGTTACAAATGTAAGCTGTGGTCCTGCTGTCACGCGTTATGAGCTTCAGCCGGAAATGGGTGTGAAAGTAAGTAAAATTGTCGGACTGGCAGACGATATCAAGCTGAACCTGGCCGCCGCAGATATTCGAATCGAGGCACCGATTCCGGGAAAAGCAGCTGTAGGAATTGAAGTTCCGAATAAGGAAAATTCTACAGTCATGCTTGGGAATCTTCTAGCGTCCAAAGAATTTAAAGACAGTACCTCTAAAATATCGTTTGCAGTTGGAAAAGATATCGGAGGTAAGGTTGTCGTTACAGATATAGCAAAGATGCCACATGTGCTGATCGCAGGTGCTACAGGTTCCGGTAAGTCTGTCTGTATTAATACATTGATCATGAGCATCCTTTATAAAGCAACTCCGGATGAAGTCAAATTAATTATGATCGATCCTAAAGTTGTAGAATTAAGTGTTTACAAAGGCATTCCACATCTGATGATCGACGTGGTGACAGACCCGAAAAAGGCAGCTGGTGCTCTGAACTGGGCAGTAGCTGAGATGACAAGGCGTTATCAGGCATTTGCGTCATTGAATGTACGTGATATCAAAGGATATAATGCGAAAATTGAATCTATGCCGGATCATGCAGATGAAGCAAAAGGACATAAGATGTCGCAGATTGTCATTATTGTAGACGAGCTTGCAGATCTTATGATGGTTGCTCCTGGCGAAGTTGAAGAAGCAATTTGCCGGCTGGCACAGCTTGCAAGAGCAGCAGGAATTCATCTGGTCATTGCAACACAGCGTCCGTCTGTCAATGTTATCACAGGATTGATTAAAGCAAACATGCCGTCAAGAATCGCGTTTTCTGTAACTTCTGGAGTTGATTCCAGAACCATCATTGATATGAATGGCGCTGAAAAATTACTTGGAAAAGGAGATATGCTCTTTTATCCATCCGGTTATCAGAAACCGGTACGAGTCCAGGGAGCTTTTGTATCGGATAAAGAAGTGCAGAAAGTTGTTGATTATTTAATTGACAAAAATGGAAATGCCAATTACGATGAAGAAGTTGTCAATCATGTAAATACATCCAATATTGGCATGGTATCTTCAAACGGACCAGGTGCCGATGAAAGTAATGGGCGAGATGCCTATTTTATAGACGCAGGTCGTCTTATCATTGATAAGGACAAGGCTTCCATAGGGATGCTGCAGAGAGCGTTCAAGATTGGCTTTAACCGTGCAGCACGTATTATGGATCAATTGTGTGAAGCGGGGATTGTCGGTGGCGAAGAGGGAACAAAACCGCGCAAAATCCTCATGACACCAGAAGAATTTGAACAATACATACAAAATATAAATACTACTGAATAATCAGAGGAGGTCAGTATAGACAATGAAATGCAGGTATTGTAAGGCAGAAATACCAGAAGGGGAATTATATTGTAAAAAATGTGGGCGAGAGGTACAGATTGTACCAGATTACAATCCACTTGAAGAAATGTTAACGGCTCAGATCCAATTAGATGGCAATGAGCAGGAATCGGAGCTCGATCAATATATAAATCAAAAACGCAGAAATAATAACAGGACAGGACAATCTGCTGGCAGAAATACAGGAAGAAGTGCATCACGAACAACAGCGGCTATGACTGGAAGAAGAATGACCGGGAATACTACGGGGCAGATGCTAACTGAAAAGGAAAGAAGAAAACGGCAGAGCGCAAAAGCAGCAAGAAAGAAAGCTTTGCGCAGAAAAAGACGAATCGTCCTGCTTATTATGGCTGCAATCGTAGTATTAGCAGGTGCCGGATTCTATGTTGTATATCAGAATTCCTATAACGGGATTATGAAAAAAGCACAAAAAGCCGCGCAGTCAAAAGATTATACCACTGCAGAAGCTTATTATAAACAGGCAATTTCCAAAAATACTAAAAAAGCAGATGCTTACACAGGTCTTGCAGATGTTTATCAGTCACAGGATAAGACAGATGAAGGTACAACATTATTTGAAGAAGCAGTTAGCAAGCAATCTGGTAATGTTGAACTTTATAAAGCATGTATGGATTTTTATTTGAAATCAGATCAGAACATGGAAATTCCAGAACTTTTGGATTCTGTCAATGATTCCATGTTGGAGAAATTAAGCGATTATGTTGTAGATGAACCAAAGTTCAGTCTGGAGGATTCTACGACTTATGATGATGTCCAAAAATTACTTCTGACTGCAGATAAAGATACAATCTACTATACAACGGATGGTACAGATCCTAATCTGACAAGTACGAAGTACACTAGTGAAGGCATACAGATCAGCGAGGGTGAGACAACCATAAAAGCAATTGCTGTCAACAAAAAAGGGGTGCCGAGTGCAATCGGTAAGAAGACTTACACGGTAGAATTCCCTGTAGAAGATGCACCGGCGGTCTCCCCGTCAACAGGACAGTACGATGAAGCAGTTCCGATTGAAGTAAAAGTACCGGATGGATATACTGCATATTACACGACAGACGGTACAGACCCGACAACAGCATCTACAAAATATACCGGGCCAATCGACATGCCAAAGGGAGAAACTCTTTTTAAAGTCGTACTTGTCAATGGAAAAGGGCGTATGAGTGGTATTACCACTAGAAATTATATGTATGATAACCAATAATTGTTATCTTATTATGTAGAAAAAGAAAAAATTACCAGAAAAATATTGCGTTAAATTATTATCAATGCTATAATGCAACTGTGATAAAAATTTAACGCAATTATTTTATGGAGGAAAAAAATCATGGCAAGATTTACATTACCAAGAGACATTTATCATGGAGAAGGAGCTTTAGAAGAGCTGAAGAACTTAAAAGGTAAAAAGGCAATCGTTGTTGTCGGTGGCGGCGCAATGAAACGCCAGGGATTCCTTGCAAAAGTTGAAGACTACTTGAAAGAAGCTGGAATGGAAGTTGCTCTTTTCGAAGGTGTAGAACCAGACCCGTCTGTTGAAACTGTAATGAAAGGTGCAAAGGCTATGCAGGAATTCGAGCCTGACTGGATCGTAGCTATGGGTGGTGGATCACCGATTGATGCGGCAAAAGCTATGTGGGCTTTCTATGAGTATCCGGAAATAACATTTGAAGATCTGATTACACCATTCAGTTTCCCGGAATTAAGACAGAAAGCAAAATTTGCAGCAATCCCTTCAACCTCCGGAACTGCAACTGAAGTAACAGCATTTTCTGTTATCACAGATTATGCAAAAGGAATCAAGTACCCTCTGGCAGATTTTAACATCACACCAGATGTTGCAATTGTTGACCCGGCTCTTGTAGCTGAACTTCCTGTAAAGCAGGTTGCTTACACAGGTATGGATGCCTTGACACATGCGATTGAAGCATATGTATCTACATTGAACTGTCCATATACAGATCCGCTTGCACTCAAAGCAATCGAGATGGTATTTGATTATCTTCCGGCATCCTACAGATGCAATATGGAAGCAAGAGCAAAAATGCACGATGCACAGTGTCTGGCTGGAATGGCATTCTCTAATGCATTACTTGGAATCGTACATTCTATGGCTCATAAAACAGGAGCTGCATTCTCTACAGGACATATTACACATGGTCTTGCAAATGCAATGTATCTTCCATATGTAATCAAATATAATGCAAAAGATCCTGTAGCAGCTAAGAGATATGCTGAAATTGCAAGATTTGTAGGACTTGGTGGAGCATCTGAAAAAGCACTCATCAACAGTCTTTGTGAGAAAATCAATGAATTCAATGTTATCTTAAATATTCCGGCTACATTAAAGGATTTCGGAATCAAAGAAGATGAATTTAAAGAAAAAATTGCTACAATCTCTGAAAATGCTGTTGGAGATGCCTGTACAGGTTCTAATCCAAGAACAATTGATCCAGCTACAATGGAAAGACTGTTTACATGTATTTATTATGGAACAGAAGTTGATTTTTAATTAACAACAATGTTAAAAAAATAATTTTAATAAAATAATGATGAAACGGCAGGTATTATAATAATATTTGCCGTTTTTGGTGCGGTTTTCAGAATTTATTTAGAAATTAAATTCACAGCAAGTTACTTGATATTTTCATAACAATGTTGTATCATTATATAGATGATTATTATTATTCCCGGTATTTCAATGGGGGTTAGAATTAGGAGGAAGCAAGATGTATAAGATATTAAAAGCTGAAAAATTAGCTGACAAGATTTATCTTATGGATGTTGAGGCACCACGTGTTGCAAGACACTGCCAGCCTGGACAGTTCGTTATCGTTAAGATGGACGATAAGGGAGAACGTATCCCACTTACAATCTGTGACTATGACAGAGAAGCAGGTACTATTACAATCGTATTCCAGGAAGTCGGAGCATCTACTGTAAAGATGGCTGACTTAAAGGCCGGGGATTCATTCCGTGATTTCACTGGACCTCTTGGCTGTGCTTCAGAGCTCGTTGAAGAAGACATAGAAGACTTGAAAAAGAAAAAAATCTTATTCGTAGCAGGTGGAGTTGGAGCTGCTCCTGTATATCCACAGGTAAAATGGTTACATGAACACGGCGTAGCAGCAGATGTTATTGTCGGAGCAAAGACAAAAGATATGCTGATCCTTGAAGATGCTATGGAAGCTGTATCTGGTAACTATTACCCATGTACAGATGATGGTTCCTACGGACATGCCGGAATGGTTACAACAATGGTCGAAGAACTTGTAAATAATGGAAACAAATATGATGTATGTATTGCAATCGGTCCAATGATCATGATGAAATTTGTCTGTCTCCTTACAAAGAAACTGGAGATCCCGACAGTTGTCAGCATGAACCCGATCATGGTTGATGGTACAGGAATGTGCGGTGCCTGCCGTCTGATCGTTGGAGACGAAGTGAAATTCGCATGCGTAGACGGACCAGAGTTTGACGGACATCTCGTTGATTTTGATAACGCTATGAAGAGACAGCAGCTTTACAAGACAGAAGAAGGTCGTGCAATGCTGAAATTACAGGAAGGTGACACTCATCATGGTGGATGCGGAAACTGCGGAGGTGACAAATAATGGCAAATGTATTAGAGAGAGTTCCTGTAAGAGAACAGGATCCAAAAGTAAGAGCAACAAACTTCGAAGAAGTATGTTATGGATATAACAAAGAAGAAGCAATGGAAGAGGCACAGCGCTGTATCAACTGTAAGAATGCAAGATGTATCCAGGGCTGTCCTGTATCTATCAATATTCCAGGATTTATTAGTCATGTAAAAGAAGGTAATATTGAGGAAGCTTATAAAGTAATCGGAGAGTCCTCAGCACTTCCTGCTATCTGTGGCCGTGTATGTCCACAGGAGTCCCAGTGCGAGAGCAAATGTATCCGTGGAATCAAAGGTGACCCGATTTCAATCGGTAAACTTGAAAGATTCGTTGCTGATTACGCTCTTGAGCATGACATTAAACCTGCAAAACCTGAGAAGACAAATGGACATAAAGTTGCAGTTATCGGTTCTGGTCCGTCCGGACTTACATGCGCCGGAGACCTTGCAAAGCTTGGTTATGAAGTAACAGTATTTGAGGCACTTCATGAGCTTGGCGGAGTACTTGTATATGGTATTCCAGAGTTCCGTCTTCCAAAAGAGAAAGTCGTAAAGAAAGAAATCGAAAAAGTAAAAGAATTAGGTGTACATTTTGAGCCAAACGTAGTAATCGGTAAATCAACAACAATCGATCAGTTGATGGAAGAGGAAAACTTTGAAGCTGTATTCATCGGTTCCGGAGCAGGTCTTCCGATGTTCATGGGAATTCCGGGAGAGGCATCAAACGGAGTATTCTCTGCAAACGAGTATCTGACAAGAAGCAACCTTATGAAAGCTTTCGATGATTCTTATGATACACCGATTGCAGCAGGTAAGAAAGTTGCAGTTATTGGTGGCGGTAACGTAGCAATGGATGCTGCCAGAACAGCACTTCGTCTTGGAGCAGAAGTACATGTAATCTACCGTCGTGGCGAGGAAGAACTTCCAGCCAGAGTTGAAGAAGTACATCATGCAAAAGAAGAGGGCGTTATCTTTGATCTTCTTACAAATCCAAAAGAAATTCTTGCAGATGAGAATGACTGGGTAAAAGGAATGAAGGTTGTTAAGATGCAGCTTGGAGAGCCTGATGCATCAGGAAGACGACGTCCGGAAGAAATTCCAGGATCAGAGTACGAGATTGAACTTGATACAGTTATCATGTCTCTTGGAACATCTCCAAACCCATTGATCGCTTCTACAACAAAAGGTCTTGAGACAAACAAGAGAAAATGTATCGTTGCAGAAGAAGAAAATGGACAGACATCAAAAGCATGTGTATTCGCTGGCGGAGATGCTGTAACAGGAGCAGCAACAGTAATCCTTGCTATGGGTGCCGGAAAAGCCGGAGCAAAGGGAATTCATGAATTATTAAGCAACAAATAGTTCATATTGGGGACGTAGTAAAGCTTTAAAATGCTACGTCCCCATCATTGATTAAGGGTGTCCCTTTTTTCATAAAAGGGGTGCCCTTAGTTTATGAAATTGCCTTTTTTATTGACACTTCTAAGTCTTTTGTATAAAATAATATCAGAATTAATTATACCTAACCTCCACAGATTAATTTAATACTGTTATTCTAGGATATCGAGATTCTGAATATAATACTAATAGATAATAAAAAGGAGTGTTTGATACATGACAATTTTCTGGGGACTAATGATACCGTTCATCGGAACAACTCTTGGGGCATTATGCGTATTATTTATAAAAAATGAATTAAAACCTGTGATTCAAAAGTCTTTACTTGGTTTTGCAGCGGGAGTTATGGTTGCGGCCTCTGTATGGTCACTTTTAATTCCAGCTATGGAAATGTCTGATCATCTGGGAAAACTGGCATTTTTACCGGCTGCTGTTGGCTTTCTTGTCGGCATTGTATTTCTTCTTGCACTGGACCGCATCATTCCACATCTGCATCTTGGGAGTGAAGAATCAGAAGGTCCTAAAGCTTCATTAAAGAAATCGACGATGCTGATCTTGGCAGTTACAATTCACAATATTCCGGAAGGAATATCTGGTGGCGCAGTATTTGCAGGACTTCTTATGAATAATTCAAAAGTGACACTTGCCGGAGCATTTGCACTGTCTATCGGTATAGCAATTCAAAATGTACCAGAAGGCTTTATTGTTTCACTGCCTGTCAGAAGTGAAAAAGGGCGGATAAAAGCTTTTTTATATGGTATGTTTTCTGGGATTGTTGAACCAATTGGTGGTGGTATAACAATTTTGCTTGCATCTAAAATTACACCTGTATTGCCGTATCTACTTGCATTTGCAGCAGGTGCTATGATTTATGTTGTAGTGGAAGAGTTAATTCCGGAATCATCTGAAGGAACCCATAGCAATGTCGGCACAATAGGTTTTTCGCTTGGGTTTGTATTAATGATGATATTAGATGTAGCGTTGGGCTAGAAAGCATAAAGATGAATAAAAGGAGAACATGTTCGATAAAGTAACATGTTCTCCTTTATTCTTTTAATTTATAAACTTACACTAGTTATGACGATTGATAACAGAATGTAAAAAATCTCATTTACTTGTGATAGGGTTCATGATTTATAATTCGATAACTGCGATATATCTGTTCCAATAAGATCACACGCATTAATTGGTGAGGAAACGTCATTTTTGAAAAACTGAGTGCATAGTCTGAGCGTTTTAAAACTTCTTTGCCAAGACCAATAGAGCCGCCTATAATAAAAATAATATGACTGATGCCTTGAACGCCAAGCGTGTCGACTTTTTCGGAAAGTTCTTCAGAGGTCAGCATTTTGCCGTGAATTTCCAATGTGATCACATATGCGTCTTCTTTGACATATTTCAGAATCCGTTCGCCTTCTTTATCCCGGATTGCATTTTCAACAGTCTCGCTTGCGTGATCCGGCGTCTTTTCGTCAGCAACTTCGACAATCTCAAGCTTACAATAACGGCCGAGCCTCTTACTGTATTCTGCAATAGCATCTTTTAAATATTTTTCTTTTATTTTTCCAACGGTAATTAAAGTAATTTTCATAAATGTCTCCAGTTAAAAAATAGCTTCAGTTAAAATAGCTGGATATTATTCGTCCCAGCCCTCGTAAAACCGGATATTTACAGAAATGTTACGAATAAATTCCCCTTCTTTTAAGTCAATATCTTCCTCGTCAGATACATACGGGATGAATGGATCTTCTTCTGTAAGTTCCAGACTCAGCCAGTTTCTGGCGGCCTCATTGGCATCATCTATGGCATCATCTATCGTGTCACCTTCTCCGTAACAACATTCTAAATCAGGGAAATAGCCCTTGTATTTTCCATCTTTTTCTTCATGAAATACTGCTGGATATATAAATTTCATTTTTCTGTCCTTTCTAAACTCTTATAAGTCTTTTACATTATATCACGACTTGACAGGAATACAATAGCAAACACTTTTTAATTATTCTTTCATTTTTCTGTGATTTATTAAGTTATTATGCACAAGATATGCTATGATATACTTATAATATTAAAACTGAATTCAGGAGGTTCTAGAACAATGACAAGAGCAGGCGAACGTAAGATTGCAAAAAAAGAACAGGTAAATGGCGGAGCAGGTCATGTGCTTATGGAGGCTCTTTTAAATGAAGAAGAACGAGGAGAGCATTGCCGTATATTTTCTCAGGTAACCATTGAGCCAGGCTGTGAACTTGGTTATCATGAGCATCATGGAGAAACTGAGACTTATTATGTACTTTCCGGCAGTGCGACTTATATGGACAACGATAAAGAATACGAGATCAAAACCGGCGATGTTACATTTTGCAAAGATGGAGACGGACATGGAATTAAGAATCACGGAACAGAACCAATTGTATTTGTAGCACTTGTATTAAAAAAATAAAAATCTTTTTATTTTATAAAGAGGTAATTACAGGAGAAAGCTTATGAAATTTTTATTTGCTTCAGATTCATTTAAAGGGAGTTTATCTTCGCAAAAGACAGCAGAACTTCTGGCAAAAGCAGCCCGGGAGATATTTCCGGACTGTCAATGTGACAGCATTGTCGTTGCAGACGGTGGCGAAGGTACAACAGCGGCAGTACTTGCGGCTACAAATGGAAAAAAATTACCTGTGCAAGTTCATGGACCTCTCTGGGAGGATATTACAAGTAATTATGGCATGCTGGATGAAAATCGTGCAGTAATGGAAATGGCTGCAGCTTCCGGACTGCCTCTCGTTCCAGAAGAGAAAAGAGATCCACGCTATACTACATCTTATGGAACTGGAGAAATGATTGCAGATGCTCTTAGAAGAGGATTCCGGGATATATCCATAGCCATCGGCGGCTCTGCTACAAACGATGGTGGAATCGGCTGTATACGCGCCCTGGGTGGAAAATTTTTAGATGAGAATAATCAGGAATTAAAGGGTTGCGGCGAGGATTTGATGAAAATTAGAAAAATAGATCTTTCTGGACTTAATCCATTGATAAAAGAATGTAAATTCACGGTAATGTGTGATGTCACAAATCCGCTTTGTGGAAAAGACGGAGCTACTTATACATTTGGCAGACAGAAAGGTGCAACCCCCGAGATTCAAAATGATCTGGAAGCTGGTATGTGTAATTACCGGGACATTATTAAAGAGCAATTTGATCTGGATATGGATAATATACCGGGGTCCGGAGCAGCTGGTGGTCTCGGGACCGCTCTTATGGTATTTTTAAACGGAACATTGAAATCTGGAATTGAGACGGTACTTGATCTTGTGGATTTCGATGAACATCTGAAAGATGTCGATATTGTCGTAACCGGAGAAGGTGCTACAGACTGGCAGTCTGTATTTGGCAAAGTCATGCAGGGAGTTGGTGTACACTGCAAAAAGCGCCATATACCAGCTGTAGCGATTGTCGGAAGTATGGGAAGCGGTGCAGAAGATATCTTCGATTATGGAATTGAATCTATTATCACAACGGTAAATAATATTATGCCTCTGTCTGATGCTTTAAATCATGCTGAAGAATTATATCTTGGTGCAGCAAGACGAATGTTCCGACTCTTAAAAGCAGGAATGCAGATGCGTTAACAAATAAATTGTTATATTTTATGATATTCTTGAATGAACTTGATCATCTTACGAACGGCAGTACTCTTTGCAGTGCTGCCATTCGTAACTAAATAAATTTTCCGAAGTGGCAGTTTTTCTTCCAACGGAATCTGATATACATCACCTTTGGTCAAAGCTAGTTCAGCCATTTTCTTAGGATAAAAACCGATTCCAAGGTTATGAGTGATCAAAGGAAGCATCTGATCGGTTGTCGCGGTCTCCATATCCGGTGCAAAGGAAAGTCCATGTTCCAGAAAAAAACTGTTATATAATTCTCTTGTACTTCTATTTTCATCAAGACTAATAAATGGAAGAGAAGCAATATCTTCAAGCTTCTGGGTATGTTCTGCAAGCTTTTTGTATTTTCTCCCTCCGATTAGTATTTCGCGGTAAGAGGCAAGAGGTATTTTCTCCAGTGGACTTTTGATGTCAAGTGGTGTTGTCACCGCAGCAAAATCCACAATATCACTTCTTAATGCCTGAATTGCCTGTGGCGTCGAATGATTCGAAATACGAAGTCTGACATGCGGATATTGTTCATGAAATTTTTCAAGTCTTGAAAGTAGTACCAGTCTCAGCGCGTTTTCGCTGGCACCAATGGATACTAATCCATTCTCCAGTTCACCATTCTGACGGATTTCTTCTTCGCCAATTTGTAACTGTTCATATGCAATTGCTACATGCTCATATAATTTCTTTCCCTCTGGTGTTAACGAAATACCACGGTTAGACCGTAGGAAAAGAGTGCATTTTAATTCTTGCTCCAGGATATTCATGCAGCGTGTAATATTGGGCTGATTGTTGCCAAGCATTTTTGCTGCTTTTGTAAAGCTCTTATAACGTGCTACAAAATAAAATATGCGGTAATAATCGTAAGTAATCATATCTAGTCCTCTCATTCCAAATTGATATATCCATGATACTAAATATATCTTTTACATTTTGACGTAAGACAACTATAATATATAGCAGATAAAAAATCAATAAGAAAAGAGATGAATAAAAATGGCAACCATATTTCCAAGAGAAGAAAAAGCAGAATACTTATTTGACAAAATTCTGGAAAATTCGCAGGCATGCGAACGGTTGATGGAAACATTTTATGAATCAGTAGAATCTGACGGCGAATATTCAGGAGAAGTATTGCCGCCGGAGAAATTTGCAAAAGCTTTATTTGATGCTTATAAGAATAAAGATCTGACCGCTTTCCTTCTGGCAATCTGTCAGCACAGCATGTTCGATCTTCTTAGAAATGCATACCTTGTTCCGTTTCGTTTTAACGCTGACGGACATACCAATCCTTATATTTTAACGGATGGATCCGGCAATCTGTTAAATGATTGCAAGAAAGCTGTACCTGACAAAATATATCATAAATTCCAAAAAGTCTACGCACAAAATAATGATGTGAAAATGTATCTGGCGGAAGGATATCGAAAAAGGCATTGTTATGATGAAGTGACTATGGAAGTAAAAGATTATCGAATGGGAGAGCAGTTAGGTGTTTTGCTTGTATATGAACTGCCGGATACTATCAAAATGAAAGAGACTGAAGCTCAGTCTTATGTCGCCGTTATGGATCTGGTTATGCAATTGCAGGAAGAATTGCCAAAATCCATTGTTTATTATGGACAAGAACGTCTTGAAGAAAAAGGCGAGCATTTTGATGAACTTGGAGTTTTTCTTCCATTTACACATTTTTCAGAACGACTGGAAAAACATATTGAGACAGCGAAGAAGATTGTTTATCAATATAAAGAATAATTTGTCATATAATCTATAAGAAAGAGGAACTATTCACTTGAAAATGAACGGTTCCTCTTTTAGTTCAGTTGAGAAGACTCCCAATTATATAAGTGACAAGTGAACTTATATAATTGAGAGTCGAATCTTTGAATTTACGTGCAATAACGAAATGTTTTATCTGTCAAAATCCTTGCAAAAATCAATCCAAGCGGCAATGCAAGTATGATCATAAATGCGGCAGCGAACCACTCTGCTGATGTATGCAGGGACATGATTCCCAGATTATAAATAGCACGGTACAAATAAAGGCCAGGTACCATAATTACTATAGAAGGTACCGTTACGGATATTCTTGGAAATCCCGCAACATTTTTAATCATAGAAGCAAGAATTCCTGCGACAAGCGCGCCGATAAATGCAGCAGCAGCTGGGGGCATATTTGCAAGGTCCACCATTTCCAGACGAAGAGTATTGGCAACGGCTCCGATACATCCGGCTGTAGCTGCCAGTTTTCTTGGACTGTTAAACATAACAGAGAATCCGAAAACTCCACAAAAGCTTGCTGCCAGTCGGAAGAGAATTTGTATCGGGACTTGCAAATTTAATGTTAGAAAATCCACCGGCTGCAATTTTAAGATAAGTGCCATAATCCAGGCAGTCATTGTTGCAACAGTGATGATAATGATTGCATAAGTTAATCGTTCCAGACCTGATCTCATGTCCAATTTTGCAAGGTCAATACCACTGGTAATGAATGGGAATCCTGGAATGATAAATAACATAGAACAAATATATCCCGCTTCATGTTGTTCTGACACCCCAAGTATCAGTTTCATCACTTCAAATAATCCTGCATAGACCAGACAGGCTGATGTTACGGAAACGAAGATACATAAAAATAGTGTAAAATGATGCTTCCCCAGTTTGCATCGGACAAAATTTCCGATACCGGCACCTACAAATGCACAAAACATTTCTACCGGTCCGCCTCCAAGTAAAAAGGTAAATGCGCCACAGGCAAGTGCGGCTGCAAGACCAAGTGCGGTCGGAGAGTAGAGACCATGTATTTTTTCAATCTGATCCAGATGAGAATGTAATTCCTCACCAGTCATGTATACACCTTCGGATGAAAATTTATTAATAAACTGTTCCAGACGATTCAGTTTTGATGTATTTACTCCTGTGTTTGTAAGACATAAGGACTGCGAGTAACATTCCTCTCCGTCGAAACAGGTGTATTCAATAGACATTAATCCGATGTCTGCAGTACAAGTCAACCCTAACTGTTCTGCGAGTGTATTCATAGATTGTCTGACACGCCAGGCTCCGGTTCCACATGACAGAAGCATAAGACCTGTCCGTCCGATCACAGAAGATTTTTCAATAATTCCAGCATTTGTAATCGGGATATCGTCAATTGCTTCTGCATAATCATGCCATAAAATTTCCATGTGATTTTTGTGAATCACTTGCATATAAATCACTTCTTTCTTCACTGAACTGACCATATCGTCAGCTTAGTATAAATATTTTTGCAGCCATATAAATTATGTATGTTTGATATTTTAATTATACATATATAGCATATTATATTCAGCTTTAGTATAGTCTTTATTTCTTGTTTGTCAATAATTACTTACTGTCTTGTCACATGTAAAAACATGTGTTATAATTGTCTGCAATGAAATTTCAGATCATATGGGAGGAAAAACATATGACAATTGTAGAAGAAATACAAAAACTAAAACAAGAAAAAAATGCAGTGATCCTGGCTCATTATTATGTCAGACCTGAAGTTCAGGATATTGCAGATTACATAGGAGATTCTTTCTATCTAAGCCGTGTTGCAACAGAGCTTTCTGAGAGTACGATTGTATTTTGTGGCGTTTCTTTTATGGGCGAGAGCGCAAAGATCTTAAATCCGGACAAAACTGTTCTGATGCCGGATCCGACTGCTGACTGCCCGATGGCACATATGGCAGATGTAGAATCCATTAAAAAAGTCCGCGAAGAGTATGAAGATGTAGCAGTGGTCTGCTATATTAATTCTACAGCAGCTTTAAAAGAATATTCCGATGTATGTGTAACGTCAGCAAATGCTGTCAAGATAGTAAAAGCGTTACCGAATAAGAATATCTACTTTATTCCGGACCGGAATCTGGCTCATTTTGTAGCAGATCAAGTTCCAGAGAAACATTTTATCTATAATGAAGGTTTCTGTCCGACACATGAGCGTATGGAAGTTGATGAAGTCCGCGAAGCAAAAGAAGAACACCCGGATGCACTGGTGTTATCTCACCCGGAATGTAATACAGAAGTATTAAAATTATCCGATTATATAGGAAGTACTTCAGGAATTATTAAATATGCAACGGAAAGTCCATGTAATGAATTTATCATCTGTACAGAAGAGGGCGTACACTATAAACTCGTTCAGAATAATCCGGATAAACATTTTTACTATCCGAAGACTGTTCCGGTATGTCCGAACATGAAAAAGAATACTTTGGAAAAAGTGCTTCATGTATTAAAGACCGGCAAGAACGAAGTTCATGTCAGTGACAGCCTTCGTGAAAATTCAAAAAAACCTCTGGAACGTATGTTAGAGCTTGGAAAGTAGGCATTTGAATATGAATCAAATAGATAATATGAAAAATGTAAGTAATAGTAAGGAAAATAATTTGCAGGCCGATGTGGTCATTGTCGGCACAGGCGTAGGTGGCTGCTTTTCAGCCTTGAATCTGTCCGAAGATTTATCCATTATTATGATTACAAAATCAGATCTTGAAAGCAGCGATTCATTTCTCGCACAAGGAGGGATCTGTGTGTTACATGATGACGATGATTATGACAGTTATTTCGAAGACACAATGCGGGCTGGTCATTATGAAAACAGGAAAGAGTCTGTAGATATTATGATCCGCGGTTCACAGGATGTAATTCATGATCTGATCGGGTATGGTGTGGATTTTGCAAAGGAAGATGGTAAACTTCTGTACACAAGAGAAGGCGCCCATTCCAGACCTCGAATTCTGTTTCATGAAGATATTACTGGTAAAGAAATCACAAGTAAGCTTCTTGCACAGATAAAGACACGTAAAAATATCCAGATTATGGAATATACGACGATGACTGACATCCTCATTTCCCAAGGGGCATGTGCCGGGATTGAGGCTGAAACATCTGATTATAAAAAGATTTATATCCACGCTGATCAGACTATTTTTGCAAGCGGTGGAATTGGAGGTCGTTATCAGCATTCCACAAATTTCCCGCATCTTACCGGAGATGCACTTGATATTTCCAAAAAACATGGGATCAGGCTAGAACATTTAGATTATGTACAGATTCATCCAACAACACTTTATTCTAAAAAACCGGGGCGCAGATTTTTGATTTCCGAATCTGTGCGTGGGGAAGGTGCTCTGCTGTATGATAAAAATGGAAATCGATTTGTAGATGAACTGCTCCCAAGAGATGTTGTCACAAAAGCCATTCAGGAACAGATGAAGAAGGATGGGACAGATCATGTGTGGCTGTCATTAGAAAAGATTCCAAAGGAAATAATCCTAAGTCATTTTCCGAATATCTACCAGCATTGCCTGGAAGAAGGTTATGATGCGACAAAAGAGTGGATTCCAGTCGTTCCGGCTCAGCATTACTTTATGGGGGGAATCTGGGTTGACTCCGATAGTCATACCTCTATGCCAAATTTATATGCAGTAGGAGAGACAAGTTGCAACGGTGTTCATGGAAAGAACCGACTTGCAAGCAATTCTCTTTTGGAGAGTCTTGTATTTGCTAAAAGAGCTGCCAGGAAAATCATGTCTGAAAAACAGATGAATAAGGCAACCGCATAAAACAGTAATAAAATGCTATAAAAAAGGAGATTTTCAAAGAGTCATGAATACAATTACGATGAAACTACAGGCTGACCATCTCATCGAAGAAGCCTTAAGAGAAGATATATCAAGCGAAGATGTAACCACAAATTCAGTCATGAAAGAAGCTGTTCAAGGAGAAGTTAACCTGATCTGCAAACAAGATGGAATCATAGCCGGTCTGGATGTGTTCCGGCATGTTTTTGAACTTTTAGACGAAAAAACAAAGGTACAATTTTATAAAAAAGACGGTGATGAAGTAAAAGTGGGAGAGCTTCTTGCTGTAGTGACCGGAGATATTCGAGTTCTGTTGTCTGGAGAAAGGGTAGCTTTAAATTATCTTCAACGTATGAGCGGAATTGCCACATACACGAATTCTGTTGCAAAATTGCTTGCCGGAACTAAAACGAAACTTTTGGATACAAGAAAAACAACTCCGAATATGCGTATTTTTGAAAAATATGCAGTTCGCGTCGGAGGCGGATATAATCACCGCTATAATCTATCGGATGGCGTCCTTTTGAAGGATAATCATATTGGTGCAGCCGGAAGCGTCACAAAAGCAATACAGATGGCAAAGGATTATGCACCGTTTGTTCGGAAAATCGAGGTGGAAGTAGAAAATCTTGACATGGTAAAGGAAGCAGTAGAAGCAGGTGCAGACATCATTATGTTAGACAACATGTCTTATGACGAGATGAAAGAAGCTTTATTAATCATTGATGGACGTGCCGAGACAGAATGTTCCGGAAATGTTACAAAGGAAAATATTGAAAAACTGACCGGACTTGGTGTGGATTATATTTCCAGTGGAGCACTGACACATTCCGCACCGATTCTTGATGTTTCCTTAAAAGGACTTCATGTAATATAAGTCTATGCATAGTGTTGCTGTTGACTAACATTTATTTCTCGCTCTACAATAAGAAAAAAGCAAAGAAGGTGCGAGTATGCAGGCTTTGTCAACAGCAGCACCCGGTAAAGTATATACCATCAAATGGATGTTCGGTCTCCCGGAGGTTTTGGATATCATCCGTAACTGTCAGATTGAGGAGGGCAGTGAAATCCGGGTCTTTGAAAAGTTCAATGGTGGTCTGATTATCGGGAACAAACACAAAAGAATCGCAATTAGCGATGATGCAGCGGCAAGAATACAAGTTTAAAGTTGTATTTTTGATACTCTTAAAAAAGTATTTGTCGTAAGAAAAAAGAAGTATGAGAATCCATTTAAGATGTTTCATGCTTCTTTTTCTTATATCTGAACAGCATTTTTATCATTTACATATGCGGATATCAGGAAAAAATCTAAATTATGATATCATATATTTTGAGGATAGCCGTATTACTTTCATTTGAATTTGTCAATAGTTTAACAAATATTTCTTGTATAAAATTACATACAAAACACATGAATTGTACTCTCTAAAATGCAATTTCTCAGTGAAATTGCACAAAATCAAGTACAAGCGCTTTTTGATTAATTGTACTCATTTAAATACTTGCAATCGAAAAAACCCGATGCTATACTGTGCCCGTAAAAAGAAATACATATTTAGGAAAAGGAGACGTAAAGATATGGCACAGTACGAACAGTGGGCAGGATTTAAAGGAAGAAACTGGACGCATTCTGTAGATGTTAGAAGTTTTATCCAGGATAACTACACTCCATATGAAGGAGATGACTCTTTCCTGGAAGGACCAACTGAAGCAACCAACAAATTGTGGGGAAGACTTCAGGAGCTTCAGAAAGAAGAGCGTGCAAAAGGTGGCGTTCTTGATATGGAAACAGATGTAGTATCCGGACTGACAGCATATGGCCCAGGGTATATCGATGAGAGTATGAAAGACCTTGAGCAGGTTGTAGGTCTTCAGACAGACAAGCCTCTTAAGAGAGCATTCATGCCTTACGGTGGAATTAAGATGGCAGAGCAGGCTTGTACAACTTATGGATATGAGCCAAACCCAAAACTTCATGAAATCTTTACTAAATATCATAAAACACACAACCAGGGAGTTTTCGATATCTACACACCAGAGATGAAAAAAGCTCGTCATAACAAAATCATTACAGGACTTCCGGATACTTACGGACGTGGACGTATCGTTGGTGATTATCGTCGTGTAGCTCTGTACGGAATTGATTTTCTTCTTGAGAAAAAACAGTATGATTTTGAGCGTTACGCAAGACACGGCATGAAAGGTACAGACTTCCGTCTTCGTGAAGAGCTTGCTGATCAGATGAGAGCACTTCGTGATATGAAAGAAATGGCTGCTGCTTACGGTTATGACATTTCACAGCCTGCAAAAGATGCAAAAGAGGCTGTACAGTGGTTATACTTTGGTTATCTTGCAGCAATCAAGACTCAGAACGGTGCTGCTATGAGTGTTGGACGTGTGTCTACTTTCCTTGATATATATATTGATCGTGATATTAAAAACGGTAAGCTTACAGAGAAAGAAGCTCAGGAATTAATTGATCACCTTGTAATGAAGTTCCGTATGGTTAAATTCGCAAGAATTCCTTCTTACAATGAACTGTTCTCAGGAGATCCGACATGGGCAACTCTGGAAGTAGCCGGACTTGGACAAGATGGACGTTCTATGGTAACAAAGAACGATTATCGTTTCCTTCACACATTAAAGAACATGGGTCCTTCTCCAGAGCCGAACTTAACAGTTCTTTATTCTTCAAGACTGCCAGAGAACTTCAAGAAATTTGCTGCTCGCATTTCTGTTGAGACAAGTTCTATCCAGTATGAAAATGACGATGTTATGCGTCCGGTATGGGGTGATGACTACAGCATTTGCTGCTGCGTATCTGCCACAGAGACTGGTAAAGAGATGCAGTTCTTCGGAGCCCGTGCAAATCTTGCAAAATGCTTAATGTACGCAATCAACGGTGGTGTTGATGAGAAGACAAAAGCACAGGTTGGACCAAACTATCAGCCAATCACATCTGAGTATCTTGACATCGATGAAGTACTTGCTAAATATGACGAGATGATGGAGTGGTTGTCCAAGTTGTATGTTGATACACTGAACATGATCCACTACATGCATGATAAATATTACTATGAAGCAGCGCAGATGTCCCTCATCGATACAGATGTAAAACGTTCATTCGCTACAGGTATCGCAGGATTCTCACATGTAGTAGATTCCTTAAGCGCTATCAAATACGCAAAGGTTAAACCAATCCGTGACGAGGACGGAATTGCCGTTGACTTTGAAATTGAGGGAGACTTCCCAAGATATGGTAATGATGATGACCGTGCAGATGACATTGCAATCTGGCTTCTGAAGAAATTTATGCACAAATTAAGCAAATGCCATACTTACAGAGAGTCTACACCGACAACATCTATCCTTACAATTACATCAAACGTTGTATATGGTAAGGCTACAGGATCTCTTCCAGATGGAAGAAAAGCAGGAGAGCCATTATCTCCAGGAGCTAACCCATCATACGGTGCAGAAAAAGCAGGACTTCTTGCTTCCTTGAACTCTGTTGCTAAGCTTCCATATGAACTTGCATTAGATGGAATTTCTAATACACAGACAATCAGCCCAGGAGCACTTGGACACAATGATGAAGAGAGAAGTGTAAATCTTGCACACGTATTAGATGGATACTTTGATCAGGGAGCTCATCATCTGAATGTCAATGTATTTGGTACAGAGAAACTGATCGATGCTATGGAGCATCCAGAGAAACCAGAGTACGCAAACTTTACAATCCGTGTATCTGGATACGCTGTAAAATTCATCGACCTGACTCGCGAGCAACAGTTAGATGTAATTTCCAGAACATGCCATAAAGAAATGTAATTTTCACACATATAAGACCTCGTGTTTGACAATGCTCTTCGCGGGGTCTTATAATTAATTATGTAAATTCTCAAAATAATAAACCATTATTGAAAATACATTTTTAAAAATATATAGATAGGAGATTGTTATTATGGAAGGATACATTCATTCCACAGAAAGTTTTGGTTCTGTAGATGGACCAGGAGTTCGCTTTGTCATTTTTACTGCAGGATGTCCCATGCGTTGTCAGTTCTGTCATAACCCGGATACATGGAATATGAAAACAGGTACACTGACTTCTACGGATGACCTGATCAAAAAAGCTCTCAGATATCGTTCTTACTGGGGGAATGAAGGTGGCATTACTGTCAGTGGTGGTGAACCGCTTCTTCAAATTGATTTTCTGACTGAACTTTTTAAAAAAGCAAAGGAAAATGGAATTCATACAACACTAGATACAAGTGGTAATCCTTTCACAAGAGAAGAACCTTTCTTTAGCAAATTTAATGAATTAATGCAATATACAGATCTCATTTTGCTTGACATCAAACACATTGATGAAAAGGAGCATATACGTCTGACAGGGCATACGAATAAAAACATCTTAGATCTGGCAACTTATCTGTCTGATATGAAGAAGCCTGTCTGGATCAGACATGTTCTTGTTCCTAAGCGCAGCGACAAAGATGAATATCTGGACAGACTGCATGAATTCATTCTGACTCTTCATAATGTAGAACGCGTAGAAGTTCTACCATATCATACACTTGGTGCATACAAATGGAAAGAACTTGGTATGGAGTATCCATTAGAAGGAATTGATCCTCCGACTGCTGAGCGTGTAGAGAATGCCAGAAAACGTCTTGGAGCATTTTAATAATACCAATTTATAATTTGATAAAAGAAACATATAGCTTATGATATTTTAAAGCTGTGTGTTTCTTTTTTACTTCAGTAATGAAAGACATACCTTCATTCATACATTATTACAAACGATATTTTCATAAATTGAAAAATGGAGTTTTATGAGTATAGATTTGGAAAATAGCAAAAGAAAAGCTGCCAAAGCATCCAAATTTCCAGAAGATGTTGTTCTTGGAATGCCTAATGTTGAAATTCTGGGACATTCTGAAATGCGAATTGAAAATTATCGGGGACTGATTGAATATACAGATCAACTCGTTAGAGTTCAGACAAAAATCGGTCAGATACGAATTACCGGAAAGCACCTTCAAGTTGATTCTTATACAAATGATGATATGAAAATTACGGGGAAAATTCAGAATATTGAATATCAGACATAAGGTGGAGGATTCATTCATTGCTTTTAAAAATATATCAATATATTCGAGGATATGTAAGAATCCGGATTACCGGTCATCGTATGGAACGGTTTATTAACGCATGCAATTACCGAAAAATAAAAATCTGGGATTTATCAGCCAGCGATGGCTCTTACGAAATGAATCTATGGGTAAAAGATTTCAAAAAGCTGCGTCACATTTCTCATAAAACTTCCACAAAAATTACGATTGTAAAAAAATATGGACTTCCTTTTTATCTGTTTGACCATCGAAGACGCAAGCTTTTCTTTGCTGGCATATTTGCTGCCACCGTTTTGCTATTGATAATGTCTGGTTATATCTGGGATATTGAAATCCTTGGCACACATACACAGACCGAAGAAGTCATAAGAACATTTCTAAAGGAGAATCATGTAAATACCGGCATACGTCGCGGAAACATTGATTGCGACCGTATTGTAAAAGATATTCGGAAAGGATTTGACGACATCATCTGGGTATCTGCATCTATAGAGGGGACCAGACTAATCATTCAAATCAAAGAAAACGAAGATGCTAAAATAGACAATAAAACAGATAATAAAACAGATATAAAAGAGGATATATATCCAAATTCTGATGCTGGGACGGACCTTGTTTCAGATTCCACAGGGACTATTGTACGCATTATCACTCGAAAAGGTATTCCTATGGTGCGGGAGGGAACATCTGTAAATCCCGGTGATATTCTTGTTTCCGGTCAGATTCCTATTCTTAATGATGCAAAAGAGATCACAGGATATGAGTCCTGTCATTCAGATGCTGATATTTTCATCCAGACTCAACTTCATTACGAGAATACTTTGCCCAGAAAATACGTAAAAAAAACAAGTGTAAAGTTCCCCCGTTTGTTCTATCTGTATTTTCGCATTGGTAAATATCGTCTGTCACCATTTTTCATCTGGTCTCCGTATGAACACTATTCAAAAAGCACAATGGAGTCACGGCTGAAACTTCTAGATCATTTTTATCTGCCGGTATATATCGGCGTTGTAGGTCTGACCCCTTATAAACCTGTTATGAAAAAATATACAGATCAACAGCTTCAAGACAAATTGAACAGATATTTCTTAAGATATTGTGAAGATTTAGATAAAAAGGGGGTAGAAATTATTCAGAATGATGTTAAAATAGACACAGGGTCAAAAGAGGGAGCTATATCTGGTACACTGACCATCATCTGCAATACCGGACAGTCCCGACAATCTGAGATTCCGCAGCTTCCGAATGATCCGGAAGAACAAATTGAACAATTAGGAGAATAAGATATATGGGAATTATGGAAACTGTTCTTGAAATCCCGGCTGAGCATGAAGCAAATGTATTCGGGCAATTTGATGCTTTTGCAAAAAAGATTGAGCGCTCCCTTCATGTGACACTGATTTCCAGAGATGGTGTTGTCAAGATCATGGGGGACAGCAATGCTGCAGAGCGCGCAAGAAATGTACTCTCACAGCTTCTTGAATTATCCCGTCGAGGTAACACGATTTCAGAACAAAATGTGAATTATACGCTGGCACTTGTCATGGAAGACAGTGAAGATAATGTCTTGGAAATTGATAAAGATATTATCTGTCACACCTTACAGGGGAAGCCGATAAAGCCAAAGACACTTGGGCAAAAACAGTATGTAGATGAAATTCGGGAAAAAATGATTGTCTTTGGACTAGGTCCTGCCGGAACAGGAAAGACATACCTGGCCATGGCTATGGCAATCACTGCATTTAAAAATAATGAAGTTGGTAGAATCATTCTGACAAGGCCTGCCATTGAGGCGGGAGAAAAGCTTGGATTTCTTCCGGGAGATCTGCAAAGCAAGATTGATCCTTATCTGCGTCCGCTTTATGATGCTCTTTATCAGATTATGGGAGCAGAAAACTTTTTAAAAAATTCTGAAAAAGGACTGATTGAAGTTGCACCACTTGCTTACATGCGTGGTCGTACATTAGACAATGCATTTATCATTCTGGACGAGGCTCAGAACACAACTCCGGCGCAGATGAAGATGTTTTTAACAAGAATCGGATTTGGCTCAAAAGTTGTAATTACCGGTGATGAAACACAAAAAGATTTGCCAAGTGGTCAGACTTCCGGACTTGATGTAGCTGTCCGTGTTGTCGGCAAGATCAATGACATTGGAGTATGCCGTCTTACAAGCAAAGATGTTGTCCGCCATCCGCTTGTCCAGAAAATTGTAAAAGCTTACGAAGAATACGAGACAAAGACACAGAACAAATCAAGAAATCGCAGCCGAGAGAAAAGGAGAAAATCATGACATTATTTTATGAAGAAGAAGGGGCATTAAAGCTCCCTTTTGATTGCCAGGCGCTTGCCCGTGAAGTCATAAATGGCGCATTGGAATATATTCATTGTCCATATGAAGTTCAGGTCAATCTCTTACTCACTATGAATGATGAGATTCATGAGATGAACCGGGATTTTCGTAACATTGATCGTGCAACAGATGTACTTTCTTTCCCGATGCTGGAATATGAAACTCCGGGAGACTTCTCTCATTTTGAAAGCGAAGAAGACTGCTTCGATCCGGAGACAGGTGAGCTTCTGCTTGGAGATATTGTGATTTCCAAAGAAAAAGTCATCGCACAGGCTGAAGAATACGGTCATTCCGTCAAACGTGAATACGCTTTCCTGATTGCACACTCGGTCCTTCATCTTTCCGGTTATGATCATATGGAAGAAGAGGAACGTATTGAAATGGAGACTCTTCAGCGTGAAATTTTAAATGAGCTAAATATATTACGTTAATATGGAGTAAATTATGAGTGAAAACAAAAGTGAAACCGGGAAGAACTTTCTCGTTCAGGGTTCCATTCTGGCTATAGCCGGAGTCATAACTAAAATTATCGGAGCAGTGTACCGAATTCCCCTCGTAAATATACTGGGTGATAAAGGTATGGGCTACTACGGAGTCGCGTTTCAGATTTACGCGATTGCACTTACACTGACTTCTTACAGTCTGCCCCTTGCAGTATCCAAGCTTGTCTCTGCAAGACTTGCAACAGGACAATATAAAAATGCATATCGCGTCTTTCGGGGTGCCATGACATTTGCAATTGCAGCAGGCGGTATCGTCGGTGCCATCATATTCTTTGGCGCTGATTTTATCGCATCGAATCTGATGGCAATGAAAATGAGTGCGTTAGCTTTGCGAGTATTGGCTCCGTGCATTCTGATCGTGGCAATCCTTGGTGTATTCCGTGGATTTTTCCAGGGAAATGGATCCATGGTTCCGACAGCTGTTTCCCAGATCATCGAACAGATTGTCAATGCAGTTGTCAGCGTAGTCGGTGCTTACATGCTCCTTAAGGTTGGTAAAGAAGTTGCTGCCCAGAAAAATAATGATTCTTATGGTGCGGCTTATGCAGCATCTGGCGGTACACTAGGTACAGTGATGGGAGCACTTGCTGCGTTATTATTTTTATTTTTCTTATTTTTAGCTTTCCGGAAGAAATTCCGCCGTCAGATAGAGCGTGATCGTGGAAATAAAACTGAAAGTTATAAGAGAGTTTTTAAAGTGCTTCTATTAACGATTGCACCTGTTATTTTAAGTGCAACGGTCTACAATCTTTGTGGTGTTGTAGATAATGCTATGTTTGGGACAATTATGTCTATTCAGGGGCATAAAGAAAGCGAATATGCCGCCCTTCTTGGTATTGTAACTGGAAAATACGATACACTGATGAATGTGCCTCTTGCGATTTCCAGTGCCTTTGGATCTTCCTTGATCCCAAGCATTGTACTGACTGCAAAGACCGGAAACCGCAGACAGGTTCATGAAAAGATTGATATTTTTACGCGTTTTAATATGATTATTGCGATTCCATGTGCAGCCGGATTTATCGTACTTGCAAAACCACTTCTGGATTTATTATTCTTTACAGAGAATAATACTCTTGGCGGTGTATTATTACAGATGGGAGCAATCTCTGTTGTATTTTACAATCTTTCTACTGTAACGAATGCAGTACTTCAGGGACTCGATAATATGATGGTACCGGTAAAAAGTGCCGCCATCTCTCTTGTTATACATATCATCTCCCTGTTCCTTATGATGGTTGTTTTCAAATGGGGCATTTATGCAGTTGTTTTGAGCAAGATTGTTTTTTCTCTTTCTACCTGTATTTTAAATGCACACGCATTGAGAGAACGAATCGGATATGTTCAGGAGCAGAAGAAAACATTTGTCATACCGGCAATTGCCTCGATCATTATGGGAATCGTTACACTTGTTGTACATTTGTTATTTGAATTGTTCGTAGGAACAAGAATTGCAACTGTCATTGCATTGTGTGTTGCTGTTGCAGTTTACGGTGTTGCGCTTGTACTTCTTGGCGGTGTAACAGAAAAAGAGCTATCTTCCATGCCAAAGGGACCAATGTTAGTCAAAATATGCAAGAAAGCTCATTTATTCCGTTCCTAGGCTGTTCTTAATGCTGCATGACACGGATCATGAATAGAAGTAAATAATAAAGTCAATACTGTACTTAAAAAGGAGATATTTCCATGAAAAGTAAGTACAGTATTGGCTTTTTAAGTTGTTGTGCATGCCTGATCATCGCCATGACATTTGCATATCAGTTCAGTTATCAAAAAGCAAAGGCGAGAGCTGAAAAACTAAAATTAGAAGAGCAGCAGACCATGGAAAATGAAGATTCATCTTCTGTCACGACCGGCAGCAAGGCTTCCAAAAATGACTGCTATTATCTGATGGAAGTGAACGGATACATTGTTGTGTATTTCAGCGATAAGAAAACACCTTATGAGTATACAGACATTCATTATGATGAACTTCCAGAACTTTTAAGACAGGAAATCAGAAATGGAAAGTACATTGAAAGTACCGCTGAGCTTTATGGCTTTCTCGAAAATTATTCCAGTTAATGTATACAACGAATGTACAAATGTATCGTTGATTTTTCTGTAGACTTCTTGTTCCGGATAGTGTAAGATAAATAGATGACGTCTTTATTAAGAAAGGAACGAAAGCACATGGACGAAAGCAAAATTGCCCGTATTAATGAACTCTATCACAAATCCAAAGAGGTCGGATTAAGTGATGCAGAATTAAAAGAACAGCTTATCTTAAGAAAAGAATATATTGACAGCGTCCGCCGTAATCTTAGGGGACAGCTTGACAACATTTCTGTCAAAGAGGCAGATGGAAGTATTACGAATCTAGGTGAAAAATATGGAAACAAAAAAGTCCATTAGGCAGATTATCCGTAAGCAACGCAAAGAACTGGATCCAATTATCTGGCAGTCACAGACGGCTGAAATCTGTCGTAAGACATGCGAACTGGATATATTCCGGGAAGCAACAGATATTTATTGTTATATAGATTTCGGAGGGGAAGTGGGGACTCGGCCACTTATGCTGGAAGCCTGGAAACTCGGAAAAACTGTCTGGGTTCCGAAGGTTCACGGCGAAACAATGGATTTTTATGAAATTACTTCTTTTGATGAATTAAAACCTGGTGCTTATGGTATTCTCGAGCCCGATGCAGGTATTCCGGCATCGGCAGACGACGGACTTATGATCATGCCAGGAGTTGCCTTTGATACAAACCGCCATCGTATCGGCTATGGAGGCGGTTATTATGACCGATATCTGGAGTCACATCCTCAGCTTCATACACTAGCACTGGCTTTTGATATGCAAGTCTTATTTGAAGTCCCGGCAGAGGAACAAGATATTAAGCCACAGCTTCTTGTGACAGAAACAAACATTTATCAGGAAGGATAATATTATATATGGAATTACCAAAAGATCCAGTCATGCTTCTTAGCGTGATCAATACAGAACTCAGAGATAAATATCCATCGCTGGACGCACTATGCGAAGACCGCGAAATCACGAAAACATCTATTACAGATACGTTGAAAGGGATTGATTATGAATACGATAACATCAGGAATCAATTTGTCTGATCCTGCACCGCATAAGGAACCGGAAAGACAATATTATTTCATAGAAAAAGCGAAAGAATACGTAAGAAAAGAAGCAGAAGAAGCAGGAAGGCCGATGACTTTCTGCGTCACAACCTTTGGGTGTCAGATGAACGCTCGCGATTCGGAAAAATTACGTGGAATTCTACTTGAAATAGGCTACGAAGAAGCGTCTGAAGAAGAGGCAGATTTTGTAATCTTTAATACATGTACTGTCCGGGAAAATGCGAATACGAGAGTTTACGGACGCCTTGGCCAGTTAAAGTCACATAAAAAGAAAAATCCACATATGAAGATTGCCTTGTGCGGCTGTATGATGCAGGAACCGGAAGTTGTAGAAAAACTTCGTACAAGCTATCGCTTCGTAGCTCTTATTTTCGGCACACATAACATTTATAAATTTGCGGAACTAATTACTGCAGTTTACGAAAGTGGCCGCATGGTCATTGATATCTGGAAAGATACTGATAAGATTGTCGAAGATCTTCCAAACGACAGGAAATATTCCTTTAAATCCGGAGTCAACATTATGTTTGGCTGCAATAATTTCTGTAGTTACTGTATCGTGCCATATGTAAGAGGACGTGAGAGAAGTCGTAAACCAGAAGCAATTGTGCGGGAAATCGAACGTCTTGTAGCTGATGGTGTTACAGAAGTTATGCTTCTTGGACAAAATGTAAATTCTTACGGAAAGAACTTGGAAGAACCGTTGTCCTTTGCAGAACTACTACAAAAAATCGAGCAAATTGAGGGACTTCACCGAATCCGCTTTATGACTTCCCACCCAAAAGATCTTTCTGATGAATTGATCGAAGTGATGGGCAAGAGTAAAAAAATCTGTAAACACCTTCATCTTCCCGTACAATCCGGAAGCAGTCGTATTTTAAAGAAGATGAACCGCCATTATACAAAAGAACAGTATCTGGAACTGGTAGATAAAATCCGTGCCGCTGTGCCGGATATCTCCCTGACAACAGATATTATTGTCGGATTTCCTGGTGAGACGGAAGAGGACTTTCTAGAAACTTTAGATATTGTAAGAAAAGTGCGATACGACAGTGCGTTTACATTTATCTACTCCAAGAGAACCGGAACACCTGCTGCCACAATGGAAGATCAGGTTCCGGAGGATGTTGTAAAAGATCGTTTTGACCGTCTCCTGAAAGAAGTTCAGACAATTGCAGCAGAGGTATGTGCTGTACACGAAGGAACCATTCAGGAAGTGCTGGTCGAATCTGTCAGTGACCATGATGACCATATGGTGACCGGACGACTCAGCAATAACATTCTTGTTCATTTCCAGGGAGATGCATCTATGATCGGCGATTATGTCAATGTGAAGCTGGATCAATGTAAAGGCTTCTATTATATTGGAGAACAGGTATAGAAAAATATACCAGTGATGCTATTGATAAAACGAGTAGAAAACGCTCACACTATTTTGTAAGAACAGATAGTGAGGGCGTTTTTACATGAAGAATAGCTTATCAAAGAAAAATATTTATTTAAAAAATGTAAGTGAATATCTTGTACTATGGGCTGTCGGAGGATGTATTTATTATGGGATTGAAGTCTTATTTCGCGGTTTTTCACATATAAGTATGTTCATGCTTGGCGGACTGTGTATGCAGTTTTTTACATGGCAGGGACGGCTGACAGAATGGCAGGATGCTCTGCCAAGACAGATTACACGTTGTACGATCTTTGTTGTGAGTATGGAATTTATCACTGGAATTATCGTAAACAAATGGTATCACCTGGCAGTTTGGGATTATTCGGATATGCCATTGCAGTTATGGGGGCAGATTTGCCTTCCCTTTGCGCTTATTTTTTCTTTTTTATGTACTATGGGTATCCTTCTGTCCGGATATCTGCTTCATTGGTTCTATAGAGAACCAATGCCACATTACCGCATTTGGTAGTGTTACATCATCCGTTTTGATATTTGATAAACATGTGGCAGGTAGTGATAACTAATCTTTTCCTGTTTGT
Organism: Dorea sp. 210702-DFI.3.17; assembly: GCF_020560825.1. NCBI lineage: Bacteria > Bacillati > Bacillota > Clostridia > Lachnospirales > Lachnospiraceae > Dorea > Dorea sp. 210702-DFI.3.17. The sequence continues at coordinate 163,795 of NZ_JAJCNB010000001.1, forward strand.
CTAAAATTTCGTCTTTCATGAAACAGGATGAGATGTTATAATATAAAGATGCCGAAGTTTCGAGATTGCCAATGGCATTCCTGAATTCACAAGTATTACACAAGAGGAGATAAAAAAGTGGCTGAATTAACACCTATGATGCAGCAGTATATGAAAACAAAAGAAGAATACAAAGACTGCATTTTATTTTATAGACTGGGAGATTTCTATGAGATGTTCTTTGATGATGCACTGGTAGCATCAAAAGAACTGGACATCACCCTTACCGGAAAAAACTGTGGACTGGAAGAACGTGCACCGATGTGCGGTGTCCCGTTCCATGCAGTAGACGGTTATCTGAACCGGCTCGTATCTAAAGGTTACAAGGTCGCCATCTGCGAACAGATGGAAGATCCAGCAACTGCAAAAGGAATTGTCAAACGTGAGGTTGTCCGGATTGCCACACCTGGAACGAACCTGGATATGCAGGCATTAGACGAGACAAAGAACAACTACATTATGTGTGTTGTCTACATGGAAGATCGTTTTGGGTTGTCTGTCGCTGATGTTACGACCGGCGATTATTTTGTTACGGAGATTAATACAGAAGAAAAACTGTTTGACGAAATCTATAAACTTATGCCGTCGGAACTTATCTGTAATGAAGCATTTTTCATGAGCGGCATGAACATCGAAGATTTGAAGAACCGCCTTGGAATTACCATTTATTCACTGGATCCATGGTATTTTGATGATGCGATCTGTCAGGATACATTAAAAGAGCATTTCAAAGTCGGATCATTGACTGGTCTTGGTCTTGCAGATTATGACTGTGGGATCATTGCTTCCGGAGCCCTTTTGATCTATCTGAAAGAGACTCAGAAGACATCTCTTTCCCATATGTCGCGTTTGATTCCATATGCCGCCGGAAAATATATGCTCCTTGACAGTTCTACAAGACGGAATCTTGAACTTTGTGAGACTTTAAGAGAGAAGCAGAAGAGAGGGAGCCTTCTCTGGGTACTGGATAAGACGAAAACCGCTATGGGCGCCAGAAATCTCCGGAAATATATTGAACAGCCACTGGTTCAGAAAAATGATATTGAAAAACGTCTGGATGCTCTCAATGAGCTTTTAGATAACGCGATTTCAAGAGAAGAGATCCGGGAATATCTGTCGCCAATCTACGATCTTGAGCGTCTGGTCAGCAAGATTACATATCAGTCTGCGAACCCGAGAGATATGATCGCATTTGAAAGTTCTCTTTCTATGCTGCCTCATATCAAATATATTTTAAGTGAGATGACAAGTCCGCTTTTGAAAGAACTTTATGAAGATTTAGATACGCTGGAAGATCTGTGCACACTGATCAAAGATGCAATCAAAGAAGATCCGCCGCTTGCCATGAAGGAAGGCGGTATTATCCGCGACGGGTATAATCCGGAAGTCGATAAGCTCCGCTCGGCTAAGTCTGACGGGAAAGACTGGCTTGCAAAACTGGAAAGTGACGAGCGTGAGAAAACCGGCATCAAAAATCTAAAGATTAAATACAATAAAGTATTCGGCTACTATCTGGAAGTGACCAATTCTTTTAAAGATCTGGTTCCGGATTATTATACAAGAAAGCAGACCCTTGCCAATGCAGAGCGTTATATTATTCCGGAATTAAAAGAACTGGAGGATACGATTCTCGGTGCGGAAGATAAGCTTTATTCTCTGGAGTATGAGCTTTACAGTGATATCCGGAGCCGTGTTGCCAAAGATGTTGTCCGTGTCCAGAAAACTGCCAAAGTGATCGCCCAGATTGATACACTGGCTTCTCTGGCTCTTGTTGCAGAGCAGAATAATTATGTGCGTCCGAAGATAAATGAAAAAGGTGTCATTGACATCAAAGACGGCCGTCACCCGGTAGTTGAGAAAATGATTCCAAATGATATGTTCATTTCCAATGATACATATCTGAACGATAAAAAAGACCGGATCGCAATTATAACGGGACCGAACATGGCCGGAAAGTCTACCTACATGCGCCAGACAGCCCTGATTGTTCTGATGGCTCAGATTGGTTCTTTTGTTCCTGCCTCCAAAGCCGACATCGGTCTGGTAGACCGTATCTTTACCCGTGTAGGAGCTTCCGATGATCTGGCAAGTGGTCAGAGTACATTTATGGTCGAGATGACGGAAGTCGCAAATATTTTAAGAAATGCCACTAGCAAGAGTCTTTTAATACTTGACGAGATCGGCCGTGGAACGAGTACATTTGACGGGCTCAGCATTGCCTGGGCAGTCATCGAACATATCAGTAACAGCAAACTTCTTGGTGCTAAGACTTTATTTGCCACACATTACCACGAGCTGACCGAGCTGGAAGGCAAAATAGATAACGTGAATAACTATTGCATTGCTGTTAAAGAGAACGGCGACGATATCATTTTCCTTAGAAAAATTGTCAAAGGTGGTGCGGACAAAAGTTATGGTATCCAGGTAGCGAAGCTTGCAGGGGTGCCGGAGTCTGTTACTGACCGGGCAAAGGAAATTGTAGAAGAACTGGTTCAGACGGATATTACAAGCCGGATCAAAGATATTGCTGTTTTGGGTGCCCCAAAACCTAAGGCGAAAAAATATGATGACGTGGATCTGGCTCAGATGTCATTGTTCGATACAGTGAAAGATGATGACGTATTAAAAGAGTTAAAAGAGCTTGATCTTGGAAACCTGACACCAATTGAAGCACTCAATACCCTTTATCAGCTTCAGAACAAATTAAAAAACAGGTGGTAGACCATGAGTAAGATACAGGTATTAGACCAGATTACAATTGATAAAATTGCCGCCGGGGAAGTCATAGAACGTCCGGCATCCGTAGTCAAAGAGCTTGCTGAGAATGCAATTGATGCCGGTGCGACTGCTGTAACTGTCGAGATCAAGGAAGGCGGCATTACATTTATGCGAATCGCTGACAACGGAATCGGAATTGATAAAGAAGATGTCCGTGCTGCATTTTTACGCCATTCTACAAGTAAGATCCGAAGTGCAGAGGATCTTGCACACATTTCATCTCTTGGTTTCCGCGGTGAAGCACTTTCCAGTATTGCAGCGGTCTCTCAGGTAGAGCTTCTGACCAAGACAAAGGAAGCAGAATTTGGCGTGCGATATAAGATTGCCGGTGGAAAGGAAGAATCACTTGAAGATGCCGGTGCCCCGGATGGCACGACATTTTTGATCCGACAGCTTTTCTACAACACACCTGCCAGAAGAAAGTTTTTAAAAACTGCTATGACAGAGGCAAGTCACGTCGGAGACCTGGTCACAAGACTGGCGTTGTCTCATCCGGAAGTTTCCTTCCGTTTTATCAACAACGGTCAGGTTAAACTTCATACTTCCGGCAATGGAAATTTGAAGGATGTCATCTATCATATATACGGACGGGAGATTGCATCGAATCTGATTGAAGTAGATTTTGAAAGAAAAGGAATCCACATTACCGGATATCTTGGAAAGCCCTTGATTTCCCGCGGCAACCGTAATTTTGAAAATTATTTCGTAGATGGAAGATACATTAAGAGCAGTATCATCTCCAAGGCAATTGAAGACGGATATAAAGATTTTACTATGCAGCACAAATACCCATTTGTCGTGCTTTACCTGGATGTAGACACAGAACATGTAGATGTTAATGTGCATCCGACCAAGATGGATGTCCGTTTTAATAATCAGCAGGAGATTTATAATACCCTGTTTGCAGCTGTCGATGACGGACTACATGAACGGGAGCTGATTCCCGAAGTGACATTGGATGATATAAAAATTCCAGAAGAACCGAAAGATTGTAAAAGTAATTTTCCAGAAGAACCGAAAGAGTCGAAGAAGAATCTGCCGAAAAAAAGTGAGGCAGAACATACCGAAAAGCTGCGAACCTCTTTGCAGTCACCACAAAATGAAGATGAAAAGCTGCAATACTTTATGAATGAGATGAAGAAAAGAGTATATTCTTACCATGAAGCACTGCACGAAAACAAGCAAGAAACAACACCTGCTTTATCCAATACCGACTCCTGTAAACCGCAGAAAAATGTATCAGTGCAGGACTCCTATAAACCGCAGAAAGATATACCGGTGCAAGACTCCTATAAACCGCAGAAAAATATACCGGTGCAAAACTCTTATAAACCACAAAGAAATGTGCAGGCACAAGGCTCGCAGATCGCAGAGGCGCCAAATTATACTGCAAAACAAGTTCCTGCGAAAAAGCCACAGCAGCTCAATTTCTTTGAAGAAAAACTTCTGGAGCCACAGGCAAAAGCGGAACATAAGATTATCGGCCAGGTCTTTGATACCTACTGGCTGGTAGAATTTCATGATAACTTATATATTATCGACCAGCATGCAGCTCATGAGAGAGTTCTGTATGAACAGACATTGAAGGGCATGAAGACACGGGAGTTTACTTCTCAGCTTATTAGTCCGCCAATCATACTGAATCTGTCTATGCAGGAGGCAGAACTTCTCAGACTTTATATGGATCAGTTCACAAGGATCGGCTTTGAGATAGAAGAATTCGGGCAGGATTCCTATGCAGTCCGCGCTGTACCGGACAATCTGTTCAGTATTGCAAAAAAAGAACTGCTCATGGAGATGATCGACAGTCTGTCTGATGAAATCAACCGAAATGCGCCATCTAATCTGATTGACGAAAAGATTGCATCTATGTCCTGTAAGGCAGCTGTCAAAGGAAATATGCGATTGAGCGCTGCAGAAGTAGACACATTGATCACGGAACTTCTGTCACTGGACAATCCTTATCACTGTCCACATGGGAGACCCACCATTATCGCCATGTCAAGGCGCGAACTGGAAAAGAAATTCAAACGTATTGTTTAATATCGAATATGAAAAATGTAAGGGATGATATATCATGCAAAAACAACCTTTAATCATTCTCACCGGACCTACTGCAGTCGGTAAAACAAAGGCTTCCATTGGTCTTGCAAAAGCAATTGGTGGTGAGATTATTTCTGCAGATTCCATGCAGGTCTACAAATATATGGATATTGGTTCCGCAAAAATCCGTCCGGAAGAAATGCAGTATGTTCCACATTACTTAGTAGATGAACTGGAACCGGATGACGAATTTCATGTTGTCCGTTTTCAACAGATGGCAAAAGAAGCTATGAAAAAGATCTATGCTGCCGGGCATATTCCAATTGTAGTAGGCGGAACCGGATTTTATATTCAGGCACTACTTTATGATATTGATTTTACAGATAATGATAATGACACCTCGCTCCGCGCAGAATTAGAATCATTTGCAAAAGAACATGGCGCAGAGGCACTTCATGAAAAACTCCGCGAAGTGGACCAAAAGTCGGCAGAAACTATCCATGCAAATAATATAAAGCGAGTCATTCGGGCATTGGAATTTTATCAGAAAACCGGAATGAAAATTTCTGAACACAATGAAACAGAGCGGCAAAAAGAGTCGCCCTATCAATTTGTATATTTTATCTTAAATGATGACCGCAAGAACCTGTACCGCCGTATAGATCTACGAGTCGACCAGATGATAGAAGAGGGGCTTGTCGCGGAAGTTAAGGCTTTAAAAGCGCGTGGCTATGACCGCAGTATGGTTTCTATGCAGGGACTTGGATATAAAGAAATTCTGGACTATCTGGACGGAGCATGCACATTAGAAGATGCCATTTACAAAATCAAACGAGATACAAGACATTTTGCAAAACGTCAGATTACATGGTTCAAGCGAGAGAAGCATGTGACATGGATTAATAAAAAAGATTACAATTATGATGAAGATAAGATTCTGGAAGTGATGCTCGAATCTATTAAAAAAGATATTTTGGAGGAACAATCATGTTAAATATAGAAGATATGTATCTGGAAATGGGAATCCGCAGAGAGGTTTACGATTTCGGAAGCCAGATTGAAGGAACTTTAAAAGAACGTTTTGATGCCATCGACAAAGTGGCAGAGTACAATCAGTTGAAAGTCGTGCATGCAATGCAGAAATGTAAAGTCAATGCCGGCTGTTTCAAATACGCCAGCGGATACGGTTATGACGACCCGGGACGTGACACACTGGAAGAAGTGTACGCAGAGATTTTTCATACAGAAAGTGCTCTTGTAAGACCGCAGATCACATGCGGAACTCACGCACTGGCACTGGCACTGGCTGCAAATCTGCGCCCGGGCGATGAGCTTCTATCTCCAGTCGGAAAACCTTATGACACATTGGAAGAAGTCATTGGAATCCGCCCATCGAATGGTTCTCTTGCGGAGTACGGAATTTCCTATCGCCAGGTAGATCTTCTGGAAGGCGGTGCATTTGACTATGACAATATCAAAAAAGCAATCAATGAAAAGACAAAGCTTGTAACAATCCAGCGTTCCAAAGGATATCAGACAAGACCAAGCTTTTCCGTCTCACAGATTGGAGAACTGATCGCATTTGTAAAGAGTATCAAACCAGACGTTATCTGTATGGTCGATAACTGTTACGGTGAATTTGTAGAGAGGATTGAGCCAAGTGATGTGGGTGCAGATATGGTCGTTGGTTCCCTGATCAAGAACCCGGGCGGTGGACTTGCGCCAATTGGCGGATATATCGCAGGACGAAAAGATCTGATTGATAATTGTGGATACCGCCTGACTTCTCCAGGACTTGGAAAGGAAGTTGGTGCATCTCTCGGTGTCATGCAGTCCTTCTTCCAGGGACTTTTCCTGGCACCGACTGTGACAGCAGGTGCTTTAAAAGGAGCCATCTTTGCAGCAAACATCTACGAAAAATTAGGTTACAGTGTCATTCCAAATGGTACGGAGAGCCGCCACGATATTATTCAGGCAGTAGAACTTGGAACACCGGAAGGTGTCATCGCATTCTGTAAGGGAATCCAGGCTGCTGCCCCGGTTGATTCCTATGTCACACCAGAACCATGGCCGATGCCAGGATATGACAGTGATGTGATTATGGCAGCCGGAGCATTTGTTCAGGGATCCTCTATCGAGCTGAGTGCCGATGGCCCGATCAAAGAGCCATATGCAGTGTATTTCCAGGGCGGACTTACATGGCAGCATGCAAAGCTTGGAATATTAATGTCCTTAGAGTACATGGTAAGAGAAGGTCTTGTGACAGAGTTATAATATAAAGTTAAGGAGTACAGATATGAAAACACTTGCAATTATCGGAGGCGGTGCTTCCGGTATGTTGGCGGGCATCACCGCCCTTGAGACAAATCCAGACATTCAGGTCATTATCTTTGATCAGAAGGATATTCTTGGAAAGAAAATTTTGTCTACCGGAAATGGGCGCTGTAATCTGACAAATAAAAACATGTCTTTGGATTATTTCCGAAGTGATGAGCCGCAATTGATTTCTTCTGTTCTAAAAGCCTTTGGATATTCGGATACCATTCGTTTTTTCGAAAATCTGGGACTTCTGATGAAATCCAGAAATGGATACATTTATCCGAGATGTGATCAGGCGTCTGTCGTCCGTTCTGTTCTGGATAATCGTTTAATAGAATTGGGCGCAGACATCAGACGTGAGAACGCAGTGACATCCATATGCCGGACAAAAAAAGGATTCCAGATTGAAACCGGCAGCGAAAAAATTCAAGCTGACCGCATCATTCTATCAGCTGGCGGAAAAGCTTCTTCGAAACTCGGCTCTGATGGCAGCGGTTATAGTCTTGCCAAATCACTGGGGCATTCTGTTGTGCCGGTTGTTCCGGCACTGGTGCAGTTAAAAGTAAAGGATTTTGCCTTTCAAAAAGCTTCAGGAGTCAGGACAGATGCAAAAGTAACAGCCTTGATCAACGGGCGTATGGCTGCCTCAGATACCGGCGAACTTCAGATTACCAATTATGGCATATCCGGAATTCCTGTATTCCAAGTCAGCCGCTATATTTCCAGGGCTTTATATGAAAAGAAAAATGCGCAGGTTATGATTGACTTTCTGCCAGAATTAGAGGAAGCTTCACTTAGAGAACTATTTAGCAAAAAGCTTCAGCACCTGAGCGAGAACCAAAAGGCAAAACCGGAAGACCTTCTGACCGGAATTCTTCACACAAAACTAATTCCGGAAATACTCCGAATCTCAGGCATCCGTTTTTCTGCGAAACTAAATATGATCAAAGGAGCAGAACTTACAAGACTGTGTGAGGTCATAAAGTCTTGCAGGTTAAACATTTCTGATACCAACGGGTTTGACAATGCTCAAGTTAGCGCAGGCGGTGTCAGTTTAAAAGAAGTAGATATGGAGACGATGCAGTCCTGTATTACAAAAGATCTCTATCTTGCCGGAGAACTTCTTGACGTTGATGGAATTTGTGGCGGTTATAATCTACAGTGGGCATGGGCTACCGGTTATCTGGCAGGAAAACATGCGGCATCTGATCTATAACAATTGCTTTAAGAAACATATAAATTCGGCCAATTCATAAAAAAAGTGAGGAAAAAGAATGGAATTACTAAAACTGGTAATTGTGGACGATGAACCAATTTTATTACAGGGACTTTTAGATACCTATGACTGGGAGAGCATGGGATTTGAGGTTGTCGGATCTGCCAAAAGTGGAGTTCAGGCACTGGAAGTCATCAGACGTGAACAGCCACATGTCGTTCTAACCGATATTCGAATGAAGCAAATGACAGGACTTATGGTTATGGAAGAAATTCAAAAAGAACAGATCTCATGTCTTTTTGTAGTACTTAGTGCATACCGTGATTTTGAATATGCAAAACATGCCTGTGATCTTGGCGCCTACGCATATCTTTTAAAACCAATTGATGACGAACAGCTTCGCTCCACAATGACCGGAGCCTATAACACATGTATCAAACAGCTACGCAGTGAAGAAAAATACGAAAGCTGGGAACAACTCCTTTTAAAAGACGGTGACAGTTTTCTGCAGGTCGTAATACAAAAATATGTTCAGAATCTGATCCCGGAGGAAAAGATTACAGAAGTATTCTCTGTACTTCATGATTTGCCGGATAATCATGATTTTTTTATCACAGTGTGCGCCGATATTGATTTAATTTATAAAATTACAAATTCTTTAGATTATGAAGCATCCAGATATGCCGTAATCCAGGAAATAGAAGCACATGTTTTTGAACATTTTTCGTACTGGAAATTTGAAGGGGAAGACGGCAATTATGTTTTCATTATAAAAACTCAGCAAAAGAATGCAGTAAGGCAGATCAAAACTTTATTAGAGCAGGCAAAGAATGAAGAAAAATGTCCGGTCATCGCTTCTATTTCCAAGCCATATAAAGGGATATCCGGAATCCGGAAAAGCTATGAAGAAGCACAAAAGTTATTTGGAATTGCCAGTGCTTCCGGTGCCAGTGCGTTTACAATTCCAGAAGATTTAGAAGAGCAGGAAGACGATTCGAAGCAGTTCTCTGAAGACAGGGAAATCCGGATTATGAACAGCATACGGAAAAATGATTTTGTGGAACTAAAAGAAACATTTATTGATTTTATTTACCATCTTCCAAAAGAAGAAGCACGGCAATGCCAGTACCTTCATAAAGTTATGCTCCGAGTACAGTTCATGCTTCAGGACACCTATGGTATGAACGAGGATATGAAAAATCAATTTACAAATTATTATTCTAACCTGAATCATCTGCCGGCTGTAAAAGCAGTAGATGTCTGCTACAAAATTTTATGCCGTGCAATAGAACTGCGTCAGGAAGAAGCCGGGAAAAATGAAACGGGTTATTTTAAAGAATATATGGCAGAAGCTGTCGCTTATATCGAAGAACATCTTCAAGAGGAAGACTTGTCAATCATTGCAACAGCAGCTCATGTATATTTAAACCCGGTTTACTTTGGACGTATCTTTAAAAGCACCTTCCATATGACTTTTAAACAGTACCTGGTCAAAAAACGTATGGATAAAGCAAAAAGAATGCTGGAAGAAGAAAATACCAGTATCCGAACAATCTGTGAAGAAGTTGGTATCAGCAATCCTTCTTATTTTTCACAATTATTCAAGCAATATACCGGAAAACTGCCAAGTGAGTATAAAAAGGAATACGAAGTATGAAGCAAAAATATTTAAGTTCAGGTATCCAGAAAAAATATTTAAAATCTACGCTTATATTACTTCTTCTTGCACTTTTATTATCTATGATCGGAGTATGGAGTTATATGCACCATACTTTAAAAAATAATATTATAGAAAAATACGAGTTTGCAGACGAGAAGATGGGAATTTTACTGGATAATCTTTATACGAAATCGAAAGAAGTGACTGCAGAAGCTATTCTTAATGAAACGATCCAAAAAAGTCTGAACGCAGAAGAACTGACTGATAATGAAAAGAATGCCGTTGGCAAATATTTCTCATATCTGGATCTGGATTCTATTCAAGATTATTGTTATATGGATAATAAAGGAAACGTATATACCAGATTCTATAGTTATGTAGATGCTTTTGACATTAAAAACACTGTGTTTCAGAAGAAGCTTGGTACAGAGTACGCAAAAACAGTCTGGTTCATTGCAAAAGATACACTCTTTAACGGAAAAGAAGATTCCTTGTTCATCACCCGATATGTTCATTCTCTGGACTATCCAAGCGAACCTGGAATTATTATTCTGAAAATGAATCCTTCCTTTTTGAATCATATCGTAACGATGGATTCCGAAAAGGCAGATTCTTCCATTCTAACCGGAATAATGGATCAGAATGGAAATATTTATGCTCTGAATCAGAAAAACACTGACTTGCCGGACAATGTGACGAAAACTTTGATAAGCGCATGTAAAAAATCCTCTGATACGGGAATTATTCTCAATGGAGAGACTGTAACGGGTGGTTATCTGTCTGCTTACTATCAAAAGGACTGTTCGTTTTCCATCTTTACGTATGTGCCAAATGAAGTTGTTACAAGTCAGACCACCCAAATTTTAATTGTATTGGTTCTGATTTACCTGATTATTGTAGTATTAGCCCTATTACTCAGTATCTTGTTCTCTAATCGGTTCACCAGACCGGTCCAGGAAATCACCACATATATGACTGGATTTGACGGGGGAGATTATACACATATGCCAGAACTTCACACAAACACGGAATTAGATCAGATTGGACATTCTTACAATGAAATGCTTAGCAATATTGAACAACTTGTCAATGAAATTAAATTACAGGAAAAAGAACTGCGCACCAGTGAATTAAATATGCTGATCAGTCAGATCAATCCACATTTTCTGTATAATACACTGGATACCATCTATATGCTTGCGCGTATGAACAAAGAGGAAACGACCATGCGTATGATCCAGGCTCTTTCAAAGTACCTGCGCCTCTGCCTCAGTAAAGGAAGTGATATTGTATCCGTAGAAGATGAGCTGGAAAATGTGAAAAGCTACATGGAAATCCAGCAGATCCGAAACGCAGATCTGTTTGAGTATGAAATTGACTGTCAGGTCAATGCAAAAGAAAATAAAATCCTGAAGCTGATCCTTCAGCCATTAGTAGAAAATGCAGTAAAATATGGATTCAGTGAAATCTATGAGGGGGGCTATATACGGATACGGATTACAGAAGAAAATGATGTTCTGGTGCTATCTGTCTATAATACCGGCATGCCAATGAATAAAGATATGGTAGAAAAGATCAACGGACTTACGCATTTACCTATTTCTCAGATCAAAGAGGCATTTCCTGACAAAAAACATGGATACGGTGTATTTAATATACTGACTAGACTGCGGTTAAAATACGGTGATAAGATTACATATTACTACGAAACAACCGATGCAAGTACAACTTGTACGATAAAAGTGCCAAAAGGAGGTGAGCAGGAATCATGAAAAAGCAACATATCAAAAAAACAATCCGAAGTATGTTTATACTTCTACTTATGATCTGCCTGCTGACCGGCTGTAAAACATCTGAAAAAAAACTGGCAGAAGAATCCAAAGAACCAGTAAAAATATCCATTATTCTGACCGTGGATCCATCTACCGGAACGAAAAATGAACAGAAAGTAGTGGAAGCATTTAATAAAAAATACAAAGGAACCTATGAACTGGATGTTGACTGGATCGTAGAGACAGAAGATGACTATCGTCAAAACCTGAAACGATTGAATGCAACCGATGAACTTCCGGATATTATTACAGATCTTCGAATGCTTCCTTCTTTTTATCAGAAAATGATTGCAGAAAACCGAATTGTGAATTTGACTCCATATATTGATGCAGACGAAGAATGGTCTTCCATGATCGAACCTGTTGTACAGGAAGGATGCACTTACGCAGACGGAAATACTTATCTTGCACCAATTTCAACTGCGGCTTTTTCCTGCTGCGGCATATTCTGGAATCAGGAATTGTTTAACAAAGCCGGCATTGATTCCTTTCCAACAACATGGGATGAGTTCTGGGCGTGTTGTGACAAACTTACAAACGCAGGTATCACGCCACTGGCACTACATACAGATGGAACGGGATGGGCACCTATGTTACTGGCAAGTGCAGCAGTCGCTTCTTCATCGGAAGAAGGTGCTGAATTTATGAGTCTGATCTATCCGGACACCTACCAGAATGCTTCCGGGCTGGAATTGGCAAATACTTTAAAGCGACTGTTTTCCTATACAACATCGAATGCCCTGTATAATGATTTTGACACAGCATACAATAACTTTTTTACCGGGAAAGCAGCTATGGTTCCAAATGGATATTGGATGATCGACCAGATTCCTAACGGATGGGAACAGTGTGTTCGTTTTTCTTCTTTTCCTGGAAATACACTGGTTTCTTCTCCGGAAACATTTGGCTGGGCACTGACGTCTGGATGCAGTGAAGAAGTAAAAGAAGGAGCACTTGCATTTTTTAAATTCCGGACAAAATTTAATCTTCTGGAAAAAGAAACGATGTTTTCAATGGAGGAAAAATATATAAGCCAGGTGGAACGCGACTACCTGAAGGCATTTTCGAATTCCCCGACATTTGTTCCGAATTACCAGGTCAAATGGAATTCCGTTTTCCAGGAAAATACGCTCTCCAAATACCTGCCTCAGCTTGCGGAAGGACGTATTACCCCGGAAGATTTTCTAAATTATGCAGATGACAGCATACGACAATTTGAAGAAGAACAATAACGGAAAGTTTAATTTTTTATATTAGAGGTTTTTTTATTGATACAGTTTTACGCAAATTTCCTGCTAAAATATGAGTAAATCAAGAGAACAAAAAAGATTCTCAGAAAGGCGAGGGAACAATTATGAAAATGCGTAAAGTTGTATCAATTTTACTTGTTGCAGCAATGACTATCGGAATGGTAACTGGCTGCGGCAACTCATCGGGCAAAAAAACTGCAAAGTCTGATGCAAAAGGAAAGGTATATTATCTGAATTTCAAGCCAGAGCAAGATGAGCAATGGCAGGAACTTGCGGAGCAATACACAGATGAAACGGGAGTTCCGGTAACTGTACTCACTGCTGCATCCGGTGAATACGAAAAAACATTAAAATCCGAGATGGCAAAAACAGATGCTCCTACATTATTCCAGGTAAATGGTCCGGTAGGACTTGCAAGCTGGAAAGATTATTGCTATGATCTGAAAGATTCTGATATAGCAAAAGAGCTGACAGATGATGACTTTGCTCTGATGGACGGAGATAAGATGGCAGGTATTGCTTACGTTGTTGAGAGTTACGGTATCATTTACAACAAAGAGCTTCTTAAAAAAGCAGGTTACTCCGCATCAGATATCACAAACTTTGACAGCTTCAAGAAAGTTGTGGAAGACATTACAGCAAATAAAGACAAACTTGGATTCTCTGCATTTACATCAGCAGGTATGGACGGTTCTTCTGACTGGAGATTTAAAACTCATCTGGCAAACCTTCCAATCTACTATGAGTATAAAGCAGACGGTATTGATAATACAGATGCAATCAAAGGTACATACCTTGACAACTATCGTCAGATCTGGGATCTGTACATCAACAACGCAACTTGCGAGTCAACTGCTCTTTCTACAAAGACAGCTGATGATGCAACTGCAGATTTCGTAACAGAAGAGGCTGTATTCTATCAGAACGGTACATGGGAATACACCAACATCAAAGATATTGGTGATGATAATCTTGGAATTCTTCCTATCTACATTGGTGTAGACGGAGAGGAGGATCAGGGAATCTGTACTGGTACAGAGAACTACTGGTGTGTAAACTCCAAAGCTTCAAAAGATGACATTCAGGCTACTTTAGACTTCATGAACTGGTGTGTAACATCTGATGCAGGCGTTAATGGTCTTTGCAAAGAAATGGGATTCACGATTCCATTCAAAGCAAATCTTGATTCTGATAACGTACTTGTAAATGAAGCAAACAAATATCTGGAAGATGGCAAAACTCCTGTTTCATGGAACTTCTCAACAATGCCTTCTGAGGAGTGGAAGAATGGTGTTGGTTCTGCATTAACTGCATATGCAGCAGATCAGACAGATGCGAACTGGGCAAAAGTTGTAAGTGCTTTTGTAGACGGCTGGGCAACTGAAGCAGCAGCTTCCAAATAAGAAATATCAAATATTAATCGTAATATATTCATGCGGCGGGCAGGGTCAATTCTCCCGCTGCTTTTAAGGAAAGGGGGCACCTTTTATGCAAAAGGCTGTAAAACGCTATATGCCCATATTCGTACTTCCTACATTCTGTGCGTTTATCTTGGGCTTTATCATTCCTTTTATCATGGGAATCTGGCTTTCATTCTGTAAATTCACAACGGTAACAGATGCGAAATTCATCGGATTTTCCAACTACAAAAAGGCTTTTGAAGACACGGTATTCCGTCATTCTTTCTGGTACACTGCATTGTTTGCAGTTGCATCTTTAATTATTATTAATGCCGTTGCTTTCGCTCTGGCAAGTGCACTTACCAAGAATATGCGTGGTACTAATATTTTCCGTACTATTTTCTTTATGCCGAACCTGATTGGTGGAATTGTTCTTGGTTATATCTGGCAGTTAATTTTTAATGGTATTCTTGAAAAATACGGAACAGCACTTGCATTAAACGAATGGTACGGATTCTGGGGACTGATCATTCTTGTAAGTTGGCAGCAGATTGGTTATATGATGATCATCTATATTGCAGGTCTTCAATCTATTCCGGGTGATGTTATGGAAGCGGCACAGATCGATGGTGCCGGAAAATGGACAAAATTATTCAAAGTCACGATTCCAATGATGATGCCATCCATTACCATTTGTATGTTCTTATCACTGACAAACGGATTTAAATTATTTGACCAGAACTTATCACTGACAGCCGGTGAACCTTCCAAGATGTCTGAGATGATGGCACTGAACATCTTTAACACGTTTTACGGACGTACTGGATGGGAAGGTGTCGGACAGGCAAAAGCCGTCCTGTTCTTTGTTCTTGTCGTTGCAATTAGTATGATTCAGTTACATATGACTCGTTCCAAGGAGGTGCAGCAATAAATGAAAAAGGAAAGAAGTGCTCTTAGCGCAGCCGGAACCGGTATATTTACAATCTTAGGAATTGTCTATATACTGCCTATTTTAATCGTACTTATGAATTCTTTTAAAAAGAAGGTTTATATTAATAAACAGCCATTCCAGCTTCCGGATGGAAAAACGATGGCCAGACTTGAAAATTACATGACTGCAATTGATAAATATAATCTTCTAAGTGCAGTTGGCTGGACAGTATTTATTACTGTTGGATCTGTTCTTGTAATTCTTGTATGTACTTCTATGTGTGCATGGTACATTACAAGAATCAAATCTAAATTTACAAAAATGCTTTACCTTTTATGCGTATTTTCAATGGTCGTACCTTTCCAGATGGTTATGTTCACCCTGTCACTGGTTGCTGACCGTACCGGACTTCGTACTCCTTGGGGTATCATTATTATTTATCTGGGCTTTGGTGCAGGTCTTGCAGTATTTATGTTCTGTGGATTTGTCAAATCAATTCCAATCGAGATAGAGGAAGCAGCAATGATAGACGGCTGCACACCGATTCGTACATTTTTCAGTGTAGTACTTCCGATCATGAAACCGACCTACATCTCTGTTGGTATTCTTGAGACAATGTGGATCTGGAATGACTTCCTACTTCCTTATCTGGTACTGGATCTGAACAAATATAAGACAATTTCTATCGCAATCCAGTATATGAAGGGAAGCTACGGCCGTGTTGATATGGGTGCTGTTATGGCTGCTCTGATTCTTGCAGTTATCCCTGTCATCATCTTTTATCTGTCCTGTCAGAAACATATTATCAAGGGTGTGGCAGCAGGAGCCGTTAAAGGTTAGGTACATGCCTGAAAAAAGGAGTTTATATCATGAGACAAAGTGGAATTTTAATGCCGGTATCTGCAATTCCTGGTGCATACGGAATCGGATCATTTTCAAAGGAAGCTTATAAATTTGTCGACTGGCTGCAAAAAAGCGGCCAGTCACTGTGGCAGATTCTGCCACTTGGCCCGACCAGTTATGGGGATTCTCCTTACCAGTCATTTTCGACTTTTGCCGGAAATCCTTATTTTATTGATCTTGAAACACTGGCCCGGGAAGGACTGCTTGAAGACGACATATGCAGGCAGGCAGATTTTGGTAATAATCCGAATCAGATAGATTATGGCATGCTTTATCAGAACCGATTTCATATCTTAAAGGTAGCTTATGAACATGCAAAAGAACAGCAGATCATGAATTCTTCTGATTACGTGGATTTTCTGAACGAACAAAATGAATGGCTTTCAGACTATGCTCTTTATATGTCTGTAAAAGATTATTTTCATGGAGCTGGCTGGAATCTATGGGAGGAAAATATCCGTCTTCGCAGACCAGATGCAATTTCGCATTATCAGGACTTACTTACAGATGAAATTCATTTTTATCAGTTTCTACAATACGAATTCTACAAACAATGGAACATGTTAAAAGAATATGCAAATCAAAAAGGGATTCAGATTATTGGAGATATCCCAATTTATGTTGCTTATGACAGTGCAGATGTATGGGCACACCCAGAGTTGTTCCAATTAGATGAAAGTGGACAGCCAACAGCAGTAGCCGGATGTCCTCCGGATGGTTTTTCTGCTACCGGACAGCTTTGGGGAAATCCTTTATATCGGTGGGATTATCACAAAGAAACCGGATTTTCCTGGTGGGTAAACCGGATCCGAGGTTGTTTTAGACTATATGATATTATGCGAATTGACCATTTCCGGGGCTTTGATGAATATTACAGCATTCCTTATGGTGATCCAACTGCTGAAAACGGGCACTGGGAAAAGGGGCCTGGTATGGATTTATTTCACAAAATAAAACAAGAACTTGGTGATCTTCCAATTATTGCTGAGGATCTTGGATTTTTGACAGATTCCGTAAAACAACTTTTAAAAGATAGTGGGTACCCAGGTATGAAAGTTCTTCAATTTGCTTTTGATTCCAGGGAAGACAGTGATTATCTTCCGCACAATTATCATCCAAACTGTGTTGTATACACCGGTACCCATGATAATGATACGCTTCAAGGATGGTATCAAGCTTTAAAAGAAGAAGATAAAGAAATGGCTTTGGAATATATTGGAAATCGATTTACTCCGGAAGCAGACATTCATTGGGATTATATTCGGCTCGCTATGAGAAGTGTGGCAGATACATGTATTATTCCTGTTCAGGACTACTTAGGTCTTGGCTGCGAAGCACGCATAAATACCCCTTCTACATTAGGCGGAAACTGGATCTGGCGTTCAGACGAAGACAGCTTCACGGATAATCTGGCAGCAAAAATTAAAAAAATTACTCAATTATGCGCGCGCAGTTTACAACAAAAAGGAGAGTAACAATGAATTACAAAAAATATTTGGAAGACCAGCTTCAGACATCTATTGAAGCGGCAGATCATAAAAGTGTTTATTATGCACTGCTTCATCTGACAAAAGAATTATGCAAAGAGAAACCAGCAAATCAAGGGACAAAAAAGATTTACTACATTTCGGCAGAATTTTTGATTGGAAAACTTCTTTCCAACAATTTGATCAATCTAGGAATCTACGATGATATAAAGAAGCTTTTACATGAAAACGGAAAATCTCTGGAAGAAATTGAAGAATTCGAACCGGAACCATCACTTGGAAATGGCGGGCTCGGACGCCTGGCTGCTTGTTTTCTTGATTCTATAGCAACACTTGGACTTCCGGGAGCTGGAATTGGCCTGAATTATCATTACGGTCTCTTCCGACAGGTTTTTGAAAACAACAAGCAAAAAGAGTTGAAAAATCCATGGATTGAAAAAGAAAACTGGCTTATAAAAACAGATGTTCATTTTCCGGTTCAGTTTGGTTCTTTTACTTTACAGGCGTCCATGTATGATATTGACATTCCCGGATATGGTAACGGAATCAACAAACTACATCTTTTTGATGCAGACTCCATTGATGAATCACTTGTGACAGATGGCATTCATTTTAACAAAGAAAATATTGCCAAAAACCTGACTTTATTCTTATACCCGGATGACAGTGATAAAGCCGGACATCTGCTCCGTATTTATCAGCAGTATTTTATGGTCTGCTGTGGTGCAAAGCTTATTTTAAAAGAACTAAAAGAACAGAATTTTGAACTTACTTCGCTTCCTGAACATGTTGTCATTCAGATCAATGATACCCATCCATCTATGATCATCCCGGAACTTATCCGGCTTCTTATGGAGCAAGACATTGACTTTGATACTGCAACTGATCTCGTATCCAGAACATGTGCCTATACAAATCACACGATTCTGGCAGAAGCTTTGGAAAAATGGCCGCTCGATTATCTGAATGAGGTCGTGCCGCAACTGGTTCCGATTATTGAAAAATTAGACGCTAAAGCAAAAGAAAAATATAAAGATGAGTCTGTTGCGATCATTGATTCGCAAGACCTTGTGCATATGGCTCACATGGACATTCACTATGGCTTTAGTGTAAACGGAGTTGCAGCCCTCCACACAGATATTTTAAAAAACTCCGAATTAAAAGCTTTTTATCAGATCTATCCGGAAAAATTTAATAATAAAACAAATGGTATTACATTCCGTCGCTGGTTGATGCACTGTAATTTGGAACTTTCGGAATATATCAGCAGTCTAATCGGTGATTCCTGGAAGAAAGATTCTTCGAAACTTGAAAAACTTCTTGAGTATCAGAACGATACTAAGGTATTGAATCATTTTCTTAAGATCAAGCAGAAGAATAAGCAAAAACTATGTATGCATTTAAAAGAAAAGCAAGATTTGGACATTGATCCGAATTCCATTTTTGATATTCAGATCAAAAGACTGCACGAATACAAAAGACAGCAGTTAAATGCGCTTTATGCCATTTATAAATATAAACAGATCAAATCCGGTCAGCTTCCACAGAGGCCGATCACCATGATCTTTGGGGCAAAAGCTGCACCTGCTTATACACTTGCAAAAGATATCATCCATCTGATCCTTTGCCTCCAAAAGCTTACGTTATCAGATCCTGAGGTATCACCTTATTTAAAAGTGATTATGGTTGAAAATTATAATGTTACAGAGGCATCTCATCTAATACCTGCCTGTGATATTTCTGAACAGATTTCGCTTGCATCAAAAGAAGCAAGTGGAACCGGCAATATGAAATTCATGCTGAACGGAGCTGTGACACTGGGAACTATGGATGGCGCCAATGTTGAAATCTGTAATCTGGTCGGAAAAGATAACATTTATATTTTTGGTAAATCCAGTCAGGAAGTGATTCAATTATATGAAACGTCCGAATATCATTCTGGCCAATATTACGACAATGATCCACTGATACAAAATCTCGTTGATTTTATTATCAGCAAAGAAATGATACGTATCGGTGACCCGGAAAACCTGTGCCGGTTATACAAAGATTTGATCGGTAAAGACTGGTTTATGACTTTGCTCGATTTAAAAGAATACATTGCTGTGAAAGAGAACGTAATGGCTGACTACGAGGATCGTATGAACTGGGCTGGAAAAATGTTAATAAATACTGCAAAAGCCGGATATTTTTCTTCTGACCGGACCATTGCCGAATATAACCGGGATATCTGGAAACTTTAATCGTATACTTGTCTGAAACATAAATATGAGCTATACTAAACCAAGGCCATTTTTCGCGAAAGCTAAAATGGCTTTGGTTTTTTCGTTATCGATTACATGTACAAGGAGGAAAACATGATCAGAATCAGTCAGTTAAAGCTTCCGGTTACTCATAAAAAAAGTGACCTTGAAAAGAAAATATATACAACATTAAAAATTTCCAGCTCAGATCTTCTGACCTGGCATATTGAAAAAAAATCTCTGGATGCCAGAAAGAAACCAAATCTTTTTTATGTTTACACGATTGCAGCAAACGTTCAGAATGAAAAGCGGATTATAAAAAAGAACCGGAATAAAAATATTACAATAAAAGAAGAAAATGATAGCTATCATTGCACTCCGACCGGAACACATGTACTGACTTACAGGCCTGTTGTAATCGGGACCGGACCGGCCGGTCTGTTCTGTGGTTATGCGCTTGCACGTATGGGATACCGTCCAATTCTTTTAGAACGTGGTGCTTCTATGGAAGAGCGCCAGAAAGACGTACAAGATTTCTGGAAAACAGGCAAACTAAATCCTGAGTCTAATGTCCAGTTCGGCGAAGGCGGTGCAGGTACATTTTCTGATGGAAAGTTAAATACGCTTGTGCACGATACCCATAACAGAGGAAAGGAAGTCCTGCGTCTTTTTGTGAAATATGGGGCACCGGAATCCATTCTTTATGATGCAAAGCCACATATCGGAACTGATATTCTGGCAAAGGTCGTTAAAAATATACGTGAGGCAATCATCTCTATGGGTGGTGAAGTTCGTTTTCATACAAAAGTGACAGGAATCCGTACAAAACGCAGCATTGATTTTTCAGATGAGCCGGCACTTGCGATGCTTCATCTGGAAGATACCAGAACAAACATCGGAGAAGATTTACTGACGGACGTTGCAGTACTTGCCATTGGTCACAGCGCCAGAGACACTTTTGGGCTTTTAAATCTCTCAGATATAAAAATGGAGCCAAAACCATTCGCTGTAGGCGTACGCGTAGAACATCCACAAGATATGATTGACGAATCTCAATATGGTAAAGATGCACCCGAGAGCCTTCCTGCTGCTGCATATAAATTAACAGCTAAGACAAAAGAGGGCAGAGGTGTCTATACTTTCTGCATGTGTCCAGGCGGTTATGTAGTAAATGCTTCATCTGAAGAGAACCGACTTGCAGTAAACGGCATGAGCTATAGCGGGCGAAATGGCAAAAATGCCAATAGCGCAGTAATCGTAACCGTCTCACCGGAAGATTTCCCAGAAAAAGGCATCCTCGGAGGTCTGGCTTTTCAGCGCCAATTAGAAGATGCTGCATATGCTGAAGGACAAGGGAAGATCCCGGTCCAGCTTTTTGGTGACTTTAAGAAAAATGTGCCATCTTCCAGTGCAGGCACTATATCCCCACAGATGAAAGGTGCTTATAGCTGGGGCAATGTAAGGAGCATTTTCCCTGAGTTTATTGCGAGATGCCTGGAAGAGGGAATTACGGAATTTGGAAAGAAAATCCCAGGCTACGACCGCGATGATGCAGTCCTCTCCGGTGTAGAAAGCCGTACCTCTTCACCCGTCCGTATTCTGCGTGACGAGACCTTGCAAAGTTCTGTAAAAGGACTTTATCCATGCGGGGAAGGTGCAGGATATGCAGGCGGTATTACATCAGCCGCCATGGATGGACTGAAAGTGGCAGAAGCTGTCAGTCAAAAATACATGGCTTTCGACAATCCTAAGAATGTTTAAGAATTTTTTAAGGGTATAAGTCTATACACATTTTCAGAAATGTGCTAAAATGTATGGAGTTTTCAGATAGAAGAAACATGAGGAGGAGTACATATGAAGGGAGCAGGCGGAAAGAACTCCTGGGCACTTTTTCTGTTGTTATTAACAGGAATCGTCCTTGGAGGCTTTATTGGCATGCTGGCAGAAGGGGTGCCGGCGCTTAGCTGGCTTGGCTATGGACAGACGTTCGGGCTTGATACACCGATTGTAGTCAATCTGGGACTTCTGGTCATTACATTTGGTCTTACGATCAAGATTACAATCGCCAGCATTATAGGCGTTGTGATTGCAATTATCATTTACCGCTTCTTATAGTCTACCGAAGAGAATCATCGAATCTAAAGGAATATATGAATCAAAAAGTTACCATGAAAGAGATACCGAGTGCCGACAGGCCTTATGAAAAATGCGAAAAGCTCGGCGCCGGTGCTCTGAGTGACACAGAACTTTTAGCTGTGCTGCTTCGGACCGGTACGAGAGGGGAGAATGCTCTCGAGCTTGCCAGCCGTATTCTTTATCACAACGGCGAAAGCGGAATTCTCGGTATTCATCAGTTCAGTATTGAGCGATTGAAGAAAATTCACGGTGTCGGACGCGTGAAAGCAGTCCAGCTATCCTGTATCTCAGAGCTTGCGAAGAGACTTTCCAAAGCCTCTGCCGGGGAATTATTAAGTTTTGAAAATCCGGATTCGATTGCAAGGTACTACATGGAAGATCTCCGGCATGAAAAGCAGGAAATCATGAAACTGCTCATGCTGAATTCCAAATCAAAACTCATTGGCGAAACGAATATATCAAAAGGAACGGTGAATGCTTCCTTAATTACGCCAAGAGAATTATTTATTGAAGCATTACAAAAGAATGCTGTATTTGTTATTATTTTACATAATCATCCAAGTGGTGAGCCGACACCAAGCAGAGAAGACCGGCTCATTACAAGGCGCATTCAGGATGCGGGAGCTCTAATCGGGATCGAGCTTTTAGATCACATCATCATTGGGAATAATTGTTATGTGAGTTTTCGCGAAGAAGGAATGCTGTAGAAAGGATTTGAATCATATGGCAAGGAACACCTATGGACTGGATCTGGGATCCTACGAAATCAAAGTCTATGACAAAAAGCAAGATACCATCTGGAAAGAAAAGAATGTGCTTGCAGTTCAGGATAAAAAAGAAATTATTGCAATCGGTGAAGATGCTTATCAGATGTATGAAAAGACTCCACCGGATATTGAAGTTGCATTTCCAATGCGTGACGGCGTTATTTCCCGTTTCAATGATATGCAGAACCTGCTTCAGAATATTCTAAAAAAGAACCGACATTTCAGCCGGGGTGCAGAATATGTGATCGCGGTACCAACTGATGTAACTGAGGTACAGAAAAAAGCCTTTTTCGATCTTGTGATCCACTCAAATGCAAAGGCACGAGAAGTTAATATCGTAGAACGTTCCATTGCCGATGCAGTCGGTCTTGGTATTGATGTACAGAATACAACGGGTGTTATGATCATTAATTTCGGTGGTGAGACAACTGAATTATCCGTCCTCACCGAAGGTGGTATCGTCTTTAACCGCCTGTTAAAGCTTGGTGGTACAACACTGGATCAAGAAATTGTGAATCTTGTACGGAACAGTCATGATTTTTTGATTGGAAGCAGAACGGCAGAAATATTAAGACAGCAGTTCGATGTTTTTAACGGCGATTCTGAGACCGCTTTCTCTGTAGCAGGAAGGGACCTGATCACTGGACTCCCTATGCGAAAGACCATTTCCATCACACTTGTAAGAGCCGCATTTAAAGATACTCTTCTGGAATGTATGAAAGCCGTCCGCTCTATGCTGGACCGTACACCGCCGGAGATCCGGAAAGCTATTTACCAGAATGGGATTTATCTGACTGGTGGAATTGCGAATATGAGCGGTCTGGATGCTTATGTAGAAAGTATGACTAAAATCCACACAACTGTTGCTGAAAAGCCGGGCATTTGTGCAGTGAATGGGTTAAAGAAAATCATGCTTTCCAAGGATCTCAGTAAATTAGCATACTCAATGTTAGACGAAAGTTATAGGTGGATGAGATAATATGAAGATAAAAAACCAATCCTCAATTCCAAGTAAATACTGGTTGGCAATCATTGCAGTCATCTGTGTGATTCTTTTGGGAATCGATCAGGTGACAGACGGCGGGGGGCCGCTTCGATTTATCGGTGATTATACAGTTGTTCCAATGCAGAAAGGTATCAGCTATGTTGGAAGATGGTTAAGTGATCTTTCTGATAACTTTGAGACACTTCAGGATATGAAAAAGCAAAATGAAACTTTGCAGTCCAAAGTAGATGAACTGACTATTGATAATACAAGACTTCGCCAGGACGAATACGAATTAGAACGTCTGCGCGATCTGTACAAACTGGATCAGAACTACTCTGATTACGAAAAAATCGGTGCACATGTCATTGCGAACAACGGAACGAACTGGTTCAGTGATTTTACTATAGACAAAGGAAGTGCAGACGGCATCAAAGTGAACTGTAACGTACTGGCCGGGAGCGGGCTGGTAGGACTTGTCACAGAAGTTGGTCCCCACTATGCGAGAGTACGTTCAATCATTGACAATTCCAGCAACGTAAGTGCTATGATCCTCTCTACTTCAGATACCTGCATCGTGCGTGGAGATTTGAAATTAATGGACGATGGACGTCTTCGTTTTGAAAAGCTGGCTAATAATGACAATGACATAAAGGTCGGTGAACAGGTTGTTACTTCCTATGTAAGTGACCGCTTTGTTCAAGGTCTCTTTATCGGATATATCAGTGAGATCAATGTGGATTCCAATAATCTGACTCGTTCCGGTTATATCACACCTGCGGTAGATTTTAGCAAAATTCAGGAAGTCCTTGTTCTCACAAAGACAAAAGAAGATATGACGAACGGGGCAGACGATGAGTCTGCTTCCGACACAGCAAAGGGAGAGTAGTGATCTATGAAACGAAAGCTCATAACACTGGCAATTATTATCCTGTGTTTTCTCTTGCAAAGTACCATTTTTCCATCACTGGCTTTTGCCTGCGTGCAGCCAAATCTTTTTATAATTGTAACAGCATCTTTCGGATTTATGCGAGGACGTAAAGAAGGTATGGCTGTTGGTGTGATCTGTGGACTTTTGACAGACGTTTTCTGGGGAAACACAATTGGATTTTATATACTTTTATATACTGTGATTGGATATTTAAACGGAACATTTGAACGTTTGTTTTATGATGAAGATATTAAACTGCCTTTAGTACTTATCAGTGGCAGTGAACTAATTTACGGTGGCATTATCTGCTTTTGTGGATATATCCTGAAAGGTGACTTTAGTTTCGGAACCTATCTGATTCATATTATCCTGCCAGAACTTGTATACACTATTTTAGCAACTTTGATCGTATATCAGATCATCTTACACATTAACAAAAAACTAGAAGCAGAAGAGCAAAGGAGTGCAAGCCGATTTGTATAATTTGTGGAACCGGATTAAATCCGGCATAAGTGATATCGTAAAATCAAGAACATTTATTGCAATTATCATGTTCTGCGTCTTGTCAGCAGTATTACTTCAACGAGTATTTTATCTGCAGATTGTGAAAGGACAGAACTATACCGACAAATATGAACTTCAGATTCAAAAAACAAAAGAGGTCGAAGGAACCCGCGGCAATATTTATGACCGCAACGGTGTTCTGCTTGCCTACAATGAACTGGCTTATTCTGTTACCATTCAGGATAATGGAGACTATGATAAAAAATCCGAAAAAAATAAAGCTTTAAATCAAATCGTAACGAAAGTTATTAACATTGTAGAAAGTAATGATGATTCCGTCATCAATGATTTTGGTATTATTCTGGATGCCAATAGTGAATACTCTTTTGTAGCAGAAAGTGATACCCAGCGCCTGCGTTTCATCGCAGATGTATATGGCAAAAAAACCATTGATGAATTATCGGACAAGCAAAAGTCCCAGTCTGCTGCCGACATCATGCATTACTTATGTACCGATAAAACTTACGGTTATGGTATCAACGAGAAAAAACTGGACAAGACTATGATTTTGAAACTGGTCAATGTACGTTATGCAATGTCTCTGAACAGTTATCAGAAATATATCTCTACTACGATTGCATCCGATGTCAGTGATCAGACTGTGGCTGATATTATGGAAAACAGTGATTCTCTACAGGGCGTTAACATTGAAGAAGAATCCTTACGCCGATATACAGACAGTAAATGTTTTGCAAATGTAATTGGCTATACCGGACAGATTTCAACAGACGAATATGATGCACTTAGTAAAGAGGATCAGGAAACTTATTCCAAAACGGATACGGTCGGAAAATCCGGACTTGAAAAAGTCCTGGATTCCACACTTCGCGGAAAAAAGGGTGAAGTGAAGTTATATGTAAATAACGTTGGTAAAGTTCTGGACACCGTTCAGTCTACAGAACCAAAAGCTGGCAATGATGTGTATCTGTCTTTGGATGCTAATCTTCAAAAAGCAGCCTATAATATTCTGGAACAGGAGCTTGCCGGAATTCTTCTTTCCAAGATCCAGAACACTTTGGATTTTGATCGGAATTCTGTCAGTGACGGAAGTGACGTTATGATTCCAATTGGCGATGTTTATAACGCACTCATTGCTAATGATGTTGTAAATATGACTCATTTCAGTGAGAATGATGCAAAATCAACCGAACAAGAAGTTTATAATACATTTTCCGGATACAAAGAGCAGGTTCTGGCAAGTCTTTCCAGTACACTTGCAGATCCTAATGCAGCTGCATACAAAGATGATTCTAAGGAAATGCAGGCATATCTGAGTTATATTGTTACAGATATATTGACAAATAATACCGGCATTTTAAATTCCAGTGTCATCAACAAAAATGATGAAACCTATAAAGCATGGAAAACAGATGAGACCATCAATGTTTACACATTTTTAAACTATGCTGTTTCTCAGAACTGGATTGATACCTCAAAGCTTCAAAATTATACAAGCAATGGTGGTAAATATTCGGATTCCTCGGAAACTTTCCAGGCAATTATTTCATACTTAAATGAACATTTAAAATCCGATAACAGTTTTGACAAGCTGATCTACAAATACATGATCAAAGCCGGATCCATTACTGGTCGTGAACTTTGTATGATTCTCTACGAGCAGAACATACTTAATTATGATGAATCTCAATATAATGCACTCGCAAGTGGCGCAACAACAGCTTATGACTTTATGCGTGGAAAGATCCAGACACTGGAGATTACACCTGGACAGCTCGGTCTGGAACCATGTACAGGTTCTTTTGTCATGACAGATACTTCCACAGGTCAGGTTCTGGCATGTGTATCTTATCCGGGATATGACAATAACCGACTTGCAAACAATATGGACTCAACTTATTACAATCAGCTTGTAACAGCAAGTTCCCGTCCATTCTACAATAATGCGACACAGGAAAAGACCGCACCGGGATCTACTTACAAACCTTTGTCTGCCATAGCCGGACTTACCGAAGGTGTTATCAGTACCGATTCCCATCTTCCGTGCCATGGTATTTATGAAAAGATTGAACCAAATCCAAAATGCTGGATTTACCCAAACGCACATGGCAGTCTGGATGTGTCGGGTGCAATTGAAAACTCTTGTAACAGTTTCTTTTATGAAGTCGGTTACAGATTAAGTCTGAAAGACAACGGAATCAATTCTATCAGCCAGGATAATAATCAGGGTGATGCAACGAATGCTTACTATTCCAGTGAGCTTGGACTCCAGAAGCTTTCAAAATATGCTCAGATGTTTGGACTTGGAACCACTTCCGGAATGGAAATTCCAGAGGCTGATCCACAAATTTCCGATGATTCTTCTGTACCATCTGCAATTGGACAGGGTACCAACAACTACACGACAAGTCAGCTTGCCCGCTATGTTACTACGATTGCAAATAAAGGAACACTTTTTGATCTGACACTCCTGAACAAGACCACTGATGTCAAAGGCAATGTCATTGAAGAATCACAGCCAAAAATCGATAATACTCTGTCAGATATTTCTGCAAGCACATGGGATGCTGTACATGAAGGAATGCGTAATGTAGTACTTGTATCTCACAGTAGTACATTTTCGGATATTAACAGGAGCGGATTCCAGTTATCCGGTAAAACCGGAACAGCTCAGCAGAGTAAAACGCATCCGGACCATGCGCTTTTCATAGGATTTGCGCCAAGCGATTCACCGGAAGTTGCTTTTGCAACTCGTATCGCCAATGGTTATAGTTCTACTTATGCAGCAGAAGTAGCCAGAGACGTTATGAAATATTATTACCAGCTCACTCCGGAAAATGAATTGATAACCGGAACAGCTTCAAGCATTGGTTCAAATGCTTCAAATGAAGGCTAGGAGCAGCTTGCCCTTCAAAAGACAAAATGGTTCATGAAACACATAGCGAAAAGAAAATTCAAAAGCATGAAACAAAGCCATTGACAGGAGGAAGTTATTCATGGGCGAAGTAATTGTTATTACATCAGGAAAAGGCGGTGTAGGTAAGACCACTACAACAGCAAATATTGGTGCGGGACTCTCTTGGTTAGGAAAGAAAGTCATTGTCATTGATACCGATCTAGGTCTTCGCAACCTTGACGTAGTTATGGGACTGGAAAATCAGATTGTCTACAATCTGGTCGATGTGATTGAAGGAACCTGTCGATTGAAACAGGCAGCAATCCGGGATCGCAGATATGAAAATCTCTATCTGCTTCCATCTGCCCAGACAAAAGATAAATCAGCAATTTCACCGGAACAGATGAAAAAGCTGGCTTCAGAATTGAAAGAGGAATTTGATTATGTACTTTTAGACTGTCCGGCCGGAATCGAACAGGGATTCCAAAATGCAATAGCCGGAGCTGATCGTGCTCTTGTTGTCACAACACCGGAGGTTTCCGCAATCCGGGATGCTGACCGCATCATTGGACTGTTGGAAAAAAATCAGATTCGCAATAGTTCGCTAATCGTTAATCGCATCCGAATGGATATGGTCAGACGAGGGGATATGATGTCCATTGATGATGTGACTGAAATTCTCTCCATTCCACTGATTGGAGCCATTCCAGATGACGAGCAGGTTGTTGTTGCCACGAATCAGGGGGAACCGGTCATCAGCCTGGATTCCCTGGCCGGAAAAGCCTATACAAATATATGCAAGCGTATTCTCGGCCTTGAAGTACCTTTCTTGAATCTTTCCGGACATCAAGGACTATTTTCAAAGCTGTCCGGTGTCTTTCATAAAAAATAGGAGGGTACATACAGCATGTTAAAAAAATCTTCTGTGTCTGTTGCGAAAAGCAGATTGAAACTGCTGATCGTGTCAGACCGCATAAGCTGTTCTCCGATAGAATATGAGAACATTTCCAGAGATTTATTCCAGACATTATCCAAATATCTGGAACTCACAGAAGATAACTTTCATGTTGAAATATACAGAACACATATTTTCATTTCATATGTAGGAGAAGAAACGTGAGATTACCAAGATTAACAAAACCTTATAAACTCAGAGATTACAAGTTCAGCCTTGTTCTGCTTGTATTTGCATTATCCGTAATTGGCATTATGGTTGTAGGCAGTGCGAAGGCATCTGTTCAGAACAAGCAGATTTTTGGTGTCTGTGTAGGATTCGTTCTTATGATGATTGTATCTTTGATCGATTATATATGGATTCTTAATTTTTACTGGATTATATACGCAGTCGCAATATTAAGTTTGTTATCTGTACTTGTCTTCGGACACACAGCCAACGGCGCAAAGCGTTGGATTGACTTGGGATTTACAACTTTTCAGCCATCAGAGCTTGCAAAAATTCTTTTAATTTTGTTTTTTGCAAGATTTCTTATGGATCACAAAGATGATATTAACGATGCAGTCACATTGATTAAATATGCAGTGCTTGCCGGAATTCCACTTGCTTTAATTCTGGTAGAGCCGAACCTTTCTACTACAATCTGCACTGCACTTGTCATTTGTCTGTTGATCTATATTGGAGGACTGAGTTACAAATTTATCGGAACTGTGCTTCTTATATTAGTTCCAGTGGCTATTATCTTTTTAAGTATCGCCGTCCAGCCAAACCAGCCATTTTTGAAAGACTATCAGCAAAAGCGTATTCTTGCTTTCCTGGAGCCTGAAAAGTATGCCAGTGATGAAGCATATCAGCAGAATAACTCTGAGATGGCAATCGGATCTGGTCAGCTTACCGGAAAAGGTCTGAATAACAATACTACTACCTCTGTAAAAAATGGTAACTATATCTCAGAGCCACAGACGGATTTTATCTTCGCCATTATTGGCGAGGAACTTGGGTTTGTTGGATGTTGTATTATTATTGCGTTATTACTGCTTGTTGTGATACAATGTATATTGATTGGAATGCGATCGCGGGATCTCGCTGGAAAGATCATATGTAGTGGCGTTGGAGGTCTGATTGGATTTCAAAGTTTTATTAATATAAGTGTAGCAACGAATATGCTTCCGAATACCGGAGTACCGCTGCCATTTATCAGTTATGGCCTGACATCACTTGTAAGTTTATATATCGGTATTGGATTTGTCTTAAATGTCGGACTGCAACAAAAAAAATATCAATAAAGGAGTGAACGCAATGAATATAGGTCTTGTCGCTCATGATTCAAAGAAAACACTGATGCAGAATTTCTGTATTGCTTACCGTGGAATTCTGAGTAAACACGAACTTTATGCTACCGGTACAACTGGAAGACTCATCGAAGAGGTAACGAATCTGAATGTTCACAAATATCTGGCTGGTCCACTTGGTGGAAAGGAACAGCTCGGAGCTCAGATTGCTCAGAATGATATTGATGCATTAATTTTTTTAAGAGAACCTATGAACCCAAAACCTCATGAGCCGGAGGTCAATGATTTATTCCGCCTTTGCGATACTTATAATATCCCAATGGCAACGAATCTTGCAACCGCTGAACTGATTATTTTAGCAATTGACAGAGGAGATTTAGACTGGCGTGAAATGTACAGATAACTCTTCCAAAAGCAGAAGAGCAAGAAATAAACGTAATAAAAGAAAAAAACAAATAAGAAACAGATGGGTCGCATGCCTGTCTGTTATTCTTATGATACAGTGTATTGCAGCTGTCAATATCTATAAAGACAGCAACAAAACATGAGCTCTAGTACAGGAATATGAAACTTCCAATTATACAAAAACTTTGTATCGGGGGCAGCTATTTGCCGAAAATCTGTGTACAGCATCTGAAGACATTCCGTTATCTGTTAAATCTTCCGATACTGGTTCTGACTCAGTTTCCGAAAATGCTTCTGCTGCTGGCAATCCACTTGGCTTTGAACCGGAGTCCGTACATGCAGTAGGGCTTTTTGACGTGAATAACGCCGAAACAGATTGTGCTTATAATATTCATAAGAAAATCTATCCTGCAAGCACAACGAAGATTCTGACCGCCCTGGTTGCTTTGGAGAATGGAAATTTATCTGATACGGTCACAGTGGCTGATGAAGCTGATTCTGGTAAATTTGCAGCAGATGAACAGACATGTGGCATCAAAGCAGGAGATCAGCTCACACTGGAAGATCTGTTGAACGGTCTGCTTTTATATTCCGGCAACGACAATGCCGTTGCCATTGCTGACCACATTGCAGGCAGTACAGAAAAGTTTGCAGAGATGATGAATGCTGAAGCAAAAAAACTCATGGCAACAAACAGTCATTTTGTGAATCCAAGTGGTCTTCATGACGATAACCATTATACGACTGCTTATGATCTCTATCTGATTTTTAATGAATGTATCAAACATGATGAATTTGTAAAGATCATTAACAGCAGTTCTTATACTGCACATATTACCGGCGCAGATGGAACAAAGCGAGATGTGAAATGGGAGCCTACCAACTATTATGCAAAAGGAGAAGCAACTCCTCCTGATAATGTGACAATCATCGGCGGCAAGACTGGTACAACAAAAGGAGCCGGAAACTGCCTGATTCTTCTTACAAAGGACAGTTCTGGAAATCCTTACATTTCCATTATTATGGGAGCCGGATCAAAGCCTCTTCTTTATCAGGATATGACATCTATGCTCAGTAAAATTTAGTTGTACTAAAAAAGTATATCAAAAGGGGCATCCTCATAGGATACCCCTTGGTTTGTTCTTAGCCTGCTTTATGAGCAGACATCTGTCATATCTTTCATGCGACCGTACAAGCTGATCAGGTAAAGTCCACAGATACCTACGATTGTATAGATAATCCTGGATAACCAGGACAGATTTCCAAATAAGAAAGCTACCAGATCAAACCGGAATATCCCAACGAGCAACCAGTTGACAGCCCCGATAATTACAATTGTAAGAGCTGTATTGTCAAACCATTTCATATAGATTCCTCCTTTTTTTTACTGCCTATAGTATGTACAAAGTTCAAGAATTTATGCAAAAGGACCATATTTATGTATTACACTTATTCAGATTATTTAAAAAATAAATATCATGAAAAGGTTTATAAACTTCCTGTCAATCTTCCTGTTACCTGCCCAAACCGTTTAAACGGAGCATGTGGCTGCGATTTCTGTGCGGAACATGGAACAGGATTTGAAGCTTTAAATCCTCAATTATCTGTGACAGAACAATTAACTCTAACTCGAGAAAAGATTGAAAAAAAATATCATGCACATAAATTTATTGCTTATTTTCAAAACTACACGAATACATTTTTACCTATTGACAGATTTGAAAAATATATGCGGGAAGGCGCAAGCTTTCCGGATGTTGTAGAAATTTCCATTTCGACCAGACCGGACTGTATCCGCTCTGATTATTTGGAAATTCTTGAAAAAATCCGTTCAGAATTTCAAGTAGAGATTACTTTGGAACTTGGACTTCAGACTGTAAATTACCATACATTAAGAAATATACACCGCGGACATACATTAGCCGAATTTATTGATGCTATGTGGATGATCCGAGATTATCACTTTGACACCTGTGCACATGTTATTCTCAACTTGCCAGGTGATGATCTGATGGATGCTATTGAATCTGCAAAGATACTGTCTGCACTTCAGGTCAGCACAGTCAAACTCCATTCTCTCTATATTGCTAAAAACACAAGGTTGTGTGAAGCTTATGAAAATGGTACAATAACTCTGTGTTCAAAAGAAGAATATATCACACGTGCAATTACATTTTTGGAATACCTTAATCCAGAAATTGCCGTGGAACGGCTTTTCAGCCGTATTCCCGAAAATGATGCCGTTTTTTGTAACTGGGGCACAAGCTGGTGGAAACTAAAAGATGAACTACTTAGCACGATGCAGAAAACAGACAGCTACCAGGGAAAAATGTATCATTATTTACATGGAGCAGCTTTAAGGTCTTTAGATGGCTCTGATAATTTATAGTACTTTGTCTGCTTTGCAGATCTAAATATTACGACTTGTCTAAGAATCTTGAATCATTAAAAGGAGGCCGACGTTGGCAGAAAATCATACTACAAACATTACTGCATTTCGGAAAAAATGGAATATTAATATCGGAATTGTCATCTTTGGAGTGGTATTCATATATCTGCTTGTCACGGTTCTTATGTACCTGACAAGTAAGCATATTTCGGCATATGAAGTCAGAGAGGGCAGCATTTTAAAAGATAATGCCTATACCGGACTGGCAATTCGCAATGAAGAGGTCGTGACTGCCGAGCAGTCAGGTTATATTAACTATTTTGTGTCAGAAGCCAGCAAAGTTGGTGCAAAAACAAAAGTATATTCTCTTTCTCCGAAACAATTAGAATTTAATGACACAATTTCTACAGATTCGCAGGAACTGACTGCCGAAGAACGAGATTCCATCTATTTAAAGACCCAGTCCTTTAGTGAAAATTACAATGGCAGCAGTTTCAACGAGGTTTATTCTTTAAGAGATGAAATTTCCTCTGTTCTGGAAAGCAAATCTAATCAAAGTCGTCAGGCACAATTAGATGAGATGGTACAGGCAGGTACTGACGGGCTTCAGGTATTCAATGCTCAGTCCGACGGTGTGATTCTTTATTCTACAGATGGATATGAGAATCTGACCGTCAGTGATGTCACTGCTGATATGCTTTCAAAAAAGAACTATAATTCCGTAAACATAAAAAACAATTCAAAGGTAAATTCCGGAGAAGCTATCTATAAACTTGTGAAAGACGATGACTGGTCACTGGTCATTCCACTGGATGATAAAACAGCTAAAAATCTGGCTGATACGAAAAGCGTAAAGGTTCAGTTCACAAAAGATCAGGTGAAAGAACGTGCCTCTTTTCAAGTATACAGTGCAAAAAACACAAACCTTGGTATCCTTACATTTCATACTTCCATGGTTCGCTATGCGAAAGACCGTTATCTGGATATTGAATTAATTTTAGAAGATGAATCCGGACTTAAAATTCCAAAGTCCTCTGTGACAAAAAAAGACTTTTATCTTGTACCGGAAAATTATCTGACACAAGGCGGCAACAGTAAAGAAACTGGTGTTTTAATCCATAACGATTCTGACGATGCCCAGTTTAAAAAAGTTGATGTCTATTATCGAGATACAGAAACTGGCATGGTTTATCTGGATCCAAATGCATTTGATAAAAATACAACTTTAATAAAACCTGATTCAACTGAAACATACAAGCTTAAGAAAACAAAATCTTTACAGGGAGTCTATAATATCAATAAAGGATATGCTGTATTTAAACAAATCCATATACTGTGTGAAAGTGATGAATACTATATCGTTGAATCTGGAAATTCCTATGGTCTGGCTAATTATGACCATATTGCACTTGTTGGCAAAGATGTAAGAGAAAATGATATTGTTTATTAAGGAGCTGATAAAAATGTTAAAAGAAAATCTGGAAAATGTAGAACAGAAAATTCAGGCTGCATGCGAAAGAAGTGGGCGTGACCGCTCAGAAGTTACTCTGATCGCAGTCAGTAAAACCAAACCGGCAGAAATGGTCCAGGAAGCTTATGATCTTGGAATCCGTCTTTTCGGTGAAAATAAAGTTCAGGAAATCATGGATAAGTCGGAATTACTTCCTGCTGATATTCACTGGCATATGATCGGCCATCTTCAGCGCAACAAGATCAAATACATCATTGATAAAGTGGATTTGATTCATTCTGTTGACAGTTTGAGACTTGCCGAAGCGATTGAAAAAGAAGCAGCTAAGAAACATGTAATTGCAAAAGTCCTGATTGAAGTAAATGTAGGAAGAGAAGAGAGCAAATTCGGATTTCTTCCGGAAGAATTAGATGATTTTGTTGAAAAAGCTTCTGATTTTTCACATATTCAGTTTATGGGACTCATGACAAGCGCTCCATTTGTTGATAATCCAGAAGAAAATAGACCAATTTTCGCAGAATTAAGGAAATTATCTGTTGACATAGCGCGTAAAAACGCCCATAATATGTCTATGAGTATACTTTCCATGGGTATGACCAATGATTATGAAGTTGCAATTGAAGAAGGTGCAACAATGGTTCGTGTGGGAACAGCCATTTTTGGTGCCCGTAATTATGCTCAAACAAACGTAAGATAGGAGATATTACAAAATGGGAGTATTAGATAAGTTTTTGGACATCATGAAGTTAAGTGATGATGATGAGTATGATGAAGATGACTTCTTTGATGATGACGAATATGATGATGAATACGAAGAAAAGCCAAAAAAGAGTATCTTCCGCAGAGAAAAGACTCATGATGAAAGCGACGAAGACGATTACGAGCTTCCTGCCAAGTCTCAGCAGCGTCCGGCCCGTTCTAATAATAAAGTAACTCCGATGCGTCAGCCAGCACGTCGCACAGGTGTAAGCATGGAAGTCTGTGTTATTAAACCGACATCTGTAGAAGATGCCAGAGAGATCACTGAAACATTATTAAGCGGACGTACTGTTATTCTGAATCTGGAAGGACTGGATCTTGAGGTTGCTCAGAGAATCATTGATTTTACATCTGGTGCTAC
The DNA here is from genome assembly GCF_020560825.1 of Dorea sp. 210702-DFI.3.17. Lineage (NCBI taxonomy): Bacteria > Bacillati > Bacillota > Clostridia > Lachnospirales > Lachnospiraceae > Dorea > Dorea sp. 210702-DFI.3.17. Next base: position 199,765 of record NZ_JAJCNB010000001.1, read on the forward strand.
ATATGCAATCAGTGGAAATCTTCAGAAGATATCCAATTACATCTTCCTTGTCACACCTACTAATGTTGACATTTCCGGAGATTTACAGGATTTACTGAACACTTCTCTTGACACATCTTCAATGCGTACAAGATTTTAATTAAAAGTTTTTCAGAGTATTTATAATAGTGAGTGTTTATGAATAAAGAGGAACAATTATTAGAAAAACGGCTGATTGAATTATCTAATCTTGCATTCAGCCGTGATATTGTTACATTTTCAGATTTTCTGAATTTGAATGAATTGAATATCCTGCACAGGACCCCGAAAGATCAGTTTAAAGCGAGGTTCGAAACGTATGGAGGTTATGAGTTAGCAGAGCGTCAGATGGTTGCATTTCTACCTGATGCTCTTTATTATGACTACGGTTACCCAATGCAGGCTCTTAAGATCTGTCCGGTGAACAAGCGTTTTGCAGAAGATCTGACACATCGTGATTATCTGGGGGCTATTATGAATCTTGGAACCAGTCGTACCAAGATCGGTGATATTATTCAAACAGACGATGGTGCTATTGTTTTTGTAAAAGAGGAGATTTCAGACTATATTATGAAAAATCTCACACGGATCAGGCATACAACTATCACCGTGGAACGCAGAGAACTTTCAGATATTTCCTATGAACCTCATTTTGAGGAATTGAAAGGAACAGTTCCTTCCGTACGCCTTGACACTGTGCTTTCGGTCGCATACCCACTTTCCCGGAGTAAGCTGACCACATATATCGAAGCTGCAAAAGTGTTTGTAAACGGTAAACTGATCACGAATAATGGCTATCATCTGAATGAAGGCGATTTGATTTCCGTCCGTGGACTTGGACGAATCGCTTATGCAGGAATTCTGTCCGAGACAAAAAAAGGACGTTACATGATTTCTCTTAGAAAATATATTTAAAATATCCGGAATATGACAGTATTTTTGAAACTTCGAATCAGAAAGGACTTTTATAAATTATGGATTCAATAAAATCACGCGGCAGACATTATATTTCAGCAATATTACTTGTATTAGTTGGTGTATGGTTCGATCAGTTCACAAAAACTTTAGCTGTGGATCATCTAAAAGGGCAGGATCCTTTTATTCTGATCAAAAATGTGTTTCAGTTTGAATACCTAGAGAATCACGGAGCAGCATTTGGCATTCTGCAGAATAAACAGATTTTCTTTTTTATCATTGTACTGATCATTTCAGTATTTATTATCTGGTTCTATCTGCATGTCCCAATGACAAAAAAACTACTGCCATTACGAATTTGTGCCGTATTTATTTTCTCTGGTGCAATTGGCAATTTTATTGATCGGTTAAAACTAGGATATGTCGTGGATTTCTTTTATTTTAAACTGATCGACTTTCCAGTTTTCAATGTAGCTGACATCTATGTAACAGTCGGAACATTTATACTTGCTTTTTTATTGTTGTTTTATTATAAGGAGGAAGACCTTGACAGAATATTTCACAGTTGAAAATGAAGAAGGAGACCGTATTGACCGTTATCTTGCTGAGGAGATGCCGGAACGATCTAGATCATATCTTCAAAAATTAATTAAAGAACAATATATTAAAGTCAACAACAAGCCTGTAAAAGCCAATTACAGGCTTGTTTTAGGTGACAGGGTAGAAGTATGTATCCCAGAGGCAAAAGAACCCGATATCGAGCCAGAAAACATTCCTCTGGACATTTTATATGAAGATGAAGATGTAATTGTCGTCAATAAGCCAAAACAAATGGTAGTCCATCCTGCCCCTGGGCATTACAGTGGAACATTGGTCAATGCTTTAATGTATCATTGTGGTAATAAGCTCTCCGGTATCAACGGCACTTCCCGTCCCGGAATCGTACACCGCATCGATATGGATACAACCGGTTCTCTGATCATCTGTAAAAATGACATGGCTCACCAGAGCCTTGCTGTGCAATTAAAAGAACACTCTATTAATCGAATTTACGAAGCCATTGTACATGGAAATATCAAAGAAGAAGAAGGAACTGTAAATGCACCTATCGGACGTCATCCAACAGATCGTAAGAAAATGAGCATCCATGCTAAAAATGCAAGAAATGCCATTACCCATTACAAAGTGCTGAAACGCTTTGGCGACTACACTTATATCCAATGTAAGCTTGAAACCGGGCGTACACATCAAATTCGCGTACACATGGCAAGTATTGGACACCCACTTCTCGGTGATCAGGTATATGGCCCCAAAAAATGTCCATTTCCCAAGCTCGTAGGGCAGACCCTGCATGCTAGAACACTTGGATTTATCCACCCACGTACTAATGAATATATTGAAGTAAATGCTCCTTTACCTGATTATTTTTTGAATTTATTAGAGAAATTAAATTAAATTTTCTATACATTTCACGCAATTTATAGTATAATGTCTATATATTTAAAGGAGCGTGATAAATATGACAAATACAATTATTACAATCGGACGTGAATTTGGTAGTGGAGGATGCGAGATAGGTCATAAATTAGCTGAAAAATTAGGTATTAAATGTTACGACAAAGATATGCTGGATCTTGCAGCAAAAGAAAGCGGAATATGCCAGGAGATTTTTGAAAGCCATGATGAAAAACCAACAAACAGCTTTCTGTATTCTCTGGTAATGGATACATATTCCTTTGGTTATTCATCCGGAAGTTATACGGATATGCCATTAAATCATAAGGTTTTTCTTGCACAATTTGATGCGATAAAAAAGATTGCAAAAGCTGGACCTTGTGTTCTTGTCGGAAGATGTGCAGATTATGCATTAGAAGATAATCCTGAGCTTTTAAGCGTATTTATTCATGCAAATATGGATGCCCGTATCCGCCGTATCGCACGTGATTTTGATCTGACAGATGCAAAGGCAAAAGATATGATCCGTAAGACAGATAAACAGCGTAGCAGCTATTATAATTATTATACAAACAAACGCTGGGGAGATGCAAACAGCTATCAGTTCTGTCTGGATAGTTCCAAACTCGGCATTGAAGGTACTGTTGACGCTATTCTTAAACTGATTGAAATCAAAGATGATCAGAAAATTAATAAAAAGATATACTAAATGAAAAAATCCCGGGTATCATAGTTGAGACCTTTTAACTTCAGTCTTATATAACAATAAAAAATAAGAAAGTGGAACATTTTCTCAGTCAGAAATAGATTCTGCTTTCTTATTTTTTATTCAACTGTTTTAGTTTTTTGTTTGAATACTATTTTCTTACATCAAAAATCAAAAAAATTTTAATTTTTAAAATTTATTCTCTTAATTTCACTGCCGAAGCCGCCATACGGCGTCTGTCTTCATCAATAGCTGCATAATGTTTTTTGGTCGTATTAACATCTTTATGCCCCAGGACATCTGCCACAAGATAAATATCACCTGTTTCCTTATATAGCGACGTGCCATAGGTACTACGAAGCTTATGAGGTGTGATTTTTTTATTCGGAGTTACCTGACGGGCATATTTCTTCACCATATTCTCAATTGCCTGAACCCCCATACGCTTTCTTTGCGTTGACAAAAATAAGGCTTCTTCATGGCCGGAGAGGGGAGTAATGACTTTCCTGTCAGCTTCAATGTAATTCTCAAGTGCATCCGCAACCTCATCACCAAAATAAACAACCATCTGGCTTCCGCCTTTTCGCGTAACCGTAATTCCATTATTCTTAAAATCTACATCTGTAAGATTTAAACCTACACACTCTGAAACACGGATTCCAGTACCGAGAAGAAGTGTAAGAATCGCCAGATCACGATTCTTTGTTTTTTGATAATATGCAAGTGCCTGTCCAGTCAGATGTTCACCTGCAGATTCCACATAATCCAAAAGCATTGCCACCTCATCAATATCCAAACGTATAATCGCCTTGTCATGAAGCTTAGGCATATCTACTAAAAGCGTCGGATTCGTGGCAATGTACTGATGCTTAAAGTAATACGAATAAAAGCTTCTAAGCGCTGACATTTTACGTTTTAACCCACGTTCACCGTTGGTAATCATTTCGTTGTCCTCACGCTTATAAACCTTCAGATATTCCATATATTCTTCAATATCAACAGGCTCAATACGCTCCAGATCCTGAACCCGGAACTGATCCATCGTATAATTCTTGTAAATCGGATTATTTTCTAATAAAAAATGAAAGAACACCCGGATATCATATGCATAATTGATTCTCGTCTTTGCAGACGATTTAGGCTCCATAGCCCGGAAATAATCCTTCGCGAATGGCGGCAAAGTCTTTAAGACTTCTCTAAGTCTCAGTGTCTGGTCTATCTGTGTTTGCTTGTAATAATCGCTGGTCATAGTTGATGATTTAGTTATTGTTTTGTCTGCCATAATATTTTCCCCTCGTATTAATTACGTTATGTGTCTATATAATCTTTTAAATATTGGAATATCCTTTATTTCATATAAAAATCTACGTAAATTATACCATAACTTCATCTTCATATCTACATCTTTTGGAAAAATCGGTGTTTGTCGTATAGATTGATTTAACTTCTTGTAATTCTATTGTCAATTCTCTTCTTAGTATAAAGACAGGGCATAAAACTATCTCTAATCTTATGCCCTGTCCATGGGTGAGTGTTTATATATAAGAGAATAACATTCTTATATATCTGAGTAATAAAATATATCTTAAACGCTATATTATTTACACAACAGACTAATTATCTTGCCTGTGTGTCATAATAAGCTACTGTAAGGTATTGTCCAGCGTGAATCTGATCTGATGTAAGTCCGTTAATAGACATTACTTCATCAATATAGTCATAAATAGAATCGTAGTCATCACCTCTGTATTCTTTAGCGATTTCCCATAACGTATCACCTTCTTTGATCTCAATGCTCTTGTAAAATTTCTGTTCTGGCTGTTCACTCTTATCGTGGGCGGATACCAGATTGCTTCCAAGTGCAATACTTAGTCCAACAATCATAATAAATGCTACAATCCAAAGTGTTAATGTGTCTCTGTATGTCTTATGCGTTTTCGATTGACACTTTCCTGATTCTGTTCTTCCCATTGTTCTTTCTACTGCATATTCGTTACCCATTCTCATAACTTTTACACTCCTCTTTTTTGATTCCCTAACATGAAATTCTAAATTGTAACTATATCTTTTTGTAGTATCGAATGAATGTTCTCGAACTTTTGTTCGTGATTATATTATATCGAACAGTTGTTTGGATGTCAATATCTTTTTATAAAAATCCGAACATATTTTCTAAACATTTGTTTGCTTTTTAATATGCCCTGTGATAAAATATAACCATCAAATTAGAGACGCTATATCACTAAACTATAAGTATATAGAATGGCTGATATGAATATACGGGAGGATTATTATAATTATGGCACAGGGTAAGATTACTCCAAAACAACAAGAGATTTTAGATTATATCAAATCACAGATACTGGAACGTGGATTTCCACCTGCAGTACGTGACATATGTGAAGCTGTTCATCTAAAATCTACTTCTTCTGTCCATTCTCATCTTGAGACATTGGAGAAGAATGGATATATTAAGCGTGACCCGACAAAACCGAGGGCAATTGAGATTTTAGATGAGTCTTTTAATTTTAACAGACGTGAGATGGTCAATGTTCCGCTAATCGGTCGTGTAGCAGCCGGAGAACCTCTTCTGGCACAGCAGAATATCGAGAACTACTTTCCTATTCCGATGGAATTCATGCCGAATAATCAGACCTTCATGCTGACTGTTTGCGGTGAGAGTATGATCAATGCAGGTATTCTTAACGGGGATATGGTACTGGTAGAGCAACAGCAGACAGCAGATAACGGAGATATGGTTGTTGCATTGATCGATGATGGTGCAACTGTAAAGACTTTTTATAAAGAAGAGGGATTTATCAGACTTCAACCGGAGAACGACTTTATGGATCCGATCATCGTAAGAGACTGCCAGATTCTTGGCAAGGTGATTGGTGTATTTAGATTCTTTAAATAATTTTGACATGCAATTTCCTATTACATTATATAAAAAACGGTATGACCTGCGCCATACCGTTTTTTATATTCCACTCTTCTGTTGTATCTAAATGATGTTGGGGTCAAAAACCCCAACTATGATGCCTACGGATTGTTCATCTCAACGTCTTTTCCATCACTCCAGATTCTCTCCAGATTATAGAATGGACGGTTTTCTCTGTCAAAAATATGAATGATGATATCACCGTAATCCAGAAGTACCCATGTACCGCTGTTATTACCTTCCTGCTCTTTTAACTCATATCCGGCTTTATGCATCTTCTCTTCTACATTGTCAACAAGTGCACCTACCTGACTGTCACTGGTTCCGTTTGTTATAACAAAATAATCTCCAATGACAGATATCCCAGATATATCGATCACACGAATATCTTCACCCTTTTTCTCATCCAGTGCCTGATATGCTACGCGTGCCATTTCCAATGCCTGATTCATTCTGTCTCCTCCTGTTATTTTAAATTTGCAGGAATGCGAGTGATTTTGTTGCCCGTCACCTATCGTGGACGCCATCGCCCATCGCATATCTGCTATTAATTATTAATGTTTTGAATAAAGTTCATTGTAATATTGATAAGTCTCTTCGGTTGTCTGATCAATTGGCATGTCCTGCGCTTTCAGATACACCAGGGAATCTCGCAAAATACGATACAGACACTTATCAATATCTTCAAATGCCAAATGTCTCACATCCATCATATTGGGCAGCTCTTTGCGCCCCGGCTCCATATAATCTGCAATATATACAATCTTTTCTAAAAGACTCATTCCCGGACGTCCTGTCGTATGAGAACGAATTGCCATAAGAATCTCTTCATCTTCTATATCATACTTATCTTTCGCCAGATAAGCACCTAATTTTGCATGCAAGAGACTTGGATTCTTTCGTTCGATTTCTGAAATCTCCAGATTGTATTTTTCGCACATTTTTATCTTTGTATGTCCTGGAATGCATTTTGCGCAATCATGTAAAAGTCCGGCAAGTAAGGCCTTTTTCAAATCTGCGCCATAACGCATTGCCAGTGCTGCTGAAGTATACATTACCCCCTGTGTATGGCGATAGCGGTCTTCATCCAGTTCTTTCATTAATTTTTTACTGATTTTTTCGATTTCCTGATCCATACAGTCCTTCCTTTCTGATGTAAGCTTCGACTTCTGCCGGAATGTATTCTGACACAGGTTCTCCTGATTCTATAAGTTTTCTGATTTCATGAGACGATACGTGTTCTAAAGGCATTGCAAGGAACTTTATATATGCTCCATATTTCCCTTTAAGCATCTGTATCTGTCCATTTAAGGACTCTTTGGTCGCCGCCTCATCTCTGCACGCTGCAAGAATAATACATGCCTTAAAAAGCCTTTCCGGGTGTTTCCATGTTTCGATTGAAAAAAGGGAATCTGCTCCTATGATAAAATAAAATTCATCGTCCGGATACATTTTCCGAAAATGTTCCATCGTTTTATAGGAGTAAGATACTTTTTCCCGCTTCGCTTCATATTCCTGCAGATAAAACTGCTTATTAGCTTTTATTGCAATCCGGGTCATGGCAATTCTTTCATGAATATCTGACTCAATAGAAGACTGTTTTTTATGCGGAGGCATTCCATTTGGCATAAACCAGATCTGATCCAGATCGAACTGCGTAAGTGCAGTCCGGGCAAGATGTAAATGTCCATTGTGGATCGGATCAAATGTACCTCCCATAATTCCTATCTTCATAGATATCACCTCACTGATACCATACATTTTTTTGTTACTGCTTCTTCTGATATCATTTACGGAAGGACAATCTTCTTATTCTTATCTTTTCCTTCTTTATAAAGAACAATTTTTTTGCCGATTACCTGAACAACCTGAGAATGTGTACGCTCTGCCAGCATACTTGCCAATTCTTTTGGATCGTCTGCACAGTTCTTCAGAACACTAATCTTAATCAGTTCTCTTGCTTCCAGTGCCTCAGCGATTGCTTTTGTAAATTCTGGTGTCATACTGCTTTTTCCAATCTGAAAGATTGGATCCATAGTCATAGCCAGACCCTTTAAATATGCTCTCTGCTTCGTTGTCATAACGTGATTTTAATTTCCTTTCTATTTTATTTGTAATAATCGAACTGAAGGCCATACATTTTCACAGTATCTCCTTCTTCTATTCCAAGTTCTTCAAGCTGCTCCAGGATTCCTGTATCCTTTAAGAACTTCTGGAAGAACGCAAATCCTTTTTCCGAATCCAGGTTCGTGTAACCAAGCATCTTCTCAATCTTTGGTCCTTCTACTATATACATATCGTCTTCTTTCTCAACTGTATATGGAAGATCCAGATTAATAAGTTCTTCATCCGGGAAGTACTCAGGCTCGAAGATGATCGGCGCAACATCCAGCTTCTCAATTTCAGTAGAAACATAATAAAGAAGCTCTTTGATTCCTGCTCCTGTAACACCAGAAATTGGAAATACTTTGATTCCCTGCGGTTCAAATTCTTTTTTCAGACGTTCTACCGGATTTTCTGACTCACCATCATCGTAAATCAGGTCTACTTTATTCGCTGCAATGACTTGTGGTCGGCTTGCAATCTCTGCATTGTATGCATGTAGCTCTGCATTGATCTTATGAATATCATCCACTGGATCACGTCCTTCACTTCCTGCTGCATCTACAACATGAATCATCATCTTTGTACGCTCAATATGTCTCAAAAATTCATGTCCAAGTCCGATACCTTCAGATGCTCCCTCAATGAGTCCCGGAATATCCGCGATAACAAATCCGTTTGCGCCTTCAAGATCAACAACTCCAAGGTTCGGATTGAGTGTTGTAAAGTGATAATTTGCAATTTTCGGCTGTGCATTGGTTACTCTGGAAAGAAGTGTAGATTTTCCGACATTCGGGAAACCTACCAGTCCAACGTCAGCGATTACCTTAAGCTCAAGTTTTACCATCAGCTCTTTTGCCGGCTGTCCAGGCTGTGCATACTTCGGAATCTGCATAGTCGCTGTCGCAAAATGCTGATTTCCAAGGCCTCCTTTTCCACCTTTTAAGATGACCTGACGTCTGTTGTCTCCAGACATATCGGCAATGACCTTGCCTGACTCAGCCTCTTTGATGACAGTCCCTTCAGGAACTTTCAATACGATATCATCAGCGTCTTTACCATGGCATCTCTTTTTTCCGCCTGGTTCACCGTCTTTCGCTGCATATTTTCTGCGGTGTCTGTAATCCTGAAGAGTATTCAATCCTTCGTCCACTTCAAAGATTACATCTCCGCCACGACCACCGTCACCGCCGTCCGGTCCGCCGTTGGGAACATATAATTCTCTTCGGAAACTGACGTGTCCATCGCCACCTTTTCCGGATCTGATCGATATTGTCGCTCTGTCTGCAAACATGTTCTTTCTCCTTTTTTATAATAAAATGCTGTTTTATGATAAAGAAAAAAGATGCTGCACATAACTAACAACTAGCATCAGTTATATTGCAGCATCTTTTGCTCATTCTTAATTATGCTACTGGATAGATAGAAACCTGTTTCTTATCTCTTCCTTTTCTTTCAAATCTTACAACGCCATCAACGAGAGCGAATAATGTATCATCTCCGCCACGTCCTACGTTAAGACCTGGGTGAATCTTTGTTCCACGCTGTCTGTAAAGGATATTACCAGCTTTTACAAACTGTCCGTCAGCTCTCTTAGCACCAAGTCTCTTAGACTCGGAATCTCTACCGTTCTTTGTAGAACCAACTCCTTTTTTATGAGCAAAAAACTGAAGATTTAAGTTCATCATGGTTGTTACACCTCCTCGAAAGTTAAATCAATATATTCTTCGTAGTTCTCGTCATCAGCCATTCCTTTGAGTCCGAGAATCATCGTGTTCAGAAGAAGTCCGGCTTCTTTAGAAGGATTACCTTCCAGATGCCAAGAAATCATGCCTGTCTCTTCATCAGAAAATACAGAAAATGCATCTTCTGTATAAAGTTCAATTGCATTCATCGTATTGATAATCAATACCGATGCTGCTGCACACACAATATCCTGTCCTGGATCTGCATATTCAGCATGTCCCTCTGTCTGAAATCCTGTACATTCTTCCTTCTCATTTTGATAAATGACTACATGAATCATGGATAATCTCCAAAAATTAATTATGCATTAATCTTCTCGATCTTAACTGCAGTGTACTGCTGTCTGTGACCGTTTTTCTTATGGTATCCAGTTTTTCTCTTATACTTGTAAACGATAACTTTTCTTGCTTTACCGTTCTCAACTACAGAAGCTTCAACTGTTGCACCTTCAACAGTCGGATTACCAACCTTTAATCCGTCGTTGCTTACTGCGAGCACCTGGTCGAAAGTATAAGTCTCTCCAGCCTCAACACCAAGCTTCTCTACTTTAATGATATCGCCTTCAGCTACTTTGTACTGTTTACCACCTGTTGCTATAATTGCGTACATATGGCACCTCCTATTATCATTACTCGCCAATTACGGTGTCTGCAAAATAATTTTGCAAGACTTTAAAACCTCATTGTGCGGCATACCTGTATATATTAGCATATGATTTTTCAAAAATCAAGTCTTTTTCCAAAAATTCAAAAATAATTTTCAACGCTTATCAAAAACTGCAGAACCGTTCACAATTAATGTGTAATTATAATCCCAGTAATTTTACTGCTGTCCCAGCAAAAATCTGATTTCGTTCTTCCTCTTCCAAAGGCATTTCCTTCAAAATCTCTACAAACTTTTTCTGATCTGCCCACGGAGAATCAGTTCCAAATACAATCCTGTCTGCACCGTGTTCGCGTACCATACGAAGGAACTGTTCTTGCGGCATACGGTCAAGAATCACACCTGTATCAAAATAAACATTTCTTCCAACCAGCCGTTCTTCCACCTCACTCCAGAGCTCATTACCACCCATGTGTGCAAGCACCAGTTTCTCTGGTTCCACTTCATTCAATACTTCTTCTGCCATGGCCGGCGTGCAGTGTATATTATCCGGACACTTCGGATCTTGACCTGCATGCACGCTGATTATCAGTCCAAGCTCAGTAGCATAGGAAATAATTCTCTTATAACGGATATCGTTAAAATAAGTATCCTGATAATCCGGATGAAGTTTGATTCCTTTCATGCCCATATCCTGAATCTGTTTCAGTTCTTCTTTATAATTCTCACTTTCCGGATGCAGACTTCCAAAAGAAATGAGTGTCCCTTCCTGAAAATGTGTTGCAAATTCATTGATTGTATGAAACTGACCTGGTCTGGTTGCAATCGGAAGCACGATAGAATGATCAATACCTGCCTGTTTTGTAGATTCTTTTAGCCCTTTCCATGTTCCATCGGTAAACGGATTCATGTCACCGCCTGTCTTTGACAGGAAATCAATCGTTCTTGCAGCAATTTTATCCGGAAACATATGCGTGTGAAAATCTATGATCATAGTTTCTCCTCTAAATTCTTGTATTTACAAAAATGTCATAAATTGCTTTAATTGCTGCATCAAAATCGTGATTTCTCACACCAATGATAATATTCAGCTCACTGGAACCCTGATCGATCATCTTTACGTTAACATTTGCATGTGCCAGTGCTGAGAATATTCTTCCGGAAGTTCCTCTTGTGGCACGCATACCGCGTCCTACAACCGCGATCAGCGCAAGATCTGATTCCAGTTCCAGGAAATCCGGTTCAACTGCACGATGGATTCCCGCAATCACTTTCTGCTCTCGCTCAGCAAATTCGTCCTGATGAACGAAGATTGTCATAGTGTCAATTCCAGATGGCATATGTTCAATAGAAATTCCATTATCTTCAAATACTGTCAGAACTTTACGACAGAACCCTACCTCTGAGTTCATCATGGCTTTTTCAACTGTAATGGAGGCAAAATCCTTCTTACCAGCCACACCAGTGATTGTAAATCTCGGTTTCTGGCATGTTGCTTCAACAATCAGAGTTCCCTTGTCTTCCGGAGCATTAGTATTCCGGATGTTGATTGGAATTCCTTCTCTTCTTACAGGGAAGATTGCGTCTTCATGAAGAACTGTTGCACCCATGTAAGACAACTCACGAAGCTCTCTGTAAGTAATCACGTCGATTGCCTTTGGATTCTTGATAATACGCGGATCTGCAATCAGGAAACCTGATACGTCTGTCCAGTTCTCATACATATCTGCATGTACTGCTCTTGCTACGATAGAACCTGTAATATCAGATCCTCCTCTGGAAAATGTATGGATTGTTCCGTCCGGATTAGATCCATAGAATCCAGGAATGACTGCCCGCTCTGTATGCGCCAGTCTCTCGGATAATACTTCGTTTGTCTTCTCAGCGTCAAATTCTCCTTCTTCATCAAAGAAAATGACTTCAGCTGCATCAATAAATTCATATCCCAGATAAGCTGCCATGATAATACCATTCAGATATTCTCCTCTGGAAGCAGCGTAATCTCTCCCGATCTTTTTACTGAAGTTTTCCTGAATCGTCTTAAATTCATCGTCCAGAGAAATCGTAAGCTCCAATCCATTAATAATAGAATCATATCGATCTTTGATAACTTTCAGGATTTCTTCAAAATCCTCTTCTCTGTCATCATCTAAAATTGCCTGTCCGTAACATTTATACAAAAGGTCTGTCACTTTTGTGTCACCAGAATGACGCTTTCCAGGCGCTGACGGAACCACATAACGTCTTGTCTCTTCTTTTCGGATAATAGCTCCTACTTTTTTGAACTGAGCAGCACTAGCCAGTGAGCTTCCTCCGAATTTTACGACCTTTATCATCTTTTTTGTATTCCTCCACATAACATAATCTAGTAATGCTGAATAATTTATCATCCAATGAAAAAACTATCTTCTGATATATTACATTATTTTTCAAGCATCTGCAATGGAATATCTGTATTAAATACGACTCCATTTATGCCCACCTTTCGTGCACCTTCCACATTTTCAGGTCTGTCATCAAAGAACAGTGCCTGTTCCGGAACGATTTTATAACGCTTAAGAAGTATCTCATAAATTTTTGGATCCGGCTTCATACATTTCTCCTTCCAGGAAAATACCCCTCCGTGAAATGTTTTCAAAAAGCTTAATTGCTCCTCTGACTGACAGTACATTTCGTCAGAATAATTGGACAGATAGTACATTTTCATTCCTTTTTCACGAATATACGAAAGCCAACGTTCTGTTACCGGATACGGGACAATGGACGCGCCAAATCCTTCGAACACTTTGCGGATATCTCCCTCAATCTCCGGATCATTTTCAATAAACGAGTCAAGCCACTCCTGTGTCGTGTAAAGTCCGGAATCACCTTTATCCCAGTCATCACTGCGAAATACTGCATCTGCCACACGGTCAAACATCGCACCTTCATAACCAAGATCATGAAGATAGTCCTCCCACGCAAAATGTATCAATACATTTCCAATATCAAAAATTACGGTATCAATATTTTCTGTCAGGTAATTATCCATAATTGTCTCTCCTTCTTTCAAGAATGCCTCGGCATTCTCGCAAAAAATCCTCTGTTAATCTTTATGAATAACATCAGCAAACTGTGCGTTTGCGGCTTTTGCAAGATCTTCAGGCAACAAAGTCAATTGCATGCCCAGCTTTCCACCGCTGACATGCATATGATCCAGTTCTTTTGCATCTTCCTGGATCACTGTCGGGAACTGTTTCTTCATTCCGATTGATGTACAGCCTCCCCGCACATATCCAGTCACCTTTGTCAATTCTTTCAGATGAAGCATCTCCAGTGATTTTTCACCTACAACTTTTGCAGCCTTCTTAAAATCGATTTCTTCCTCGATAGGAATAACAAAGACATAATGCCCACCGCTTTTTCCTGTTGTTACCAGTGTCTTGTATACATATTTATGATCATACCCTAACTTATCCGCAGTCTCAATACCGTCTGAAAATTCATCACATTCATATTCTTCATATTCATATGGAATCTTCATACGATCCAACATACGCATGGCATTTGTCTTTACTTCTTTTTTACTCAAGTCAATCACTCCTTGTCTTATTGAACAAAGAATGCGCCTCGGCACATTCTCGCTGTAAAAAACACGTCAAACTACTCTTTCTAACTAAGAACAGACCATCGGTGTCCCAAGTGCCTCAAGGGGCACCAGTTTTCCAGCCTCGTCCCTTGCATATACATCGAGGCGATTATAGAACAACGGTGCATCTTCCTGCCCAATATATTTCAGAAATGTTTCCATTACAAGATCTGGTTTCAAGTTCTGTTCGCTACCGGTTGCCAAATATAGATATATATATTCTTCCTTTATTTCTGACCCGTAAATCATCGGCTTAATATCAACTTCTTTTTCGCTCTTCTTTGTCTTCTTCCAAACCAAAATCTGCTCCTGACTTAAGAACTCGTCCCAGGATTCTTTCCATTCAGACGGAATATTTCTTCGAACATCCGAACTCTTTCCTGATTCCAGTAAAAACACCTGATAATCGGAGGCTGCCGTAATCGTCATACCACTGGCCTTTTTCTCCTCGGAAATCTGCACCATACTTACCATCTCAATTCCTTCTACGCTGACTGCATTCATTCGGGCCACCGCTTCTTTTGAATCAATCGGCTCTGTCAATTCAATATCCAGATATTCTCCGTCACTGGTAAGGCCGATTCCTAGTGGCTGAGCAAATGACATGATCATATGCGGACTGTATCCGCCACTGAACGCGATCGGTATGTCTGCCCGCCGCATCACTTTTTGAAAGAAACGCATAACATCCAAATGTCCGATAAATTTCATACATCCGTATTTTCGAAATTTAATTCTTGCCTTCAACACAGACACCTCCTCCCCATCTTGCGGCACCACAGCCGGAACACTGCATTCTGCAGTTCGGTGTTACTTCTCCTTTCATAGCTTTGTCCCATTCTTTTCTCAAGAATTTTTTCGTAACACCAATATCAATGAAATCCCACGGGAACACTTCATCTTCATAGCGTTCTCGTAAATTGTAAAATCCAATATCAATTCCAGTATTTTCAAATGCCTGCATCCATTTATCATTGTCGAACTGATCACTCCAGGAATCGTAAATAGCTCCCAGACGATATACTTCCTCAATCAGTTTTCCGACCTTTCGGTCGCCTCTGGCAAGGATACCTTCCAGAACAGTCACTTCTGCATCATGCCAGTTGTACTTCAGACTCTTACGGTTAAGCTGATCTTGAAATGCATGTTTCACAGTGGCAGCTCTTGCAATATATTCTGTATTTTCATACATCGGCGCCCACTGGAATGGAGTGAACGGTTTCGGAATAAAGAAAGAACTACTGGCTGTAATCTGACATTTTCCATTGCGCTGATCCTTTGGAATCTCATAGTAGCGTCTCGCAATTTTATCTGCCAGAACCGCAATCTCTTTCATATCTTCTTCAGTTTCCGTCGGAAGTCCAAGCATAAAGTAAAGTTTTACCTTGTTCCAGCCCCCGTCAAATGCCTGTCCTGCACCACCGAGAATATCCTCTTCCGTAAGTCCTTTATTAATCACATTCCTCATTCTCTGGGAACCAGCCTCCGGTGCAAATGTCACACTGCTTTTCTTAATATCCTGGACACGTTCCATAACATCCAGAGAAAAGGCATCAATTCGAAGAGACGGCAGAGAAATATTGATTCCTTTTCCTTTAAATTCATCGATCAGGAAGTTTACAAGCTCCTTTAGCTGACTGTAATCACTGGAACTTAAGGAACTAAGCGAAATCTCTTCATGCCCGGTGCTCTTTAACATCTTATAAGCATACTGTTTCAAAACCTCTACGTCTTTTTCTCTGGTCGGACGGTACAACATTCCTGCCTGACAGAAGCGGCAGCCTCGGATACAGCCACGCTGGATTTCAAGTACAACACGGTCCTGCGTCGCACGAATAAATGGAACGACCGGATTCTCCGGGTAGACAGCCTCACTCATATCCATTACAAGCTGCTTCTTGATCTTTTCTTTTGCATTTGGATGATTCGGTACAAATGAATCAATCGTGCCATCTTCTTTATATGTTACATCATAGAACGCCGGAACATAGATACCTTCTACCTCTGCAGCTTTTGCCAGATAATCCCATCTGCTTCCACCATTTTTCTTATTTTCTTTGTAAATATCTAAGAGCTGGTCATAAACCGTTTCTCCTTCACCGATATAAAACATATCAAAAAATTCTGCAATCGGTTCCGGATTATAGGTGCAAGGACCGCCGCCAATTACAATTGGATCATCCTCCGTCCTTTCTTTCGCGTGAAGCGGAATTCCACTCAGATCCAGAATCTGCAAAATATTCGTATAGCACATTTCGTACTGGATTGTAATACCGAGAAAATCAAACTCTTTCACTGGATCCTGAGATTCCAATGCAAAAAGAGGAATATGTTCCTCGCGCATCACCTTGTCCAGATCTACCCACGGAGAATAGACACGCTCACACCACACATCCTCACGGCGGTTGAACATGTCATAAAGAATCTGGATGCCAAGATGGGACATTCCAATTTCGTAGACGTCCGGAAAACACATAGCGAACCTGACATCTACCTTTTCCGGGTCTTTCATGACCGAATTATACTCGCCTCCGATATAACGGGCAGGCTTCTCGATTTTTAGTAATATTTCATCATTTAAAGCAAGCTTTCTCATTAAATCTCCTCGATTCTTTGTGCAATATACACAAAGAAATTCTTACTGTTTTTTCTTGTAAAATCATAAATTTTCGTTGTTTTTTGTAACTGTTTTTTTGCTGTATTTTAGTCTATTCTAGAGTGAAAATCGTAAATTACTACAAAACTTCCAAAATTCTAAACACTGACTGACGTTTAGTAATGGTTAACAATATATAATAATATATGGTAATCAGATAATAGTCAATTAAATTCGATTGCATATTTTCCCACATATTATTCACTATCGGTTACATCCAGGATTTCCTGTCAAATCTTAGCATAACCTACTGTTACCCATGCACTTTTCTCCTCACAAAATAAAAGCAAATAACTTGCATCGCAATTGTAATGAGCCATGATGCCGGATATGAAATAAACAGAAATGCCAGCGAACGGTGAGCCGGGAACAACCAGAACACCCATACAATTCTTGTTCCCACTGTACCAATAACGGATAAGATCATCGGTACTGTTGAACGATCCATACCACGGAGTGCCCCTGGAAAAAGATCCATAATTCCGCACAGGAAATATGTCACGGTGGTATATGCAAAAATTTCTATACCACAACGGATTACTTCCGCCTCTTCTGTATATAATCTCAGAATCTCTGCTCCAAATAAATAAACTCCGCCTCCTAATACAAGCGATACGACAACCGTCAGAATCAGGCAATCCATCAATATTTTATCCATACGTTTCAGTTTTCGCAGTCCATAGTTCTGACTGGTAAAGCTCATACATGCCTGTGTGATCGCATTGACAGAGACATATAAGAATCCAAAAATATTATTTGCTGCTGTATATCCGGCCATAGTTGTTGAACCAAATGAATTCACCGAAGATTGAAGCAATGCATTTGAAAAATTAATTACAGTACTTTGAATTCCAGCCGGGATTCCAACCTGGCAGATTGGTTTCAGATATTCTTTCCGTATCTTCAAGCGGGAAAATCGTAACTGGTAGCTGCTCTTAGTTCTGTATAAACAACCAATTACCAGTACACAGGAAATAAATTGTGAAGTCACCGTTGCAATTGCAACTCCTGCCACGTCCAGATGGAATACAATAACAAGCAACATATTTAAGCATGCATTGACCACTCCGGAAATAATCAGGAATATCAGCGGCCGTTTCGTATCTCCGACAGCTCTTAATATGGCTGCGCCGTAATTATAAAGCATAAAAAAAGGCATACCCAGGAAATAAATTCTCATATACAACGTTGCCTGATCAATAACATCAGAAGGGGTACCCATAATCTCAAGCGCAAGTCTTGAAAAAAATAATCCCACAAAAATCATAATAATTCCACTGATCAAAGCAAACATCATCGCTGTATGAACGGTCTCGGACATTTCTTCATGCTTTCCCGCTGCATAGTATCGGGCAGCTAATACATTTGCACCAAGAGAAATACCAATAAATAAGTTTGTAAAAAGATAAATAAGCGCTGTCGTTGCCCCTACTGCCGCAAGAGACTGGCTTCCACTGAATCTTCCTACGACTACAATATCCACCGCATTGAACATTAACTGCAGCATACCGGATAACATCAACGGCAATGCAAATGATATTAACTTGTCCATGATTGATCCATTA
The DNA here is from genome assembly GCF_020560825.1 of Dorea sp. 210702-DFI.3.17. NCBI lineage: Bacteria > Bacillati > Bacillota > Clostridia > Lachnospirales > Lachnospiraceae > Dorea > Dorea sp. 210702-DFI.3.17. The sequence goes on from NZ_JAJCNB010000001.1 coordinate 218,101, forward strand.
CACATATCAATCTCGTATTTGTTTTCCCTGCTCATAATTTTCTTCCTTTTTATTATCCTCTATATGAAAATAAACGCCTGTGTTTTTAGCTCAGAAAAGACAGCAAAGCATGATTTCATTACTTTACTGTCTCTCATTTTGCAATTCATAATAAATCTTCAAAAAAAATTCTTACTTCACCAGATATACAGAGGCATTTGCCACGCCAAGCGCCTCTGCCTCTTCATGGCTGTTCACATAGATATCAATGTGATTCTGCTTAATCGCTCCACCACAGTCTTCTGCTGTAAATATATGTCCTCCGATGATAACTTTTGTTCCGTATGGAATGACACTTGGATCAACTGCAATGGTTCTTCCTTCTGCCACACGGCTTCCTGTTGCTGTAATTCCATCTGCTTTATTACAACACTTTTCGCATGCGCAGTAGTATGTAATCTTAAAATTCCCAAGACATGTACCATACATATCTGTCGTCGCATTGACTTCTCCAATGCCTCCATCAACAACTACCTCATTATCCTCCAATATACGAGTTGCCCACACTGCATTTTCCGTATTGACAGTGCCACTGATAATTCCGGCTTTCGTGTTGGCTGCCTCAATCGTTTTTCCATCGCCAGCATACATGACTACATGATAAACATGTCCCGCTTTTGCGTAGAAAATCAGATCTCCCGGCTGGGCATCTTCCACAGGAATCTGTGTCCCATACTGACTCTGATCTTGTGCAACTCTTGGAAGTTCATATCCGTATGCCTTATAAATCTGCTGCACAAATCCCGAACAGTCTGCCCCTTCTGTCAGACTGGTTCCTCCCCAGACATATGGATTACCTATAAACTGAGACGCATATTCCAAAATAGATTCTCGAACTGCTCCATTCGGAGTTCCTTCTTTTGTAGACATCAGTGTATAGTAAAGTGCCTGATTCTCTTCTGGCGATATGATTTCTTCTGCAGTCTGATAGTGATCCTCACCTGTAATCTCCACCTGTGTGGTTACTTCATCTCCAGTATTCAGATATTGTCTTGCCACAAATCCACGCACATCTGCGGACTCCACATATACCCAGTCAGAATCCGCATCTGCAAGCACATAACAAAGTGCTCCCTGATTCATCGTTCCCACGATTCTGGATTCTGTACCTTTGCCCTCACGTACATTCAGCATCGTCGCATTTACCGTCGCATAATTCTTATCTGCAACAGTTTGATTTACCGTTGCACGCAGATACGTATATGCCTGATTTTCCAGTGGTGAAACTAATGTCTGGGCAATTGCTGCCGTTCCTTCAATTCCAGTATATTCAGTCCCATTCTCTGCTGCAGTTTTCTTTGCTTCTTTTTGATAAACTTCCAAAAGTTTCTGCGCTGCATTGCTGGTATAAACTTCTGATGCTTTCACAAATCCTCTGACATTACCGGACTCTACGTAAAGCCAGCCATTTTCTTCTTCTTTTAAAATGTAAAGAAGACCATTCTTATCAAGTTTACCAATGTAACGGACCTGCTCAGCATTCTGATCTGTTACATTCTCGTTTAGCGTCACATCGTCTTCTGTCTGTTGCTGTTCGGTAATAAGCTCTGCGTGAATTGCTGCTTTTTTATTCTGCTCTGCCTTTTCGTAAATGGCATTTAACTTTTTTGCTTCTTTTTTCGCAGCCTTTTTATCTGCTTTCAAAGACTCATCTGATGTGTCGGCGGTTCCATCTATTCCTTCCGGAATGGATTCTCTGACATACAGATCATCCTTTGCAAATGCATAAGTTCTCGCAACTGTCCAAAATCTGAAATCATCAATAATCTGTGGAAGTTTTACAATCTGCTGCCTGGAAATTAAATCCTCATTACTTGCTGTTTCTGTATTCTCAGTTTGAACCGCTTCCTCCTGATTAGCTTGCCCATTCTGATCTGTCTCTGTATTTTCTATATTGTCAGCAGGAGTTTCCGGTTCATCTGGATCACTCGGTGTTGTCGGTGCTTCCGGCTCACTCGGTTCTGCCGGTGTTTCCGGTATTTCCGGTTCACTCGGTTCTGTCGGTGTTGTCGGTATTTCCGGTTCGCTCGGTTCTACGGGTGTTCCCAGTTCTGTTACTCGTTCTCCGGTTGTCGGATCTACCTTCTGTCCAGTCGTCACATCTTTCAGAAACTTATCGGTGTCCAGCTTCACCTCATTGCGCTGAATCATTCCAAGTACTACTTCAGATACTTTTACTAAAGTTTCTGAACCATCGACTTTTTTAGCCAGTACATTTTGTACCCCTGCCTGTTGTTCCATCGTACTGTCAGATGTATTATCATCTGCAAGTACTGAAATCGGTGTGCCAAATGTCATGCCAACTGCCAGAATCCCTGCCAATGTCTTTGTTCCTTGTTTTTTTATAATGTTTGTCCTTTTAGCTTTCACAAGTTGTCCCTTCTTAACTATTGAATAATATTCAAGAATGCCTCGGCATTCTTGCTGCGAGGTGCGCGTCATGCAATTGCATGACATACTTCTACTGCGCACCTCTGCAATCCCGCCGGAGGCTATATCAGCTGGGGGATTGACTCCCCCACTGATACAAGCTTGTTTCTCACCACCTATAAAGGTGGAAGTCATCTCCCAGCTGATATATTATACAGATTCTTTCTTTAACACCTTATGATTTCAATTACTCTTCTTGCTACTCTTTTTAGAACTGCTGTCACTTTTCTTTGAGTTGTCTGCATCAGATGTTGCTTCACTCTTCGCATCAGATGATGAACTGCTGCTTGTATCTGTCAGGGCTGAGCCGCTGCTCTTATACTTTTCTACATCTTTTGCCCAGAAATCAACATACTTCTCACCGTTCTGTAATGCAACGCCTTTTGCCTTTGCCATCTCTGAAACCGTCACAAGCTGATAGCCTGCTTCTTCAAGTTTTGGAATCAGGACAAGTGCCGCATCAATAGATTCTGTATGGATATCATGCATCAGAATAACATCTCCATCCTGTACATCATTCATAACCGTATCAATGCTTGACTGTGCATTTCTTGTCTTCCAATCCAGGGTATCAATACTCCATAAAATCATTGGCAGTCCTACAGAAGATCTTACCGTATCATTGATTGCACCATAAGGTGGTCTCATGACGGTTGCCGTGGATCCTGCTGCCTGTTGGATCAGATCGTTCGTTGTACCAATCTGATTTGCGATCTTATCTGCACTGAGCTTTGTAAGCTGCGGATGGTCATAAGAATGGTTTCCTAATTCACAACCAATTTCTTTCATCTTCTTTACAAAATCTTCTTTTCCCGGAATATTCTTTCCCTGCATAAAAATGTTGCATGTGCATTATACTTCTCTAACTGAGCCAGAAGCTCTCCAGTTCGTTCTCCCGGTCCGTCATCAAATGTAAGCGCCACCATCGGTTTACTCGCATCAATATTGACATCTCCTTTTGATTTCAGTTTACCTTTTTTGGAAAATGTACATTTTACAAGACCTACCTGAACTTCTCCGGTCGCCATAATTCCACTATTGTCGAAATAATAATCATCTTCTTCAATGGTCTGCCAGCCAATGACTGCCGCACCATTATCCCCTAGATAATATGTTCCGTCATCAGTTTTCTTCCATCCCGTCTGCATAACACCGTCTTTATTGAAGAAATATGTTGCATTATTGATGGTCTGCTTTCCGGTTACTTTATTACCATCTGCATCAAAATAATAAGTCTTACCTTTGGAAACCACAAAATCATTCATTACATATGTACCATCGTACTTCTTAAACTTGTCTCCATCCCATGTTCCTGTTGGATTTGTCACAACAAATGTACCGCCTTCAACTGTCAGTCTGACTTTATGTTTCCATTCATTCTCCAGCTTTTTCTGGATATCGGAATTCATCTTAATCGTGATCTTGTATTTTCCTTCTGTATCAGTCTTGGCATCTGTGGAAATCTCATAATTCTTTCCAGCTCTCAGTTCATTGATGAAATCTGCAACACTGTAACCCTTTTTCTTATCCAGCCATACTTTGGCAGCTTTTTTCTCGTCCTCCGATGTTGCCGTAGCTGTAAGATTTACCGGATCCTGACTGTTCTGTTGTATTTCAATCTTATCTGCTTTGAGCGTAACTTCAGTCTTAACACCAATCACTCCGGCAAACTTTAATATTCCGGTCAAGACCAGACATGCAAGTACTAAACAGGCTGCCAAAATCAGGATTTGATTCCTCTTCTTTCTCTTTCGGTGGTTTTTAAGGCTTTCATGTCTTTCACTTCTGCTATCATACCCTTTCAGATCATCCGATTTTTTCTTCGAATGGTTTCCATGGATTCTTCTATTCTCATGAGAAATCCAATCATCGTCTTCGTCATAGTCAGAATACCTCTCCGAATCTTCTGCTTCTGTTCCGTAATCTATATAATCATCGTCCAGATCATAGTCTCCATAGTCTTCATCGTCATCTAATCCGCTGTCTTCATCGTCCAGATCATAGTCTTCACCAAAAGCATATCTCTGATCTTCATCTATATTAAATTCATCTTCATCTCGAAATTTACTCATAGGTATTCTTTCTCCACTTTTCCTTTTCTTATTCTCAGTTAAGTATAGCTCAGTTCGACATTTTTCTCAACGGGATAGTTATTAGGAATTTCTTAAGGTTTTGTTACAATTTATTACAACCTGTTACAATGATTTCCAAATTTCCTGAATATCCGTATCTTTTGTAATTTCATTGGCTATATCACTGCTGCTCATATGAAATACTTCCTGTTTTTGTTTATCCATTGTTAAAAATGCAGCAAACATCAATGCACACAAAAAAAGGCGGATTCCAAATGTTCCGCCTTTTGTATCTTCATTTATATCCTCTTGTGACTTTCCATACAGGTAATGATATGCATTTGCATATCTTGGGTGTACTGCAGGTATCGTCCTTCTATCATTATACAGAGCCCTTGTCTGCTCCAAAAGCTCCTGCCTGCGTCTTTCTGCATCATTCATAGCTTCCTCCATCTTATTCATTATTGAACATTTATCGCTTTCTTAAATCTATGAACTTACTTATGCACCTATACCTGCAAGGAATCTATTTCTGCAATAACTGATTTGTAATATCTTCCCATGTAATTCCTTTTTCCACCATCAGTACCATAGCATGATAAAGGAAATCTGCCATTTCCGTTTTCAATTCTTCCGGATTTGGATTTTTGGAGGCAATCACAATGCCGGTTGCTTCTTCTCCAATCTTCTTCAGGATCTTATCCTGTCCCTGTTCAAAGAGATAATTTGTATAAGACCCCTCCTTTGGATTATTTTTTCTGTCAATAATTGTCTGGTAAACATGTTCGAACACCTGTACCGGGCTCTTCTCATTATTATCACTTCCAACAATAGGCTGGAAGAAACAAGTTGGATTTCCTGTGTGACAAGCTGCTCCCACCTGATCGACTTTTGCAAGGAGCGTATCCAGATCGCAATCTATTGTCAGTGACTTCACATACTGAAAATGTCCGCTTGTCTCTCCTTTCAGCCAAAGCTTCTGTCTGCTTCTGCTGTAATAAGTCATGCGCCCGGTCTTAACCGTCTGGTTAAATGCTTCTTCATTCATATACGCCAGCATCAGCACTTCTCCTGTCTGGTAATGCTGTACGATGACCGGAAGAAGCCCCTGCGGATTTTTCTTAAACTGTGAGAACTCCATAATACTTTCAAATGAAGTCATCTGAATATCTTCTTTTTCGCAGAGTTCTTTAAAATCATTAAAATTCATTTCCGGCTGACTGATATATCGTCCAGACAGACCTTTGACTCCTTCGGATTTTAAAATTTTAAATAATTCCAGTTCTTCCATCGTATCAGTCACAATGACACATGGAATGTCTGTAACTGCCACAACAGAGTTCAGATCCAGTCTGTGCATAAAAATCAGTTGGCTGCAATTATCTTCAATCAAATGCTGATTCTTGAACAATCCGTCAAAATCATCTAACGAAACTGCAACCTTCTCTTTTCCGAAACGTTCAGCCGCTTTTGCCATCATCTCAGCACTGTCCGGTTTTGAAAAATTCAAAATCACTCGTTTAGCTCCGGAATACAGGATTCTCTGTACATCTTCCATACGTTTGATGTTGCCTCCTGCTACCATTGGAATACTGATCACATTATGAATCTGTCTGAGAAGATTTAAAGATGCCTCGTGATCATCATCAGAATCTGATAAATCAAAAATCAGAAGTTCATCTGCCCCGCGGTCGCTGTAGTGCTTCGCGAGCTCTACTACATTATCTGCCAGTACTTCCCGGTCATTAAACCATTTTATCGCTTTCCCTCCTGCAATATAAATACATGGGATTAATTTTCTGTAACTTATCATAATTAAGTTTTATTCTCTCCTTTTACAGGCTTCCTTTCGTTGTCCACGCCTCATCAATACGCGGTTCTCTCATTGTCGCCATGTCAAGAGCCTTACCAAAGCTCTTGAACAGGGCTTCTGCCATATGGTGATTATTCTCTCCATCCATAATTTTCAGATGAATATTCATCATTGCACTGTAAGATATGGCATAGAAGAATTCTTTGATCATTTCGGTATCCAGCTCACCGACATTCTCTACCGTAAATTCTGCATCATATTTCAAATATGGACGTCCGGAAAGATCTACTGCACACAGTGCCAGTGTCTCGTCCATCGGAAGAATCATATGCCCGAACCGCTTGATTCCGGCTTTATCTCCTACCGCTTCCAAAATTGCCTGTCCGATTACGATTCCGGTATCTTCTATGGTGTGATGACAATCCACATCCAGATCTCCATTGACCTTTACGGTAAGATCGAACAACCCATGTCTTGCCATTCCGTCCAACATATGATCAAAAAATCCAATTCCAGTATCGATCTGATTGTTCCCGGTTCCATCAAGATTCAGTGTTACTTCAATGTCAGTTTCTTTTGTTGTACGTTTCTTTGTTGCTATTCTTGCCATATCTTTCAAGCCTCCTTATTTCTCAAAACGAACTTTAATTGAATTTGCATGTGCAGTTAAGTGTTCAGCTGTAGCAAATGCTTCAATATCCTCGTGGATCGCACGAAGTGCATTTTCAGAATAAGATATTATACTTGATTTCTTAATAAAATCATCTACGGAAAGTGGTGAGAAGAATTTTGCAGTTCCATTTGTCGGAAGAACATGGTTCGGTCCGGCAAAATAATCTCCCAGTGGCTCACTTGCGTACTCTCCGATGAAAATAGCTCCGGCATTACGGATTTTTGTCATGACATCAAATGGATTCTTTGTCTGGATTTCAAGATGCTCGGAGGCAATCTCATTTGCTGTCTCAATTGCCTCATCCATCGTATCTGTAACCAGTATGTATCCATAGTTATCGAGAGATTTCTGAATAATCTCACCACGGGATAATTCTTTTATGAACTTGTCAGTCTCATCAGAAACTTTCTTGGCAAGTTCTTCGCTTGTTGTTACAAGGATTGCTGAGGCGAGTTCATCATGTTCTGCCTGTGACAGAAGGTCTGCTGCCACGAATCTTGGATTTGCAGTCTCGTCTGCAATAACAAGAATCTCACTTGGTCCGGCAATGGCATCAATACTTACATAACCATAAACTGCTTTCTTTGCAAGTGCCACATAAATATTACCAGGTCCTACGATTTTGTCAACTTTTGGTATGCTCTCAGTTCCATAAGCAAGTGCTCCGATTGCCTGTGCTCCGCCGACTTTATAGATTGCATCTGCTCCGGCCTCTTTTGCTGCCACCAGTGTAGTCGGTGTTACCTTTCCGTCTTTTCCCGGAGGTGTCACCATAATAATCTCATCAACTCCAGCTACCTTTGCCGGTACAATGTTCATCAATACAGAAGATGGATACGCTGCCTTTCCACCTGGTACATACACACCTACTCTGTGAAGTGCTGTCACTTTCTGTCCAAGGATCGTTCCGTCCGGTTTGCTGTCAAACCAGCTTGTCTGACGCTGTTTTTCATGATAAGTACGTATATTTGCAAGTGATTTACGGATAATCTCAACAAGCTTTCGATCTACCAGTGCATAAGCCTCTTCAATCTCAGCATCTGTAACTTTGATGTTTCCTGCATTTAAGTCTGCCTGATCAAATTTTTTTGTGTACTCAAACAGAGCCTGATCTCCGTTTGCCTTTACATTTGCGAGAATTTCTGTCACTCCCTGCTCATACTGTCCATAATTGTTCGGGCTTCTCTTTAACAGATCTTCTAATAGATTTTTTCTGCTGTTTTCATCTAATTTCTGTATTCTCATTGCCGTTCTTCCTCCTATATTCAAGGCTCCTGTTATCATCTTACATGTCTTTTTGCTTTTTCTGTCCAGAAACCATTTATTATTTTAAATCTGTGTGCGAAGCTTCATCAACAGATTCTTGATCCGCTCGCTTTCCATACGCATGCTGACTGGATTCACAATCATTCTTGCGGAAAGAGGACATACTTCCTCCAGAACTTCCAGTCCATTTTCACGAAGTGTGGAACCGGTCTCCACAATATCAACAATGACCTCAGAAAGTCCAACAATTGGTGCCAGTTCAATGGAACCGTTCAGTTTAATGATCTCCACAGTCTGATGCTTTTTATTATAAAAATAATCTTTTGCAATATTCGGATATTTTGTTGCCACACGGATCAACTCATGATGCTGTAAAAGCGGCGCTGCATCCTTATATCCGCAGACACACATTTTACATTTTCCATAGCCAAGATCCAGAACCTCGTGGACTTTACGCCCTTCCTCCAAAATGGTGTCCTTTCCTACAACTCCAATATCAGCTGCACCATACTCTACATAGGTCGGTACATCTGGTCCCTTTGCCAGAAAGAAACGAAGCTTCAATTCTTCATTGGTAAAAATCAGCTTTCTGGAATTCTTGTCCTTCATCTCTTCGCAAGTAATACCAATCTTTTCAAACAATTCCAGGGTCTGATTGGCAAGACGCCCTTTTCCGAGGGCAAATGTCAGATATCTCATATAAAAAACTCCTATCGTCAAATTCATAACCCATTTTCAGGGGTTTTCGAATCCGAGTCTGCCAAAGCAGACATTTTATTTGTTATTATTAACTTCCTTTTGTTCTCCGGTCACCAGATTTACCATGGTAATCTCACCACTTTTCTTAATATATACAAGACTTCCAGCATAATATTCCTTGCCGAACCGGATATAGTCTTCCAGTCCCTTCTCCGGTGATTTCTTAATCAGTTCTGTGTTCTTTGCCTTCGCCCGGAAATCTTTTGCAAGCCGGATTGCATCTCTTGCACGGCTTTCATCATAAAGAATAATTGCATTCTTTCTTGTATAAACAATGCGGATTTTTTGGCGGATCAGAGCATTCATCAACTCATCAATGACAATGGCAAAGCCGATAGATGCTGATGTCTTTCCAAACTTCTCCAGCAAATGATCATAACGGCCGCCTTTGACTACCGCATCTCCGGTTCCAAATGTATAACCACGGAAGATGATTCCCGTATAATATCCATAATTTCCTGTCATACTCAGATCAAAAGTCACAAACTTCTCGACTCCGTAAAGTGCGAGGATATCATAAATCTTCTCCAGCCGCTTCACAGCCATGATTCCACTGGAATTGGGTGCAATGTTCTTTGCTTTTGCAAGAACTTCCACGCCTCCGACCAGATTTCCAAGAGCTGCAAATGCCTCTTTTGAGCTTCTCTTTACCATAATACTGTCCAGATATTCCTCAACTCCGAAGTAATTGCGGTTGTTGATCAGTTCAATGACCCGCTCCCGTGCTTCTTCGTCCAATGCAGCGTCTTCAATAAGACTTTGGAAAAAGCCAAGATGTCCAACGCTTAATTGAAATTCCTTAAGTCCGATTGCCTGCATAGATTCAATGACCATAGCAAGCATCTCTGCATCTGCCTCCACGGAATCATCCCCAATCAGCTCAGCTCCCATCTGGGTCACTTCTCTTAATCGTCCCTGATTGTTGGAATGGTTAATAAATGTATTACCTGTGTAACAAAGCCGTATCGGGAGATCTTCCTCTCCAAATAATGTAGCAGCCACACGTGCGATGGACGGTGTTATATCTGGTCGCAAAACCAACGTGTTGCCTTCTTTATCAAAAAATTTGTACAGATCTTTGGACGGTATTGTTCCGATTTCCTTCCGGAACACATCAAAATATTCAAAGGTCGGAGTCTGAATATCATGATATCCAAATAAATGCAGTGTTTTTTTTAGTCGATTTTCCAGTGCCAGCTTCTTTCCGCACTCAACATTATAAATATCCCGGACTCCCTCCGGCGTATGAAGTAGTTTTTCCATAGATCATTCCTCCCGCACTTTAGCGTGCTACCATATTAAAACCTTATTGCATTATACGCATTTCCAGGCACTTTGTCAAGCTTCCTCACGGAGTTCCAAATCCAGATTTATGAAGTCCAGATAAGGAATATAATACCCGTTTTTTGGTTTCATAAAAAATCGTGGATCTAATTCCTCGTAGCGGATACTTTTACGCCCGCCATCACATGCTCTGTTCCAGAAACGAATCATTTCTTCAAATCGCATATAATAAAGTTCGTTCCGTTCAGAATAATAAATCAGGATAAACGCAATTCCATCTTGTTGCTCGAACTGAGTCATAAATGTAATCTGATGCTCATGGATATTATGTAATGGGAATGTATCAGCTACACATTCTTTTGCATCAAAGCACACTGGAATTCCCTGGACTGCTCCAATGTAATCTACCGTACTTCGTTTTTCAAAATACGCCAGTGTGATCTGTTTGTGATCTGCGTCCATGCGCACCGGTGTAATGGGGGTCGGTATCTTCTGAATCAGGGCAAGTCCCTTTTCCAGATAATGGTCGTTGGTCCAATTGACCATCTCTTCTAATGTAGAACCTCTAAGGCCTCTTGAGTTCCATGTTCCCATGCTGTCTCCTTAATAAGTCGATAAAATTTGCCCGGAACACGCGCCTGAAATACATTTTTCGAAAGATTCTCCAAAGGTTTTGGCATCTGCGGAAAATGCAGCTCATAAGAATGTAGCATTTGTGTCTTTACACCATATGACTCATACTGGTGGTTCCAGGATATATTTCCATATTTGTAGTCCCCCATTAACGGGTGTCCGATACTTTCCAGATGTGCACGGATCTGGTGCGTCCGACCGGTGATCAGATGAACCTTTAACAGCGTAAGCTCTTTTTGATAAGCCACTGGCTCATATTCTGTCTCAATGGCTGCTGCCCCTTCCGACATTTTCCGGCTAATCATAACTTTATTCGTTTTCTCATCTTTTTTCAGATATCCACGAATATGTGAAGTTTCTTTAATACAGCCTTTGACCAGACAAAGGTAATATTTTGCAAGGGTTCTTTCTTTAAAAGCTTCCCCCATAATCTGAAGCCCGGCCAGGCTTTTCCCTGCCACGACCATACCGCTTGTGTTTCGGTCCAGACGGTTGCAGATTCCAGGGTGAAATGTCAGAAGTTCTTCTTTTGTAACAGAACCATTTGACAGAAGATATCCAATCACATATTCCACCAGTGACACATCTTCTTTCTTTGCTTTCTGAGATAACATGCCTGCCGGTTTATTTATAAGCAGGATATTATCGTCTTCATAAATAATCTCCAAATCCTTTTTTACCGGATAAGACTCACTTGCTGCTGCATTTCCTGTAAATTTATCGATTGTCTCCTCTGCAAGAAAAAACTTTATCGAATCTCCGGTATTAAGTTTCTCCTGTCCTGCTGCCTTTTTCCCATTTAATGTAATATTCTTCTTTCTGAGCATTTTATAAATGAAACTTCCAGGCGCTTGGGGAAGATATTTTTTCAAATATTTGTCCAGTCTCTGACCGGACTCATTTTCTTTGATAATCGTCTCTTTCATAATTCTACATACAAGTGGACAAAATCAGTTTCCGGACTGCACGGTCCTCCCGTCCGTTCTCTGTATGTCCCACCTCAACAATATTATTCATGCCCTCCACGCGGCTTAAAAATGCTTTGTAATCGTGGAATATCTTGACCGTCATTTTCTCGTGATGATTTGCATTGAGCATGTCCTTCAAATATCTGGCACATGTTACCTCGTCCGTCTTTGTATTCGACGCATAACCGATGACTGTATGCCCGGAAATCACAATAGCGTCAACCGGCATCACTTTCTCCGGACTTGTAATGACAAGATCATAAACTCTTTTTAAAAGTGACGCTTTTGCCTCGATTTCCTGATAAATATCTTTTTCTATACTCTGATGTGGTGCAATGGTAATAAATTCGACCAGCATCTTTGATGCCGGAAGACACCCGACGACTGCAACTACCGTGAGCAGATTCAGCTTGGTCTTCGTCTGCACATAACCAAGCACGACAAGTGCTATGACAACTGCAAACTCCGCAATCGTTCCGATCAGGTATTTTTCTTTTCTCCATCTAATATAACCAGGCTGTCCCTTTTCTTTTTTCTTCATGCGAACCTCCTATTCTGCAATTTTCTCCATCACTGCCACGATCACACTGTCCGGCACAATTTTTGATGCCACCCAGGCAGCTTTCATGGATAGACCATACACGGAAATCTTTTTGCCTCTCGCGCTGTCGATCAGAGCTTTTCTGACCACGTCTTTCGCATCGGCACGAAATTTCTTTTTCACACTTGCGACTTCTTTTCCGGTATGGTCAAAGAATTCTGTATCCACCGGTCCCGGACACACGGCAGTCACATAAATACCGCTTCCTTTAAGTTCTCTGCCAAGTGCCATGGACAGGCTGTAAACGTAAGATTTTGTCGCTGCATACACTGCAAATCCAGGCTGTGGTCCAAATGCTGCAGCTGATGAAAGGTTCACAATTCTGCTGCCACAATGCATATACGGAAGACAAAGTGCTGTCATTCTTGTCAGTGACCGGCAGTTAAGATCTACCATGCCGGTTTCTTCCTTCCAGCCATACTCGCAGAATGTTCCAATCTTTCCATAACCCGCCGCATTTACGAGCATCCGTACATTGGCGTGGGATTTTCCCAGTGCTATTCCCAGTTTTTTATAAATATAATCCTGGTTCAGATCTCCGTCAAAAATACGCACCGGAACTTTTAATTCCATCTCCAGTTCGTTCAGACGTTCTGCCCGTCTTGCGACGACCCAGATTTCATCCAGATTCTGATAAAGCTTTGGAATCTGCCTTGCAAATTCTCTTCCAAGTCCGGAAGATGCCCCTGTAATCAATGCTATCTTCATCATACTCCTATCACCTCTTGCAGTGTTTACAATTATCACTTTCGCTATTATTATCTGCTCTTTCGGCGTTTATTGTTTCCGCCTCTGTTATTTTTTACATTTTTTGAATTCTTGCAGTTCTGCTTTCTTTTTACTCCAGACATGTCTGACTTGATTTTCCTTGGCTTGATCAAGCATTTCTGGTCAAATCCCACCAGATCCATGCGCCCGGATTTTCTAAGCGCCTCCATGACCAGATCATAATTCTTCGGATCCCGGTACTGGATCAATGCTCTCTGCATTGCTTTTTCATGCGGGTTCTTCGGTACATAAACTGGTTTCATATTTCTTGGGTCTACGCCTGTGTAGTACATACAGGTAGATATGGTGGACGGTGTCGGATAGAAGTCCTGTACTTGCTCCGGCATATATCCAAGATCCCGTAAATGTTCTGCAAGCTCGACTGCTTCCTTTAACGTTGACCCCGGGTGAGAAGACATTAGATACGGCACAAGATATTGATCCATACCAAGACGCTCGTTCATTTTTTTATACCGTTTTACAAACCCCTTATAGACAGAATTCTCCGGTTTTCCCATTTTCTCCAGGACTGCGTCTGATACATGCTCCGGTGCAACCTTAAGCTGCCCGCTTATATGATACTGGCACAGTTCCTTTAAAAATGTATCATCCTTATCTGCCATAACGTAGTCGAACCGGATTCCGGAACGGATAAAAACTTTCTTGACTCCAGGTATTTTACGCAATTTTCTAAGAAGTGCCACGTAATCCCGGTGATCGACCTTCATATTTTTACACGGTTTCGGGAACAGACACTGCTTTTCCTTGCAGACGCCGTATTTTAACTGCTTTTCACAGGACGGTGCACGGAAGTTTGCCGTTGGGCCTCCAACGTCATGAATATATCCTTTAAAATCCTTGTCCTTCACCATTTCATTCGCTTCTTTTAATAAGGACTCATGACTTCTCGTCTGCACAATCCTTCCTTGATGAAAGGTCAGGGCACAGAAGCTGCACCCTCCAAAACAGCCACGGTTACTGATCAGACTGAACTTGATTTCTTTGATTGCCGGAACCCCTCCGTCTTTTTCATAACTCGGATGATAAGTTCTCATATACGGAAGGCCATACACCAGATCCATCTCGTCCTGAGAAAGCGGTTTTGCAGGTGGATTCTGTACAACATAAAGATGATCGCTGTAAGGCTCTACGAGACATTTCCCCGAAAACGGATCTGTATTACAATACTGCACATAAAAACTTCTTGCATAATTGAGCTTGTCCTCTTTTAATTGCTCATAGGATGGAAGAATTGTCGGTTCATAGACACTGTCCAGACTCTTGACCTTACACACAGTTCCCGGAATGTAAGTAATATCTTGAATACTAAGTCCACTATCTAACGCCTCTGCAATCTCAATGATCGAATGCTCACCCATTCCATATGAAATAATATCCGCCCCGGAATCCAATAGCACGGAGCGTTTTAATTTATTGGACCAATAATCGTAATGTGCCAGTCTTCGAAGACTCGCCTCGATTCCTCCGAGAATGATTGGTGTCTTTTTATAAACCTGACGGATCAGGTTGCCATAGACTGTCACCGCATAATCCGGACGTTTTCCCATAACACCGCCTGGAGTATAGGCATCTGTACTTCTACGCCTTTTTGATACAGAGTAATGATTTACCATAGAATCCATATTACCTGCCGATACAAGAAAAGCAAGTCTTGGCTCGCCAAGAACGGTGATGCTGTTCTTATCTTTCCAATCCGGCTGTGCGATGATTCCGACCTTGTATCCATAATCTTCCAGAAGCCTTGTAATAACTGCCGGTCCAAATGATGGATGGTCTACATAAGCGTCCCCTGAAATGTACACAAAGTCCAACTGTTCCCAGCCCCGTTCTTCCATATCCTTTTTACATATTGGTAAAAATCCCTGTGACATCTATAATACCTCACTTGTAGCGTTCAAAATAATAAATTCTTTAATTCTTCTTCGGTCAGCATGCGGTATTCGCCCTCTGCCAGATTATCATCCAGAATCAAGCTGCCCATACGTTCCCGTTTCAGATAAACAACCTCTTTTCCCACTGCCTGGAACATGCGTTTTACTTGATGAAACTTTCCTTCCTGGATGGTCAGACGTATTTCGGATAAATCATCACTTTTTATAATGTCGAGTTTTCCCGGCATCGTGATCTCCGGTTCATCTTCTGTGCCAATATTTACACCTTCTGCAAATTTTTCCGCATCGTCTTTTGTAACGTTCCCCTGCACTTTTGCAAAATAGCATTTATCCACATGATGTTTCGGAGAAAGTAACCGGTGTGCCAGATTTCCATCATTTGTAATTAAAAGAAGTCCCACCGTATCCTTATCCAGACGCCCCACCGGGAACAGATCTTTCCGCTTCTGTCCCTTGATCAGATCAATCACTGTTTTCTCGCGTTTATCTTCTGTTGCAGATACTACACCCGCCGGTTTGTTCAGCATATAATATACATAAGAGGCATATCCGATTCGTTCACCGTCCAGTGTGACATGTGCTTTTGTCTCGTCCACTTTAAGTTCCGGGCGCTTTGCAATCTCGCCATCTACCTCTACTTTGCCTTTTCGAATATACTGCTTCACTTCCTGCCTGGTTCCTACGCCCATCTCAGACAGGAACTTGTCTAACCGGATCATGAATTCAACCTCCATCCCGGCAGATATTTATTCTTCAAAGTTCCATTAGCAAGCTTTCCCCATCCCAGTGGATAACCATCCACGCAGACCAGATACCAGCCTTTTGCTTTCGTCTCTACCAAATCATCAACATCCAGTGTTTCCCCTTTCAGATAACGGCTCACACGATCATCTTCTAGTGGCAGATCAACAATCTTCTCATAATCATCTTTTTTGAGGGTCATGGCAAAGGCCTGGCTTGGCTCAAACCGTTTTTTCTTAAGTTCTCCAAGTAAAAGTCCGGTACGCAGGAACCGAAGTCCCTTAAGATCAGGAAGTCCTGCCGGCATTACATAGACACGCTCGCCGTGGATATCCAGAAGATCCGTACGGATTTCTTTCTTTACATCATTTAAAAATTCTTCCAGTTCCTCTGGTAATTTCTTCTTTCCTTTTCCACCGATCAGTTCACCTTTCACACGGTCACACGGTTCGCCCTTTTGTACAAGTGCCAGATAATGTCCTTCCCCTTTCATTTTATGTGGGAATATGCGGACAGTATCCGCAAGCGACGGATCCCGTGATTCTGTCACTTCCGGCATCCCCTGAACAAAGCCTTCATATGGCGCAATCTTCAAGATTCTAAATTCCGGATAGGTCTTAAGTAAATGTTCGATGACCTGCTCATTTTCTTTCGGATCAAAAGTACAGGTAGAGTACAGCATCATTCCGCCTTGCTTTAACATACGAGCAGCCTGCAAGATAATGCTCTTCTGAATATTACAGAAAAAGTCCGGCCCATGCTCCTCCCATGCAGATACCATTTTTTTATCTTTTCGGAACATTCCTTCTCCGGAACACGGTGCGTCAATCAGAATCTTATCAAAATACTCTGTAAAATAGTTTTCCATTTTTCCAGGCTCTTCACTTAAAACAAGAACATTGCCAATACCGAACACCTCAATATTTTTCAGAAGTCCCTTGGCTCTGGAATTACTAATATCATTGGCCGCAAGTACTCCTTCCCCCTGAAGCTTTGCTCCAAGCTCCGTAGCCTTTCCTCCCGGTGCCGCACATACATCTAACACCTTGTCTCCCGGTTCCACCGGAAGCCGGTTTGCCGGTGTCATGGCACTTGGCTCCTGCAGATAATAAAGCCCTGCAAAATAATATGGATGTTTAGACGGAGTTACATGCTCCCCGTCATAATAGAATCCATTCTCAATCCAGGGAATCGGCTCGATTTCAAACGGACAGATCTTTTTAAACTCTTCTACGGAAATTTTATTCGTATTTACACGAAGCCCATAATAACGCGGCTCTTCATAACATGTAATATAATCGTCAAAATCTTCTTTCAGAAGATCTCGCATCTTTTTTTCAAAATTCTCTGGCAATCTCATTGATTTTTCTCCTCCAGCGCATAAACATACATAATATAGTATATCATATCTGGGTGTATAACTCTAGAAATATGAATAGATTAATTTTTTATTTTCTAAAAATAAAAGCACTTCATACGGATTAACGCTGATTTCTTTCCCATTTTCATAAAAATAAATTCCAAAATGTAAATGTACGGGAAACTGTCCCACCGTTCCTTCTGCTCCATAACCGCTGTCTCCCATGTACCCAAGCAATTCTCCTGCTCTTACATAATCTCCTATTTTCAGGTTTGTATAAGAGTCCAGGTGTGCGTAGTAGTAATAAGTACCACTATTGCTTATGATACCAATCCGCCAACCCCCTTTTTCAAGCCAGCCCTTATTTTTCACCGTTCCGTCACTGACGCTCACCACCGGATACAGCCCCCGTTTATTTTCAGCCGCCATAATATCTGTTCCTTCATGCACCCGCTTCCCGCCATAATTACGTTCCATATGCCAAGTGTCCACAAAACTTACTTCCAAAGATTTATCCAAATCAGACTCTGGAATCGGGAAATACAAGGCCTCTTTTTCCACATTTTGCATCGCCTGCCTGCATGTTAAAGACAGGTATTTATTCTGACGCAGTTCTTCCGAAAAAAATTTATCTCGAAATTGCTGCGCAGCCAACGTCATCATTCGATCTGTCATGTGTTTTCCGGACGTATATGAAATTGATATTCCAACAGCATCCAGTAGCGCTATCACAAGCAGAATTGCAAACAGCCTCAAGCTTACCTGCCAGGTATACACTTGTTTATTTCTAAGATTCCTGTTTTTCTTCATTTCAGTTTTATTCTCATTTTCCGCACATTTTTCTTCTACTATATGACTATATCAAATGTAAAATAACCCCCATCTCTGCAGATGGTAAAAATAAAAATAGAACATACAGATTCTTTCTCCATATGTTCTACCTTTATATTTTCTTATTTTTCAAACTGCCATGATGTCTGTAGATTTTTTATACTACACACCACATTATCCTATTTTAATTTTGCAAGAATTCCTTTTAAGTATTCCCATGTTCTCTGTGTAGAGGCAATATCCAGCTTCTCATTAAAGGAATGAATATCCAAAAGGTCCGGTCCCATAGATACACAATCCAAATCTGGTTTCTTTCCAAGGAAAAGTCCACACTCCAGTCCGGCGTGAATGGTAGATACAACCGGTTCTTTTCCATACTGCTCTACGAATGTCTCTACCATTACTTTGCGAAGTTCGGAATCTACTTTGTACTCCCATGCAGGATATCCACCCTGCACCTTTCCGTTAGCTCCGACAACCTGTGCACAAGTATCCAGGATTTCTTTCATATCTGCTTTCTTACTCTCCATAGAACTTCTTACAAGACTTTCAAGCTTTACAGTGTCCTTAGTCGTCTCTACAATACCAAGATTCAGGGAAGTTTCAACCAGTCCTTCCAGTTCACGGTCATAGCACTGTACTCCGTTCGGGCAGATGATAAAATATGTGATTACACGTTTTGTACTCTCCGCGTTCATAACTGCCACACCAGATACACTTTCTTCTTCTACATCCACAGTAAGTCCCGGTTCTTTTCCAAGAAACTCCTTGTCCCATGTTGCTTTTAACTCTGCAACAGAAGCTTTTACTTTATCAGCATCTTCTTTCGCCACAAGGATCTCTGCCTTACACTCACTTGAAATGACATTGTTCTTTGTTCCTCCTGCAATGCTGATCAGGCGGATGTCAGTCTCCAAAGATACGTGATTCAGAAGTCTTCCCATCATTTTATGTCCATTTCCACGCTGTTTGTGAATCTCTGCTCCGGAATGTCCTCCAAGAAGTCCGTGGATACGGATACTGATTTTCTCTCCTTCTGCGTTCTCGCGTGTGACTGGAATCTCAGTATTATATCCGAATCCGCCTGCACAGCCAACTGTCAGGATTCCCTCTTCTTCAGAGTCAATATTAATAAGCTTCTTTCCTTTAAGTACGGACAAGTCAATATTCTCTGCTCCACCCATTCCAATCTCTTCATCTACCGTAAACACAGCCTCAATTGGTGGATGCGGAATATCCTTGCTGTCCAAAATCGCCAGTGCCATAGCAACTGCAATACCGTCATCACCGCCAAGTGTAGTGTCTTTTGCTTTTACATATCCGTCTTCTACATACAGTTCAAGCGGATCTTTCTTAAAATCATGATTTGATTCCGGACGTTTCTCACATACCATATCCATATGTCCCTGAATAATGACCGGTTCACTGTTCTCATATCCCACTGTTCCCGGTTTGGAAATGATAATGTTATTCGTCTCATCCTGGATGCATGCAAGTCCTCTTTCTTTTGCAAATGCTACGCAGTAATCACTGATTCGCTTTGTATCGAATGTACCATGAGGTACCTGGCAGATTTCCTCGAAAAATCGAAATACTTCTTTTGGTTCTAAATTTTCTAATACCATGTTTATAACCCTCTCTTTGAAATAATTTTTGTGGTCACCCCATATCTGCGCAACCACGAATTTCTTTCTCTATTATGTATCATTTGTCATAAAAAATCAAATATTTCCATATGGTTAATTAAGTTTTAAGATTTTGCTCAGCAGGAGGCTTGTTCCATGAAAAATCATTTTTTTCAGTTTTTTCTGATCCTATGCTTTTTTGTGATGCTTTTATTTCCTTCTGAAGTATTTGAAGGCGCAAAATCCGGACTTCTACTTTGGTTCCTTACTGTTTTGCCAACGCTTTTTCCATTTCTTCTCATTTCGCGCCTGCTTCTTGACTCCTGTGCCTGTTCACTTTTAAACAAACTCCTTGCTCCTGTGATAAGCCGTCTGTTCGGCATTTCCGCCCAAGGTTCCTTCGCTTTTATTGTAGGATTCCTGTGTGGTTATCCGATGGGGGCAAAGATTACCGCCGATCTCTTTCATGCAAGGCAGATTTCAAAAGCAGAAGCTTCTTATCTACTGTCATTTTGCAATAATACAAGCCCTGCATTTCTCATCCATTATATTGTTCTCGGATATTTTCAGAACCCCAGACTCATTTTCCCATCTGTGCTGATCTTATACGGAACGCCTATTCTATTAACATTTTTCTTTCGCATAAAGAAACATTTCGCATCATCGAACACTACAGACATTACATCTCCATTTACTATTTCAAAAATTCCTTCATGTTCTCTCGATTTCTGTCTTATGGATAGTTCTGAGGCTATCGTTAAAATCGGCGGATATATTATCCTTTTTTCCGTCATTTTAAATTTACTCCAAAAGCTCCCGATTTCACACCCGTTTTATCAGTTATTTCTTCTGCCATCTTTAGAACTAACTAACGGCTGCGCTCTCTTAAACAAAACAATAACCGCCCAGACCATCCCTCTGTCTTTTCCTATCTATTATAGCCTCTGTATGGGACACACTGCTTTCGGCGGCTGGTGTGCACTTTTTCAGACAGGCAGCATGATAAATGGAAGCGGACTTTCTCTCAACTCCTATGCAAGAAAAAAACTGGTCACCGCTCTGGTGACCAGTCTGTTTGCTTATCTTTATATACGTTCAACCTAAAAACTGTGTTTGCACTCACATCTGTAGCAATTCCTGACTCTTAATTGAGAATCTGTAAACAAATCTTCGTACAGGATAAAGAATCTACTCCTCACTGTCCAGGTCAAAATCCGGGAATGCATCCTCTGCTGGTTCTTCTTCCTGCTCATATCCCTGATCTTCATTCTGTGCTGCTACCGGCTGATCCGGAATATCCAGCTCCGCACGGTTATTACGAACCATGTCATAGCACTCCTGAAGAGAATTCACAAGACTATCATACTTGGTTGTATAACTGTCCAGTGTATGTCCGATGATTCCTTCTGCATTCGCCATCAGATTATCTGCATAACGCATAGCTCCGATACGGATTTCATTCGCATCGCTTGTTGCATTATCAAGAATCTCCTGTGCCTGCTCTGTGGCAGCAGTTACAATCTCATTCGCCTGTGCGTATGCCTGCTGCATAATTTCATGCTCGCTCACCAGTTCATTCGTATGAATCTGTGCTTCCTCCAGCATGCTGTCCGCTTTTGCCTGTGCATCAGCAAGGATTGCATCTTTATTTGCAATAATCTTCTGATAACGCTTGATCTCATCTGGCGTCTTCATACGAAGCTCACGAAGGAGCTCGTCCATCTGATCTTTATTTACAATAATTTTTGATGTAGACAGTGGCTGAAACTTACAACTGTCAATATATTCCTCGATTTCTTCAATGATCTGCTCAATACGGCTGCTCATTATCTACACTCTCCTTTTTGATTCATTTTCTCCCTTATTCTTTCTCGCACAACATCGGGAACAAACTTTGAAATATCTCCATGATAGAAAGCTACTTCTTTTACTATGGTAGAGCTCAGATAAGAATACTCCAGGCTTGTCGTTAAAAAAACTGTCTCAACACTTGGCTCCAGTTTATGGTTCGTCTGAGCCATCTGAAGCTCATATTCAAAATCTGTGATTGCCCTGAGTCCTCGAACTATCATACAGGCATCCATCTTTTTTGCAAATTCTACCAGTAGCCCATCAAATGGGACTACGATTACATTTGTCATATCCCGTGTTACCTCATTTAACATTTTAACACGTTCCTCTACGGAAAACAACGGGGTTTTTGCATTATTATTCAATACTCCGATGACCAGCTCGTCCACAAGCGGTGCGGATCTTCTGATAATATCCAAATGTCCATATGTAACCGGATCAAAACTTCCGGGATAAATTGCTCTCTTCATAACTGCTCCTTATTCTTTCTCCAGGAAAATGTGTTTATTTGTCTTATACATCTTTTCTTTTATTATGGAATAGCCCAGTTCTTCTGCATAAGACAGATCTGTCTCCTTCGATGCTTCCACGATAATAATTCCGTCATCCGCCAGCAAAGTCGTATCAGCGAGAAATTCCAGCACTTGCTTTTCCCATTCGTGATTATACGGTGGATCCATAAATATATATTCAAACTTCCACTCACCATTCAGCCTCGAAAGCGCCGCAAATACGTCCATCTGCATCGTCTTTGCCCGGTCTTTTAATTTTGTAGATTCCAGATTCTCCTGTATGCACTTCATAGCTTTTGGATTCTTCTCTACGAATACCGCATTTGCCGCCCCGCGGCTCAGCGCCTCAATCCCAATCCCGCCGCTTCCGGAAAAGAGATCCAGGAAATTACTATCATAGAGTTCTGCCGAAATCATATTAAACAATGTTTCTTTTATCCGGTCTGTTGTAGGTCTTGTATCCATTCCATCCAGTGTCTTAAGCTGCAGACGTCTAGCTGTTCCTGCAATTACTCTCATATCACATTCCTCTTTATCTTTATCTTTATCAGTTCTTTTTTATACTATTTCATCTATTTTTATCTACATTTTTCGTAAATTTTTCTTAGTTTCTCGTTCATTATAAATTTGTCCCATGGAAATGTCAATCCGATTCCCCGATGTACTGTATTCTATGCAAAATTCTGACACTGACTCCATGAAATTAGGGATACAACTTTTTCTTGTCATATCCCCATTTCATCTTTGTTCTGTTACCGTTAAATATTATTTACCGGCCATCTGTTTTTCCTGCTGTTCAATCATCTTTTTTACCATATAACCACCAACTGATCCATTCTGTCTGGAAGTCAGATCACCATTGTAACCGTCTGTTAATGGTACTCCAAGTTCTGTTGCTACCTCATACTTGAATTTGTCCAGTGCTCCTTTTGCCTCTGGAACTGCTGCTTTGTTAGATGAACGATTTGCCATTTTATACTCCTCCTTTTGTAACTTTGTTTTTGTTACGTTGTTAGTATATGGAGGATTTAAATTATTACACTAGAAGTTCCTTCATAATCTGGAATTTGCTGGACATATTCAGGATTATTTTTTAAGAGCCATTCTGCGGCTTCGTTCGCTTTCTGCAAAATTGCCGCGTCCTGATAAATATCTCCCAGTCCAAAATCCATAAGTCCGCTTTGACGGATTCCAAACAAATCTCCCGGACCGCGAAGTTTTAAATCTTCGCTTGCGATTTTAAATCCATCGTTCGTTTTATTTAAAATTTCCAGACGTTTTTTTGTTTCTTTTGCCTTTGAGCCGGTCATAAAAATACAATAAGACTGATATTTTCCTCGTCCAACACGACCGCGGAGCTGATGAAGCTGCGCCAGTCCGAAACGCTCTGCATTTTCAATCATCATAACGGTTGCGTTAGGCACATCAATTCCAACCTCAATAACTGTCGTTGACACAAGGATCTGGATTTCATTACGTCCAAAACGCTCCATAATCTCGTCTTTTGCTGCCTGCTTCATTTTCCCATGAAGATGATCAACTACAATCTGAGTCCCCATTTCTTCTTGCAGCATTCTGGAATAATCTGTCACATTTTCCACCTCCATAGCTTCACTTTCTTCTACCATCGGGCAGATAATGTAACACTGTCTTCCTTCTGCAATCTGCTTTTTCATAAATGTGTAGGCCGTCTGCCGGTAACTGGTGTCTACCACACAATTCTTAATAGGCAGACGGTTCGCCGGAAGTTCATCTATCACAGAAATATCAAGATCTCCGTATAAAATGATTGCAAGGGTTCTCGGGATCGGTGTCGCACTCATAACAAGAACATGCGGAACACCGCCTTTTTTTGCAAATGACTCTCTTTGTTTTACCCCAAATCTATGCTGTTCATCTGTCACTACAAGTGCCAGATTATCATAATAAACTGCGTCCTGAATCAGTGCATGCGTCCCCACGATGATCTTCGCAAGTCCGCACTCGATCCGGTCGTAAGCTCTGCGTTTTTCTTTTGCCGTCATCGAACCTGTCAAAAGCACTACTTTTATCGGAATATTATATGCTTCAAAAAGACTGGTAATCGATTCATAATGTTGTCTTGCCAGCACCTCTGTCGGTGCCATCATTGCCGCCTGATAGCCTTTTAATGCGGTATTAAGAAGCGCTAATACTGCAACGATTGTTTTACCTGACCCTACATCTCCCTGCACAAGTCTTGACATGGCATGCTCAGATGCCATGTCCTGCTGGATTTCTCTCCATACGTTCTGCTGCGCCCCGGTCAGTTCAAATGGTAACGCTTTTTGAAACTCCTCTGTCCGTAAATCCAATGGAATCACATATTCATTATCCATGCGGCTATTGCTGTCTTTTAATTTCCGGATTGCAAGTATAAACTGTAAAAACTCTTCAAATACAAGCCGTTCTCTTGCATGATAAAAGACTTCTTTATCTTCCGGAAAATGAATACCACGAATGGCATAATTATATTCTGCCAACTGATAATGCAGACGGATTTCTTCAGGCAAATGCTCTTTTGTAAGATCAAGGCTTTCTACGACCTGCTTAACAGCTTTTGAAATCGCATTGTTCGTCAGGCCTGCTGTCAGATTATAAATCGGTTGTAGTGTATGCAGTTTTTCTTCATATTTTTCACTTGGATAAAAGATTTCCGGATGTTCCAGTACAAGTCCTTCCCGCCGATTCACAGCCCGGCCGCGCAAGGTAATCTGACCACCACCTGCCAGCGTATTTTTAAGAAACGGCATACGAAACCAGACTGCTTTGATCGTCCCCGTCAGATCTTTTATGTGAATGGTCGTCACCTGCAAGTTCCGACTTCCACCCACCTGCACACGCCCGAAAATCATTCCTGTTACAGTAACAGTTCGACCGTCCTCTACCTCTGCGATAGGGACGGCCTCCTCATACACGTCGTAATTTCTCGGATAATACCTGAGAAGGTCACCAACTGTATAAATTCCCAGTTTTGCAAACAGCTTCTCCGTCTTCTCCCCGACGCCTTTTATTTCATGAATCTTACTCTGTTCAATCATATCTCTTATTCTACAGCTAATACATAATAATAGATTGGCTGACCACCACAGTGCACATCAACATCTATATCTGGATAGAGTTTTTCAACTTCCTGTGTAAAGGCATCCGCCTCTTCCTCAGTCACATCCTGTCCATAATACAGACTGATCAGTTCCGAATCATCATCTACAAGCTGTTCTAACATCTCCAGTGTAGTCTCTGCAATATCCTGTCCTACAGAAAGGATTCCTGCATCACCAATTCCCATAATGTCTCCCTGATGAATCTCTTTGTCATCAATGTGTGTATCACGGACTGCATAAGTAACCTGTCCGGTTTTCACATTCTTAATTTCATCAAGCATTGTCTCTTCGTTAGACTTTGCATCTGCATCCGGAACAAAGTTAATAATTGCTGTAATCCCCTGTGGAACAGTCTTTGTTGGGATTACAATGATTTCTTTATCTTCCACAAGGTCTTTTGCCTGATTTGCTGCGAGAATAATATTCTTGTTATTTGGAAGAATAAAAATTGTCTCTGCATTGACCTGATCAATGGCTTTTAACATATCATCTGTACTTGGGTTCATAGTCTGTCCACCCTCAATGATATAATCTGCTCCAAGTTCTCGGAAGATTTCGTTCATTCCATCACCAATAGATACTGCAATAAATCCCATTGGCTTCTTCGGCTCTGCAGTCTTTTTAGCTTCTTCGGCTTCTGCCTGTTCTTTTGCAAGCTTCTCGGAATCACGAATCAGTTTTTCCCTATGCTCCTCACGCATATTATCTATTTTCATGCGTGATAACTGTCCATAAGTCAGTGCTTTCTGAATCGCAAGTCCTGGATCATTCGTGTGTACGTGGATCTTCACGATTTCATCATCTGCTACACATACGATAGAATCACCAATTGATGACAAGTATGCTTTCAGCTCATGCTCGTCGTTCTCTGTAAATTCCTTATCGAGAAGAATGATAAACTCTGTACAGTAGCCAAATTTAATCTCTTTTTCTTCCTCGACGCTGACTTTTACTGCTGTACTATTTCCAGCAGCCGGTGCAATTGCGCTATAATCAATCTCTTTCCCAAGAAATGCATCATATGCTCCGCGGATAACTTCTAAGAGTCCCTGTCCACCAGAATCCACTACCCCTGCTTCTTTCAAAACCGGGAGCATCTCCGGCGTCTTCTGAAGGACTTCATCCGCATGCTCAATAACTGCCGGGATAAACTCCTCAAGATCTTCTGTCTCAAGAGCAAGCTCTGCTGCTTTATCTGCGATTCCACTTGCAACAGTAAGGATTGTTCCTTCCTTCGGCTTCATAACCGCCTTGTATGCTGTGTCTCTTGCTCTCTGGCAAGCTGCTGCAAGGGCTGCAGTGTCAATCTCTTTTTCATCACAGATCGACTTTGTAAACCCTCTTAAAAGCTGAGAAAGAATAACTCCCGAGTTACCTCTGGCTCCTCTTAAGGAACCGGAAGAAATTGCTTTTGCCAGATTCTTCATATCAACATCTGCAAGCGCTGTCACTTCCTTAGCTGCTGACAGGATTGTCAAAGTCATATTAGTTCCCGTATCTCCATCCGGAACAGGGAATACATTCAGTTCGTTGATAAATTCTTTCTTTGCTTCTATATTCTGCGCACCTGCAAGAAACATCTTCGCAAGCATATTTGCATCAATTGTCTTTGTAGCCACTTCTTATGTCCTCCTTGATTAATCAATGACGCGTACGCCCTCGATATAGATATTAATCTTATCTACCGGCATTCCGGAAAACTCTTCCACACGATACTTCACATTGCTGATCAGGTTATCCGTAACCGCTGAAATACTTACGCCATACGCAACAATGATATGAAAGCTCAAGCTTACATGGTTATCCTCAGAGATACGCACCTTAATTCCACGAGTCAGGCTCTCTTTTTTTAACAGATGAACCAGACCATCCTTCATATTCACTGCAGCCATTCCAACGATTCCAAAACACTCTACCGCTACAGTTCCTGCATATTTTGCTATCACTTCAGGATCAATCGTAATAATTCCGAGATCCGTGCTCATACAACCTTTCATATCCGATACCTCCATATCCGTATATTTAACATATGTATTATACTCTGTTTCATTATATATTACAAGGCAAAACAGGCATGTCCCGACTGTTCTGCCTGATCATCATTTTCACATAACGAAAAAAAGCCCAGATTCCATTTCTGGAATCTGAGCTTTTATACTATTATGCTCGCTCAACTTTGCCAGATTTCAAACAAGAAGTACAAACATACATTCTCTTTGTAGCTCCGTTCTCTGTCTTAACACGAACAGATTTTACATTAGATTTCCACATTTTTGGGGATTTTCTATGAGAGTGGCTTACGTTGTTTCCAAAGTGAGCACCCTTTTCACAAATAGCACATTTTGCCATGACTGCACCTCCTAACGCTCATAATAAGTCTTTTTCAGACTCGCAACAATAATATACTAGCAGATAATTCTCACAAAAGCAAGTATTATTTTCAAGATTTTTCCGACATTTTTCAATCAAGATTTATATTTGCCTTTTTTGTTATTTACAGCAAAACAAATTATATCCAGCCAGCAGGCATAGTATGACACACAGAACAGTTACAAATGTATTGGGCAAAAGCATGGCGATCACAAGTCCGATTGCTATTCCAAACAGCGCAAATCCCACTACCCGTTTCATTTTTTATCGACCCTTCTCTTATAATGTATCTTACTCTATTCTATGCTTCACACAGACCGGACATTACAGATAACTACTGTACATCTACGCTATCAAGAATATCCTTCACATCATTCTCGTCAAGTTTTGAATCTTTACCTCCTGTAAATTTGTCGACCATGTCAGGCACCATATCAAGAATCTTTGTGATCGTATCCTGGTTCTTAATATTTACCAGTCTTGTGTGTCCATTCTGGATCACAAGAACTGCGCAAGGTGTCATCTTGCCGCCAACACCTCCGGCTCCTTTTTCCTTCTTGTCCGCATTAAACGCTCCGGCTCCAATTGCAAAAGATACATCCACCAGTGGAAGAATGATTGTGTCCCCGATATGGATTGCATCTCCTACTACTGTCTTCGATGAAACAACTCCATCAATTCCTGTGAACAATGCCTCCACAGTCCCTTTAAAATTATTATCTGCCATATAAAAATCCTCCTGTTATTTTATTTTAAAATTACGAATATCACGATAAGTCTGACGCACATTTCTATTCCAGATCAGTTTCCAGCCGCTCTGAACAAAATGCCACAGATAAATCTTTCCTTTTAAATATGCTGAACCTTTCAGCACCTGATGTTCAAAATCAGGTGTCACACTTATACATCCTCCAACAAATGGATATAGCACGCCAAACACTGCCAAAGCCTGTCCGGTATGATACGGATCATCAAATCCATAAATAATCCTCACATCTGCCTTTTTTGGCTTTAAATGTTTCATAAGCCTGAAAAGTTCTTTTTTACATTTGTGATATGCCCCTTTATGCACCTCATCTCGAAGAAATTCTTCCAACTTTTCTTTCTTTCCCGACAATGCTTTTATT
This sequence comes from Dorea sp. 210702-DFI.3.17, assembly GCF_020560825.1. Taxonomy (NCBI): domain Bacteria; kingdom Bacillati; phylum Bacillota; class Clostridia; order Lachnospirales; family Lachnospiraceae; genus Dorea; species Dorea sp. 210702-DFI.3.17. The sequence continues at coordinate 246,859 of NZ_JAJCNB010000001.1, forward strand.
TTATCACACAATTTTCCAAAAGTACATTTTATCTTCTGAATCCACGAAAGAATCCTCTGATAGAAGCTTCCATTCTTTTCACTGTCCACAGATTTTTCTTTTTCAGAAATTCCTTTTTCAGTTTTCCATTTTTCAGATTCCGGAGCATGCGTACTCTTTTGGCGTATCGTCTGCGGCGCCGCCAGATTCTCTTCAGATTTTTCTGTAAATTTTTCAGGTTCATTCTTTTCAATCTTGTCTGTTTCTGTAATACTCTTCTCATGATTCGATTTCTCCTCTTCTTCTATTTCTGAAATCTCAGTTTCCTCAGCTTCTTCTATTCCAGAAATCTCAGCTTTCTCAGCTTGTTTCTGCAGCGTCTGTACCTTTTTCTGTTTCTTTCCGGCTCCTGTATTTCCTCTTTTTATCCATGCAAATCTAAGCCGCCACTTCATTTTTCCATTCTTATACAAGATGTCCACCCGAACAAGCTGCAAAAGCCAGATAACTTGCACTTTTCCCTTCAAAGAATCCAGGTCACCATCACACCTTCCCTGTACCTCGTAATGAACCGGCACAAAAAGAAAAATAGCAATCAATAGCAATAGGATTCCCAGTATTACAGCGATTATTATGCCGATTATTTTTAATATCAAAATCAAAATATGTAGCATCGCATCTTAGCCTTCCTGTTCTCTTTCTAACAGATATGTGCGGATATCCGCCGCTCCTGTTTGTTCATACACTTTCCCGGCGATCTCTTCTACCAGCTCCAGAGCCGCCTCGTAACCTCTTACAATTCCTACAACAAAGAAATCATCATTTGGAAAATCCGGCTGAAGAAAAAGCGCTGCATTATAAATTTCAAGCTGATTCGACCCATGTTCCGGCAATACCAGTACATAGATATCTCTTTGAAGTTTTCCCGTATTCAGTCTTCTTATAATCTTTTCTTTTTTCTTTTTCAGGTCTTCACCCCAGTAAAGTCTGCGATAATATCTCATGTTATCTTTCCATTTTCTCAACTATTTACCAATTATTACCTGCACATATCACAGAATCTTCTTTATTGATAATATGCATCAAACACTTTTTTTGCAATATTAACTGCTTTTGCAGAACCGTCAGCCTGCTCAATAATCACACTGATCACAAGTTCCGGGTTGTCAACATTAGCAATTCCAACGAACCAGGAATGATCTTTTTCCTTATCTGAGCTATATTCTGCCGTTCCGGTCTTTCCTGCAGCCGTGTAGTTTTGTCCACCAAGTACAGATGCTGTTCCATAATCGGTAACAGCCGTCATATAATCTTTGAGCTGCGCCGCCTCTTTGGAAGTCATCAGATCTTTATATTTCTCCGGTTTTGTCTTCTCGATCACATTTCCTGCATTGTTGGTAACAGAATCTACCAGATATGGTTTCATCAATGTTCCGCCATTGGCAATTGCTGACGTGATCAAAGCCATATGATATGGGCTTACCTGTGTTTTTCCCTGTCCCATGGCAGTCATCATCCGCTCTGCCTCCGTGTCCGATGAAGTCAACGTAAACTGACTCTTGCTGTACGGCAGGACAGACGGAAGTTTCTTATTAAACAGAAGCTCTTGCGCAGTATCCTTGTAAGTGTCTGCATTCAGTGATCTTCCGATATTGGAAAATGAAGTATTACATGAATACGCAAGACTATCCCTCAAAGTCACCTGTCCGTGTACGTGTCCACCATAGCAATGAATTGTAACATCACCGCTTTCAATAGAACCTGTACAGTTATAGGAATAGGAATCAAAATCTGCATTTTCACGCATGAACTCCAGTGTTGTTACAAGTTTAAACGTAGAACCAGGTGCGTACTGCCCCTGCGTTGCACGATTCAGAAGCACACTATCCTCATTTGTGCTGAGTTCATTCCAGTTTTGGCTGACTGTATTCGGATCAAAATCAGGTTTTGAAACCATAGCTAAAATCTTTCCTGTACTTGGATCCATAACAACTACTGCACCTTTATTAGAACCAAGTGCATCATAAGCTGCTTCCTGGAGATTTGTATCCAGTGTCGTTACTACATTATCTCCCTGGTTTTTCTTATCCTGGAATTCATTTTTTAATTTGTCTACAAAAAATGCATTGGAAGTCAGAAGTTCAAAGTTAGAAACAGACTCCAGACCAGATTTTCCCTGAGCAGTATAACCGACCACATGAGCAAATATATTATTGTACGGATATTCTCTTGTCTCTGTCCCATCTTCTGCCACATTTGTCTGAGCCAGCACATTCCCTTTTCTGTCCAGAATCTTTCCGCGGATCACACGGTCCGCATAAGAATCCTGCCTCTTATTATAAGGGCTGCTGATGATATCTCTGCTTTTCACAACATTAAAATAAGAGATATAACCCATCATAGCAATAAACAGTGCTACAAAAATATATGTGACTCTAGCGAACTCTTTGTTGCGGGCGCGCTTTTTCTTTTCTCGGCGCTTGTCCTGCCGGTCTGCTTCTTTTCGCTCTCTGCGGGACATCTGCCGTTTTTCGCGCTCTCTTTTTAACCTCTCCTCTGCCTCTCTCTGCTCGTAACCTTTCCTTCTTTTTTCTTTCAAGATTCTCTTCCTCGTCTTCTCTTAAAATATAAAGTCCCTGAATAATTGCAAACATGATCAATGTACTGAGTATAGAACTTCCTCCGTAACTGACAAGCGGAAGTGTCACTCCAGTAGATGGAATGAATTTTGTTACTCCTCCAATATTCAAGAACACCTGAAAAATGTAACAAGTTCCAAGCCCCAGTGCTACCAGTTTATAAAACATATTGCGAAGCTGCATCGCAATGTTTAAAAACATTACATAACAACTAACACATACCAACGTCATGCATAATCCGAAAATCAGCCCCATCTCCTCGCAGATTGCAGAAAAGATAAAATCTGACGATGCAACAGGAATCGTATCTGGCTGTCCCTGGAACAGTCCCATACCGAACCAGCTTCCTGTTCCAATTGCAAATAAAGACTGTGCCACCTGATATCCGCTTCCACTATATGAAGCAATCGGATCTTTCCAGGCGACCACACGGTTCCTAACGTGATTAAACAAGTAATAAGCCCCCACTGAAGCTACACTTCCGGCTCCTAGTCCTGCCAATACATATAAGGGCTGTCTGGTTGCCACATACAGCATAACCAAGTACACTACAAATATAATCAGTGCAGCTCCAAGATCCTTTGACGCAACCAAAATCAATACATGAAACGCTGCTAGTGCTGTCGTCACAACGATATCTTTAAATGCCATGGACTGTTTAAAACTGGAAGCCACAAAAAATACAAATACAATTTTCACAAGCTCAGACGGCTGAACGTTAATTCCTGCCACCTGAAAACCAAGCTTTGCTCCATAAGACACAGAACCAATTACAATGACAAGAGCCAGAGATACAATACCAATAATTGCATAAACCTTTCTCCATTCCGAAAGCTTTTTCACCTTTCGGATCACGACTGGTACTACCAGACTGATTGCCACACCACCTGCTGCAATAACGAACTGTTTTACTGCATTGGAATAACTTAGTCTCGTCAACATGATCATACCGATACATAATAGCATACACATATTATTTACGACCAATCTGGACACTCTCGGATAAATAATCGTATATAGCAATACAGTAGTTCCAAACAATACTACCTGCATCAGATAAAATGCAAGAAGCTTGATATCCTCCTGTTCCAAGTACATGACCAAATATGCAATAATATGTATCATGAACATCAACACATTCTGCTGCCTTAAAAGACTCTTCTTTTTATCCGGATCTTGATATCCAAAAATACTGAAACACAAGAATGTGTACGAAGTCATCAATATGATCATCAGATATTTTGACAATTCAACAATAATGTTTACCAATTTTTCACCTACTTTACTCCCCGCTTAAAATGTCCTCTGGTAAAACTGATATCTGGCATCGGTATCTCTTTATCCTCCAGAAAAACATTTTTATAACTTTCTATGATTTGTTCCATCTCCCGTTCTTTTTCTAATGTAAAATTCAGACGGATTCCAGATGGTTCCAGGCTCCTGATTTCATTTTTCTGATCCAAAAGAACAATCGGAGCTGAATTATATATTATATTATAACAGTATTTACAGTAATTTTTAACAGGAAATTTATTTCCAAGGCGATCTGTAATATATAACATACTATCTTTTCCAAGACAGCCCTCCGTCGTCCTTCTGATACAGTTTGCTGTAATCATTACAGGCTGATACCCGTAGACAATCAGATTACCTCCCGTAGACAGTTCGCTAAGCTCCCGGAAATTCAATTCAACGGAAGACGTATACTGATCAATTCCAAGTTCTGACAATTCTTTTATTGCCCTGTTATTCCATCCGTACAAATTATAATCCGACAGAATCTCCTCTTTATATCCTTTTGATTTCATCCATTCTAAAGCTTCCCAGTTCCGAACAAGAACACCTTCATAATACTGGCTGATCTTCTCAAAATATACCTTGTAGATATTCATTGCTCTTTCCCTGAAAATGTATGGCATCGCCAGACAGATCTTTGATTCATGTTTTTTATCTCTCATGTTTAAGCGGTATTCTTCTAACATGTCGATAACTGTTTCATCAAATGCGATTGCATCAGATATAAAGATGCGATCAACATATTCCCTGGCTAAAGCCAGCTTTAACTGTTCCACTGTCTCTACTGAAATCTGAAACTCATAATTTCTTCTGCTATTTTCAAACTTATTATCAGACATGTCTTCTGCCTGAATCTCCGACCAGATCATATGCCGACGATATTCTTCTGTAATCTGCACTTCCAGATCCGAGAGCGCTGCTCTACGTAGTTCATTCAGACTCTGCATCGGCAGAAACAGTTTTCCAGATACATCGATATACACCTCTTCAAATACAAACGGAGTATTTCCGGTTTTCCGTATCTGCTTTTCGATCCGTTCTGCCGCAAGGGGTTGATTTTTTGCAGTCTGGACCATATCTCCTGTCACAGTTACCGTCATTTCCGGTCTGTCATGCAGCCATACAGTCAGTTCTGAGACAGTGCCTTCTGCAAGATTTAAGGTTCCGTCAATTCTTTCCTGTAATATGTAATCCATTTTTTCTTTCTTCGGTTCCGTCTCTTTTTCGGGACGCTTCAAAGAAAGCATCTCTTTTCCGTTCTGCTTTCTGTAGTACCCATCACAGTACCCTCTTCGGCGGTAACAATTTTCCAGCTTTTCTTTGTCCTCCTTTGTGACACGGAACCCTTTTTTCCCTTTTTGCAGATAAATATCTGTATATTTCCGATACATCTGCACCACCGTATATACATAATCCGGCTGTTTCATGCGCCCTTCAATCTTAAAAGAATCAATTCCGGCCTCAACAAGTTCGGGTATCATATCGATCGTACAAAGATCTTTCAGGCTCATTAGATCTGCAGATTTTCGATTTTCAACTCGATATGGAAGTCTGCATGGCTGCGCACATTCCCCGCGGTTTCCACTTCGCCCGCCAATCATACTGCTCATTAAGCACTGTCCGGAATAGCAGTAACACAAAGCACCATGCACAAAACATTCTATCTCCAGACCAGTTGCATTTTTCATATTCTTAATTTCTTCCAGAGACAACTCTCTTGCCGGCACAATTCTCTCTGCTCCCATTCTCTGAAAAAGTTGTGCGCTCAGTGTTTGTGTCACAGTTGCCTGAGTACTTACATGAAGTGGAAGATCCGGAAATGCTTCCCGAATCAGGCGCATAGCCCCGATATCCTGCACAATCACTGCATCCAGCCCTTGTTCGTAATATGGGCGGAGATAATCTACAAGTTCTCCCAGTTCCTGCTCTTTTAATAACGTATTGACTGTCATATATAATTTACGTCCGTGCAGATGCACATAGTCAATTGCTTCCAACATGCGTTCCTCATTCAGATTATCCGCATGCGCCCTTGCCCCGAAACGGCTCCCCCCTATATATATCGCATCTGCTCCGGCACAGACCGCTGCTTCCAGGCATTCCCATGAACCCGCCGGCGCAAGTATCTCAACTTCTCTTTTCATTCTGATTTCGTCCTTAAATTAATTATTATTCAAAAATACCAGGATTCAGGAGTTTTTAATTCTCTGTCATTTTCTATGATTTTTCTGTCATTCTGGTATCTTTATCTTTAAAAAGGGCCGTCAATCCGACAGCCCCTCTCATATTCTAATTCTCTTTATTATTCTTAATCTCTGTCTCCAGTTGAACAATCTTCATCTGAAGTTCCTTGTTCTCTTCCTTTAACTTGTCCAATGCTTTATCCGCATTCTCTAATTTGATCTGTACAGATATCAGTTCATGCTTCAGATCATACATCTCTTTATCTTTCGCTTCAATATCACTTTCCAGTGTACCGCCCTGTTTTCGTGCTTTAAAATAATCATCCGCAATATTAAGTGCCAGCAGAACACTTCTTGTCTCTGCACTCTGCTTACGATATCCCTCACTACTGCTGCATTCGTCAATCTTATGATTCAAATATGTAGATACCTTTTGCAGATATTCTTCACTTTCAAATCCACTTAAAGTGAATACTTTTCCTCCAATTAAAACTTCTGTAAAATTCTTTGATGATGCCATAAAAGCCTCCCACAAACTCTGCTATTTCTTATGAATATAATTTATTATAAACTAAACTGTCATAAAAACCAACTATTTTTCATGATTTTGCTTCAAAATCCCTAAATGTGCATACGCAAGATCTGTCACGATCCGCCCTCTCGGTGTTCTCTGAATAAATCCATTCTTCAATAAATATGGCTCGTACACATCCTCTATTGTTCCTGAATCCTCACTCAAAGAAGCCGCCAGAGTATCCAGTCCAACAGGACCGCCATCAAATCTTTCTATGATCGTCATTAAAAGATTCCTGTCTGTCTGATCTAGTCCACACTTATCTACGTCAAGAAGATCCAGTGCATAATTCGCCACATCTTCTGTAATATATCCATCATACTTCACCTGAGCAAAATCTCTCACACGTTTCAAAAGACGATTCGCAAGTCTCGGCGTTCCCCTGGAACGTCTCGCAAGTGCAGTAGCTCCGGCATCATCTATCCCTACATCAAGAACCTTTGCTGACCGGGCAATAATTCTCTTAAGTTCTTCAACTGTATAAAACTCCAATCGGTGAATCACACCAAATCGGTCTCTGAGCGGTGCCGTCAGCATGCCGACACGAGTTGTTGCTCCCACCAATGTAAACTTCGGAAGATCCAGTCGAATGGATCTGGCACTTGCTCCCTTTCCAATCATAATATCTATCGCATAATCTTCCATAGCCGGATAAAGAACTTCTTCCACCTGACGATTCAAACGATGAATTTCATCTACAAAAAGTACATCTCCCTCCTGCAGATTATTGAGGATTGCTGCCATCTCACCCGGCTTTTCGATTGCCGGTCCAGATGTAATCTTAATATTCACATGCATCTCATTAGCAATAATTCCGGCCAGTGTTGTTTTACCAAGGCCTGGAGGGCCATAAAAAAGTACATGATCCAGGGCTTCCCCCCTCTCTTTTGCTGCAGTAATGTATACTTTTAAAATCTCTTTTGCTTTTTCCTGTCCAATATAATCATCTAAAAGCCGGGGCCTTAGGTGACTTTCAATCTTGACATCCTCTTCCAGATTCTCTGTTGTTATAATTCTCCTGCTCATATCTCTCCCCTTGCAGTAATCAGAACATGAACTTCAATGCTCGTTTAAGCAATTCTTCCACCTGCATATCTGGTGTGATTTCCACCTGTTTCACAGCTTTCAGTGCTTCTGTATTGCCGTATCCCAATGCAACCAGCGCCTGAACCGCTTCGCTTTGAATCTCTCCTCCTGTTGACATCTGGGCTTTTAAAGCACCATCTTCTGTTATTGCATGTTCCAGAGCATCTTCGATGCTCAACTTATCCTTAAGCTCCACAATCAACTTCTGCGCTGTTTTTTTCCCGATCCCAGGTGCGGATGAAATGGCTTTCACATCATCAGCCATAACTGCAAACCTCAGATCATCTGGTGACAATACCGACAGAATTGCCTGACCTCCTTTAGGCCCGATTCCACTGACTCCGATCAGTAGCTTAAATACATTCAAATCATCTGCTGTCAGAAATCCAAACAGTTGCATTGAATCTTCCTTGACATTCAAATAAGTATGTATCTTCACTTCACTTCCAACCGGTGGAAGTTTACTCATAGATTGCGCTGACATATAAATTCCATATCCTACGCCTCCTACATCTACAATTGCTTTATCTTCATATTGAGCAGCCAGCTCACCTCGTATATATGATATCATAGTACCTCCTCTGCTCCTTCTACTCTAAAAACATAATATCGCTTATTCTCCTAAGCACCTGATCTGCAACAACACCGATCAAAAATCCCGTAATCAGTCCGGCAACAAGAAGCACCGGCATATAATATGACATTGCAAATGTCTCAACAACAATCATTGCAACAACCAGTTGTCCAATATTGTGACAGACACCGCCTGCAATACTGATTCCAATAACACTGAATCCTCCTGCCTTTTTCAAAAGTGCCATCACAGTTAAACTAAGTAATCCACCTGCCAGACTATACGCAATACTAAAATAATTTCCAAACAAAACACCGCTTAAAAGGACACGTACTATAGATAATACATACACTTCCCTAAGCGGTATCTTATAAAGTGCAATCACGATAATCAGATTAGCCAGCCCAAGCTTGACTCCCGGGATTCCAAACGAAATCGGAACAAGAGTTTCAATATAGCTAAAAATCAATGCAAGCGCTGTAAATACTCCAAAATATGCTACGCGGTTTTTCACTTTTATGTCTCCTCCTACTATATCAGGCCGCTCTTTCTTATTCTTTATCCGCTGTGGCACATAATGTTACTGCTTCACGGACACTAATTCTGAACTTTAATTACTTACTGCATCATACTGGCTGTTCTGATGGCTGTCAACTTCCACAACAATCTTATTCGGCAGGCAGATAATACTTTCTTTATTCTTAGAAACCGCCTTCTGCTTCACGCAGAGCTGATCCGGGCAATCCGCACGGATCATATCAGCTTCTCCATTCTTGATCTTCAAAACATTGCTTCCATTATTCAGCACGATTTCCTGATCATCTGCCAGACTATATACGCCTTCTATTTTTCCATTCACCTTTACAGTAATGTAATCTGCACTTTTCTCTCCAATAATCTTATGTAACAACACACACGATCCCGCCACTACCAGGATGATGATCATTAGTACAATATCTTTTTTCTTCAATCTATTTTTCATCTTGGCTACCTCTCTACGGATATTTTAGCACAGTACTTCTATCTATGCAACCACATGTTCGATTGTTTCTTTCACCAGAATCACTTTCTTAAACTCAAGGCAGCTAGTGTCAAGTGTCTGAAAGAACAATAGCATTGCATATCTCATATTTCATGTTATAATTACCATAGTTATAAATACTTGAAAATGGAGATTATTATGAAACTAAAACAAATGATTGCTGTTCTAAGTTCAGTTGCCATGCTCTTATGTGGCTGCAGTTCTGCGAATGCAAAAGACCAGACTTATTCCGACACACTTTACGATACAGTTGTAAAGGTCCAGATTCTGGATCCTGTAAACGAGAATGTCATGAGCGGATTAAAAAGTCTTTGTCAAAAATACAATACCATGTTTTCTATGTATGTAGAAGGCAGTGACATTTACAATATCAATCATGCCCAAGGCATGCCGGTAGATGTTTCCTCTGATACTGCGACACTTATCAAAAAAGGTATCTACTACGGCGATTTATCCAATGGATCTTTTGATATCACGATTGGATCTGTTTCCCAATTATGGGATTTTACTTCTGGTTCCGGAACTGTTCCAGATGCAGACGCAATTGCCTCTGCGCTCAGTCACGTAAATTACAAAAATATCAGTGTATCTGATAACACCGTCCAGCTTTTGGATCCAAACGCTTCCATTGATGTAGGTGCTATTGCCAAAGGATATATTGCGGATCGTATCAAAGATTATCTGAAAAAAAATGGTGTAAAACATGCAGTCATAGATTTGGGTGGAAATATCCTTCTGCTCGGATCCAAGACCGACGGCTCCAAATATAACATCGGAATCCAGAAACCCTTTGGTGAGACCGGAGAACCGATTACTTCCATCAAAGTAGCAAATAAATCTGTTGTTACAACTGGGATTTACCAGCGTTACTTTGAGGCAGATGGGAAAATTTACCATCACATTCTTGATCCTCGCACAGGTTATCCATGTGAGAATACATTATACAGTGATACAATCATTACTGATTCTTCCCTGACAGCTGATGCTCTGAGTACGGTATGTTATCTCATGGGATATGAAGCTGCCAACGATCTGATCGATCAGTTAGAAAATGTAGATGCATTGTTTATTACAAATGACAACGAAATTCACTACACAAAGAATTTTCTTCGATAATTCCGGCAAATACTTATTTCCATCTTTCAGATTTGTAAGAAGCTTTTAATAATATGGTGCAGATTCAATAACACATTTCCATAATAATAACTCATTGGCGGGTTTCCGGGAAAATACCGGAGCATCCGCCAGATATAAAACAAAATCATCAATATTCCAAGCATGGCAAGAATTTTCCATGCTTTTTTTGTATCAGAAATTCCCAATATATATCTTCGTATTCCGAACCACAGAATAAAAATCATAAAAAGATATACAAATGGATGCATCTGCCACGCTCCCGCAAAATCCAGATGCAAAAGACGTATAAATGCTCTCGTCATGCCACAACCCGGACACGGAAGTCCGGTAATCAGCACAGCCGGACAGATTGTAATAAAAAATTTCCTAAGCAACACAAAATAGGCGAATACTGAAAGTATCGCCCATTTTGCATGTTTCACATCTTTAAAAAATATCGTTTTTCCAATTTTTAATCTTTGTTTCAGATTACGTTTTATCTCCATCTTCCACTTTAATTCTTTCTAGAGAATAACTTTCTTCGGACATTTTGCCGCACATGCACCGCATCCGGTACATTTTTCCGGATCAATATGCGCAACATTATCCAGAACCTTAACAGCATCAAACTGGCATGCTTTTTCACACATCTTGCAGCCAATGCATCCAACTTTACATGCCTTCATGACATCTTTACCCTTGTCTTTAGAATTACATTTTACAAGATGTTTCATGTCATATGGCACAATCTCAATCAATTTACGAGGACACGCGGCAACACATTTTCCACAAGCTTTACAAGCTTCTTTATCAACCACAGCAACGCCATCAACAATGTGGATTGCATCAAACGGACAGGCTTTCACACACGTTCCTTCTCCAAGACATCCATATGTACAAGTCTTTGGCCCGCCATTCTGCATCATATTGACCATGACACAGTCACCAATTCCATGATATTCGTAATCTGTTGCTGCCTGCTCACATGTTCCACCACATTTTACAAATGCTACTTCATGGATCTGCTCACCTGCAGACACTCCCATAATCTCACCAATCTTGGCTGCGACTGGCGCACCTCCGACCGGACAGCTTCCAACTTCCGCTTCTCCCTTTGCAATTGCTGCAGCAAGGCCGGAACATCCGGCATATCCACAACCGCCACAGTTATTTCCCGGAAGCACTCCAAGAATTGCCTCTTCTCTCTCATCTACTTCAACCGCAAATTTCTTTCCGGCAAGTCCAAGGAATACACCAATGAACAAGCCAGTACCACCTACGATAACAGCAGCAATAATAACAGCTGTAATATTCATTGTCTATCCCTCCTATATCAGTCCTGAAAATCCACAGAACGCAATTGCCATAAGACATGCTGTAAGCAAGACAATTGGTGTCCCCTGGAAGGACTCTGAAATATCATTGTACTCAATCTTCTCACGAATACCTGCCATAATTACGATTGCAATCAAAAATCCAACAGATGTTCCAACACCATTTACAACGCCTTCTAAAATTGTATAATCTTTCTGGACATTTGTAAGCGCTACACCAAGAACCGCACAGTTTGTTGTGATCAGTGGAAGATATACTCCAAGTGCCTGATAAAGTGATGGCATCGCTTTTTTCAGAAACATCTCAACAAACTGAACGAGTGCTGCAATAAATAATATAAATACAATCGTCTGCAGATATTCAAATCCTAATGGAACAAGAATAAATTTATAAATCAAACTTGTCAACAGGGAAGAAAGTGTAATAACAAACACAACTGCTCCCCCCATACCTGTAGCTGTCTCAACTTTTTTGGATACTCCAAGGAATGGACAAATTCCAAGAAACTGGCTGAGTACAACGTTATTTACAATAGCTGAACCGATTGCAATAATCAGTAATTCTGATAATGTCTTCATACTCTGCACTCCTCCTATTCTTCATCGCCTGTTGGAAATACTTTTCCGCTACATCCGGCACATCCGGCACAGTCTGAGCAGCATCCTTGAGGCTCTGCGATTTTCTTGCCTTTCTTTTCAGCATTTTTTCTGATTCTATTCATACCTGCAACCAAGAATGCAAGAACAAGGAATGCTCCTGGTGGCAGGATAAAGATTGTTACCGGGACATAACCGCCCTGTCCGGCTGCAAGATCTGCAAGCGGCAGAATCTGTTTTCCGAAAATTGCTCCTGTTCCGATGAACTCACGAACAATACCAATGCATGCAAGTCCAAATGTAAATCCAAGTCCCATACCAATTCCATCAAAGATAGAAGGAAGAACCGGGTTCTTGGAAGCATAACTCTCAGCACGTCCAAGAATGATACAGTTTACTACAATCAGTGGAATGTAAAGTCCAAGTGCATCATAAAGACTCGGCACAAATCCTTCTAACAGGAACTGAACAATTGTTACAAATGAAGCAACAACTACAATGAACGCCGGCATTCTGACTGAATCCGGTATGATCTTACGTAGCATGGAAATCAACATATTGGAAAGGACCAGTACAACTGTTGTCGAAAGTCCCATACCAACTCCATTGATTGCAGATGTCGTAACCGCAAGTGTCGGACACATACCAAGCATCAGAACAAAAGTAGGGTTCTCTTTAATCAGTCCATTATAAACTCTTTCCGTACATTTATTCATCTTTAATTACCTCCCTGTCCAAATGCATTCTGATAATAGCCAAGGGCCGCATTGACAGCTCCGGTCACTGCTCTTGAAGTGATTGTTGCACCACTTAAAGCATCTATCTGCTCACCGTCTCCTCCATCTTTTGACACAGCAAACTTTGTCGGATTCTTTCCTACATACTGTTCATAGAAAGACGGTTCTTTTGCTTTCATACCAAGACCTGCAGTCTCACTGATAGAAAGGAATGAAACACCTGTCACAGTACCATCAGACTGGATACCAACACTAACCTGAATATCTCCGCCATATCCGTCCTTATCGGTTGTTGTGATGACATATCCTGTATCACCAACTGTACAGACTTCGTCAATAGTTGCATTAACACCAAGATCACTGATTGCCTGCTTTGCAGCCTTCTGATCTACATCTGTCTCTTTAAACTCATCAAGCTTTGCATCCGGAAATACAGCCTGCCAGGCTTCTTTTTTCGCCTTTTCCTGCGCCTGGGCGATTGGATTCAGAGTTATCTCATGAACGAGACCAAGTCCAAGTCCTGCAATCAAAGTGATAGCAGTCAGAATCAATGTGTTTTTCAAAATCTTATTCATTATTTCTCTCCTCCTTTACCAAATGGTTTTGGGAGAGTAACTCTCTCGATCAATGGTACAATTAAGTTACTGATGATGATTGCATAGGAAACTCCCTCTGCGGAACCGCCGAACAGACGGAAGAGTCCAGTCAGAATTCCAAGCAAGATTCCATATACGTATTGTCCCTTTGGCGTAATCGGACATGTTACATAATCCGTTGCCATGAACCATGCACCAAGCATCAGTCCACCACCACACAGATGTGCTGTAATATACTGTGCATCAAAAAATCCTACAGCCGGATTCTGGAAATGTCCAAAAATACCAATAAAGATAACGAATGTCACAATATATGTACCAGGGATACGAAGATCAATAATTCCCATTAAAATTAAGAAGATTGCTCCAATGATAATTGCAATCACTGAAGTCTCACCGATTGTTCCAGGAATTGTTCCGATCAGCATGTCCATAGAATTAACAGCTTTCCCTGCCTTCAAAAGCGCCAGTGGTGTTGCTCCTGTTACTCCGTCATAGACGAATGTCGTCATCTGACTTGTAAAAGAAATCAAAAGGAAACATCTTGCTCCAAGTGCCGGGTTCATAAAGTTCTGTCCCAGACCTCCAAAAAGCTGTTTTACAATCAAGATACCAAATACACTTCCAAGTGCACCCATCCACCATGGTGCTGTAGGTGGCATATTAAGCCCCAGAAGCAGTCCTGTTACAACAGCACTGTAATCCCCGATTGTAATTTTTTTGTGCATTAATTTTTCATAAATATATTCTGTCAGTACTGCAGATGCTGTCGTACTGATGAGCATAATGAGCGCCGGAACTCCAAAATTATATATACCGAACGCAGATGCAGGCAGCAGTGCAATTACTACCATGAGCATAATCTTGCTGGTTGTCATATTATCACGGATATGTGGTGATGATGACATTTTTAATGTTTGATCGCTCACGTTGATTCACCTCTTATTCTTTCTTATTTCTTCTTGCGATTTGCAAGTGCTGTTTTTCTCATAGAACCGATTGCCTGCTTCAACTGGCGCTTAGCCGGGCAGACATAACTACAAGATCCACATTCCATGCATTCCAGGCCTTCGTATTTCGTAAACGCTTCTTCATCATGGTGTTCCGCATAATCTGCAAGTCTTGATGGAATCAGACGACTTGGACAGACCTCCACACATCTTCCACAATTAATACATGCTGTCGGCTCGTACTGTGCAACTTCATCCTTTGTGAAGCAGAGAATGGATGAAGAAGTCTTTGTTACCGGAACATCCACTGTAAACATAGAAAATCCCATCATCGGACCTCCGGAAATAATCTTCTCCGGATCAACCTTATAGCCTCCGGCTGCTTCAATCAATTCTGCCTGATTCATACCAAATGGCGCTTTGAAGTTGCCAGGTTCATGAACTGCATCTCCACTGACTGTTACAATTCTATCCATAGATGGCTCACCTTTTGCAACTGCACGGTAAATTGCTGAAATCGTAGCAACATTGTCTACAACACAACCAGCATCAGCCGGAAGCATTGATGAATTAATCGCACGTCCAGTTGTTGCATAAATGAGCTGACGCTCACCCCCCTGCGGGTACTTTGTCTGGAGTTTCAGCACTTCCATACGTGGCTCATCTTTTGTCAGTTCTTTTAATTTTTCAATACAGTCCGGTTTATTATCTTCTACTCCAAAAAGACCTTTTGCATTATCAAACAGTCGAAGAATTATCTTCATACCTTCTACTAACTCCTCGCCATGCTCCAAAATCTGTCTGTAATCTGCTGTAATATAAGGCTCACACTCCGCACAATTGGCAATGATATAATCGATCTTATCCGGTTCTTTTGGAGATAATTTTACTTTTGTTGGAAATCCAGCTCCACCCATACCGACAATTCCGGCATCTCCGATTGCATTCAAAATTTCTTCTTTTGACATCTCTGACACTGCCTTTGGTGTACTGTACTCAACTTCCTCATACTCTCCGTCATTTTCAATCACAATGCTGTTGACTTTGGAGCCAGCCGGAGTGAAACGCGGTTCAATAACTTTTACGGTTCCAGAAACCGATGCGTAAATTGGCGCTGATACAAAACCACCGGCTTCCGCAATCATCTGCCCTCTAAGGACATGGTCACCTTTTGCCACAATCGGTACTGCCGGTGCACCGATATGCTGTGACATCGGATATACCAGATCACCTTTCGGCTGTACCTGGACAATTGCTTTATCTTTTGCCAGAGCTTTGCCGTCATTCGGATGAACTCCACCTTTAAATGTTAACAATGACATCCTTTTATCCTTCCTTCCTAATTTGTCTTTTTATACTATACTAGAAAATATCTGATTTTTCCAGTGTTAGCTTCGATTTTCTTGTATATTATGCAATACAGCTCGTTCTTTTATTAACAAAGAAAAGGGGCGAAAGTTCTACGACTTTCCACCCCTTATTATTTGCATCTTATAATCTATTACTCAGCGTCAGCTGTCTCTTCATCAGCTGCCTCAAGAGCTTTCATGCTAAGGCTGATCTTCTTCTCTGCTTCATTCAGATCAACAATCTTAGCTGTTACTTCTTCTCCGACTTTCAGTACATCTGACGGTTTGTCAACATGTGCTTTTGAAATCTGAGATACATGAAGTAATGCATCTACTCCAGGCGCAAGTTCTACAAATGCACCAAAGTCTGTCATTCTTGCAACTTTACCTGTAATTACTGTTCCAACAGCATAATCTTCTGCAGCATTAGCCCATGGATTAGACTCTGGGAATTTCAGGCTAAGAGCAATCTTTGTATCGTGAATATCTTTTACAAGAACCTTTAACTCATCGCCAACTTTAAATACTTTCTTCGGATTCTCAACACGTCCCCAGGACATCTCTGAAATATGAAGAAGTCCGTCAACTCCACCAAGATCGATAAATGCACCAAAATCAGTAACATTCTTAACAACACCTTCTACTGTATCACCAACATGAAGCTTCTCAAACAGCTCTTTCTGTTTTTCAGCTTTCTCAGCAACAAGAAGCTGTCTTCTGTCACCGATTACACGGTTTCTTCTTGGATTGAACTCGCTGATCACAAATTCAATTTCCTGATCCTGATATTTGCTCAAATCTTTCTCATAAGTATCTGACACAAGGCTTGCAGGAATAAATACTCTTGCTTCATCAACTACTACACTGAGACCTCCGCCAAGGATCTGTGTAACAGGAGCTTTCAGAACTTCATGGTTCTCATAAGCCTCTTTTAATCTTTCATTACCTTTCTCGGCAGCTAATCTCTTATATGTCAGCAACACCTGTCCTTCTCCGTCGTTTACTTTCAGAACCTTCACTGTCATAGGGTCACCTACGGATACCATAGTAGTAAGATCTGCATTGCTGTCGTTCGTGTACTCACTTCTTGTAATGATACCATCTGCTTTGTAACCAATATTTAAAACGATCTCATCTGGTTTAACATCGATGACAGTACCGTCTACTACCTCTCCGTTTCTAATTGTTTTTAAAGACTCTTCCAACATCTGTTCAAAAGTTAATTCTGACATTATTTTGAACCTCCTCAATTATTTTATTGGGCGTGGATGCCCCTGCTGTAATACCTACTGTTTCCACGGACCTTAATTGATTCATATTCAAATCGCCAAGTGTCTGTATATAGTACGTATCCGCACATGCATTGCTGCAGATTTCAAATAACTTTTGGGTATTTGAGCTTCTCTTGTCTCCGATGACAATCATCGCATCCACCCGCTTTGCAATGTCATAAGCCTCTTCCTGACGCTCTTTCGTTGCATTACAAATCGTATTTAAAACAATAATATCATAACGCTTTTCAGAAATAATTTCAACTAAATCTTTAAATTTATTGTAATTAAATGTCGTCTGTGCTACTACACAAACTTTTTCACTCTCCGAGACCAGTTCAAATGCCCTTGCTTCCTCTTCTGTCTGAATGATCGTAGCCGGGCCTTGCGCCCATCCTTCAATTCCCATAACTTCTGGATGTTCACGGTTTCCTATAATTACAATATGATATCCGTCCCGGCTTTTTTCTTCCACGATCCTATGTATTTTCTTCACAAATGGACAGGTTGCATCTACATAACGTACTTTGTTTTCATCCAGAAGATCACAGATTCTCTTTGGAACGCCGTGGGAACGTATGATCACGATTCCTGATTTTATCTGCTTGAGTTCTTCTTCTGACAGGATTACTTCAACTCCCTTTTTCTCCATGTCTTTGATGACTTCTTCATTGTGAATGATCGGACCATAAGTGTAGATCTTCTCTGCCGCATTTTCTTCAATTTGCTTATATACCGTATCCACAGCTCTCTGTACACCAAAGCAGAAGCCTGCCGATTTCGCCAGTTCTACCTGCATGTTCATCCCACCTTTTCTTTTTCTCACACGATATTATCTGTGATTGCTTTTACAACCTCTTCGATTGTCATATCTGAGCTATCGATCAACACTGCATCTTCCGCCTGTCTGAGAGGTGCAATTTTTCTTGTACAATCGCGTTCATCGCGTTCTTTGATATCTTTCTTAATTTCTTCCAAATCACATGAAACACCTTTTTCTTCCAGTTCTTTATATCTACGGAGCGCTCTCGTCTCCACACTTGCTGTCAGGAAAATCTTCACATCCGCTTCAGGCAACACACAGGTTCCAATATCCCTTCCATCCATCACAACGTCCTGAGTTCTTGCAAGTTCTTTCTGAAGATTCAGCAAATGTGCCCTCACCTCCGGAACCGCGGATACTTTAGAAGCCATATTTCCAACCTCTTCATTTCGAAGCCTGGAAGTAATATTTTCGCCATTCAGATACACTTGCTGTTCACCTTGTTCATACTGTATTTTCACTTCTGCACCTTCACATGCCGCGGCAATAGCATCCAGATTCTCCGGATTAATTTTTTTGTCCAAAAAATAGACAGCAAGCGCGCGATACATTGCTCCCGTATCTACATATATATATCCTTTTTCTTTCGCAACCCGTTTGGCAATCGTACTTTTTCCTGCACCAGCCGGGCCATCAATCGCAACATTATAACCCATATTTTCTCCTTCTCAATCTGCTTTATATTTCTTTTAATTACTGGATTGCATTTCCTGCCGCATATCCGGTCGACCAGGCAATCTGAAGATTAAAACCTCCGGTCAATGCATCCAGATCCAGTACTTCTCCCGCAAAATATAACCCTTTTACAAGCTTTGATTCCATCGTTCCAGGATCAATTTCTTTCACATTAACTCCGCCTTTTGTAATAATCGCTTCCGGATAGTCGCGAAGTCCGGTAAGCGTCATACGAAAATGCTTGATCAAATGAACAAACTGTTTCCGTTCTTCTTTCTCTATACTGTTAACCTTTTTCTCCGGATCAATCCCGCCAAGTTCCAGCATGACCGGAATTAATTTAGTTGGAAACAGCTTTGTGATTGCATTTTTAAATTGCCGGTTATGATTCTCTTCAAAATCTCTCAGCACTCTCTGATCCAGTTGTTCTTCTGTAAGAGCCGGTTTCAGATCAATTTCCAATGTCAGTTCCTTTTTCTGTCCATTTTTATCCATGAATTTTTTGCCCACATAACTGCTGGCACTGATAATCAACGGACCACTGACACCAAAATGTGTAAACAGCATTTCTCCAAAATCTTTATATAATTCTTTCTTTCCATCCAATATCTTTGCTTCTACATTGCGAAGTGAAAGCCCCTGCAATTCACAGATCCATGGTTCTTTTGTCTCCATCGGCACAAGAGACGGAAAGCATTGTGTTACTTTATGCCCAACGTTTTCGGCAAATCGGAATCCATCACCTGTAGATCCTGTGGAACGGTAAGACAATCCACCTGTTGCAACAATACATGCATCTGCGGTTTGTGTAGTAGTATCTTTTAATACCACCTTGTCAAACTTACCTTTTTCAGCTTCTACACTTTTCACTTCTGTATTTAAGCAGACTTTCACGCCCACTTTTTTCATTTCCCGTTCCAATGCGCGGATAACATCAGACGAATGATCCGAGATTGGAAACACTCGATTTCCTCTCTCTATCTTCACTGGCACCCCTGCATTTTCAAAGAAATCTATCACATTCTGATTCGTATAGCCATAAAAGCTGCTATACAAAAACTTAGAATTCGTCACAACTGCATCAAACAATTCTTCCATATCTGCGGCATTTGTAATATTACATCTTCCTTTTCCAGTAATAAATATTTTCTTTCCTAGTTTTTCATTTTTTTCATACAGCGTAACTTGATGTCCGTTTTTTGCCGCAGCAATTGCCGCAAACATTCCCGCTGCTCCGCCACCTACTACAATAACATGACTCATTTATATTATCCTCTTATTCTAGTCATTCATTTTGACTGTATCGCCTACCATATTCAGTTCATCTCCACTGTAGACCTGATACTCATCCCAGATATCTTCCAGCGCCTCCAGTGTAGTGATTACTTCTTTCTGCTTCTTCATGCAGAGTGCCACCACAAGAGCATTGATCACGCTAAGTGGTGCTACAAGAGAATCTACGATCGAAGCCATATCACTTCTTGCAATCAAATTACAGGAAGAATACAGGTTCATCGGCGAATGTACACTATCCGTAATCGTGATTACCTTAGCCTTTCTGTTGCTTGCAAATTCCAATGCTTTAAGCGTTCTCATAGAATATCTCGGGAAACTAATCCCAATAATCACATCTTCTTCATCAATTCGCAGCAATTGCTCGAAGATTTCACTGGAACTGTTCGTATGAACCGCTGTCACATTATCACAAATCAAATTGAGATAGAAAGACAGAAAGCTTGCAAGTGGTGCACAGCTTCGTATTCCGACTACATATACTCGCCTTGCATTCAGAATCGTGTCTACAGCCATTTCAAACGCCTCATGGTCAATTCCTTCCATTGTCAGCTTTATCTTCTCTATATCCGACTGTAGAACCGATGTTAGAATCTCTCCTTGACTGATCCGTCCATACGTCACTTCCATTCGTTGAATGGAATTAAGTTTTGTACGGACCATCTCGCCAAGCGCCCTTTGAAACTGGGGATAGCCTTCATATCCAAGAGCTGTTGCAAATCTTACAACTGTCGATTCACTGACTCCAACCTCTTCACCCATTTTTGCAGCCGTCATAAATGCTGCTTTATCATAATCTTCACGGATAAAATCCGCCAGCTTTTTCTGCCCTTTACTGAACTTGTTATATCCGTCTTCTAATCTTTGCACTAATTCATTTTGTGTTCCCATATAGCGTCTTCCTTTTCTATTACATCGTTTCTATTATAAGATGTAAAAGAGAAATCTTCAACCTTTAATCCTATCTATCTCAATCATCTATCTTAATCTATCTCAAATCTGCCTTAAATACTTCTACTGCGCACCTCTGATATCTTTTTTAAGCCAGCATAATAAAACAGGCGGAAAATCTTCCGCATAAATGCATCTTTGACTTTCCGCCCGTTTTCATTATTTTATATTCTGCTATACTGGATAACTTCCATTCTCAGTATCAGCAATTGTCTGGTCGACCTTTGTCTGCTGTGCCTGACGATATTTGAAAAACTCTGTTGCTACCTGTGGGAACAATGCATAAGATAATACATCTTCATCCTGCTGGATCCACTGAGCACATTCTTTTCTGAGTGTGTCAAGCTCATCCGGAATCAAATCTGCCGGACGGCAAGTGATAACTTCCGGATTATCTCCAAGAACTTTCTTTACGACATCTGGATTAAATGGTTTTGCTGTCTTACCATATTTTCCACTTAAGATGTCTTTTGTCTCCTGTGTTGCAACTTTATAGCGTTCTCCCATCAGCACATTAAATACAGCCTGTGTACCTACAATCTGTGAAGATGGTGTTACAAGTGGCGGTTCACCAAGATCTTTACGAACTCTTGGGACCTCCTCAAGTACGTCGTAGAATCTATCCTCCGCTCCCTGTTCTTTTAACTGGGAAGTCAGGTTAGACAACATTCCTCCCGGTACCTGATAAAGAAGTGTCTTAATATTAACACCTAAGTTCTTAGGATTCAGAAGTCCACTCTCAAGAGCCTCATCACGAATCGGTCGGAAGTAATCAGCAATCTCTGCCAGTAAGTTCTGATCCAGTCCGCTGTCATAAGGAGTTCCCTTAAATGTCTCAACCATAACCTCTGTAGCCGGCTGTGATGTTCCAAGTGCAAATGGTGACATTGCAGTATCAATTACATCGACCCCTGCCTCTACAGCCTTTAAGTAAGTCATAGACGCCTCTCCTGACGTATAGTGGGTATGAAGCTGAATTGGAAGATCTACAGCTTCTTTCAATGCCTGTACAAGCTCTGTTGCTTTGTATGGTACAAGAAGTCCGGCCATATCTTTGATACAGATAGAACTTGCTCCCATATCCTCAATTCTCTTCGCTGTCTCTACCCAGTAATCCAGTGTATAAGCATCACCAAGTGTATAAGAAAGAGCTACCTGCGCCTCTGCTTTTTCCTCATTTGCTGCATCTACTGCTGTCTGAAGGTTGCGAAGATCATTCAGGCAGTCAAAAATACGAATAATATCTATTCCATTTGCAACAGATTTCTGTACAAAATATCTTACCACATCATCAGCATATGGACGATATCCAAGGATATTCTGCCCACGGAATAACATCTGTAATTTTGTATTTTTAAATCCATCACGGAATTTGCGAAGTCTGTCCCATGGATCTTCTTTCAGGAAACGAAGAGATGCATCAAATGTAGCACCACCCCAGCACTCTACAGAATGATATCCAACTTTGTCCATCTTTTCTACAATCGGAAGCATCTGCTCTGTAGTCATACGAGTAGCGATCAAAGACTGATGCGCATCACGCAGAACTGTTTCCGTTATCTTAATTGGTTTTTTTTCAATTTCTGCCATTATAATTTCCTCCATATATTGTCAATTACAATATTGACTGTTACATTACTCCAAAGATTGCCATGAATGTACCTGCAGCTACGGCAGTACCGATAACACCAGCTACGTTCGGTCCCATTGCATGCATCAGAAGGAAGTTCGTTGGATCTGCCTCTGCACCGACCTTCTGAGATACACGCGCAGCCATAGGAACCGCGGATACTCCTGCTGAACCAATCAGAGGGTTTACTTTTCCATGTGTAACCGCACACATGATTTTACCAAATACAACTCCGGCTGCTGTACCAAATGCAAATGCGATCAGACCTAACACAACGATTTTCAATGTATCAAAGTTCAGGAATGCTTCCGCACTTGTTGTAGCTCCTACTGATGTACCAAGCAGGATAACTACAATATACATCAATGCATTGGATGCTGTCTCTGTCAACTGTCTAACGACGCCTGACTCACGGAACAGGTTACCAAGCATCAACATACCTACAAGTGGTGCTGTTGTTGGAAGAATGACGCAGACTACAATTGTAACAATAATCGGGAAGAGAATCTTCTCGAGTTTAGATACAGGTCTTAACTGTTCCATTCTGATCTTACGTTCTTTCTCCGTTGTAAGTAATTTCATAATCGGTGGCTGAATAATCGGCACCAGTGACATATAAGAATAGGCCGCCACTGCAATTGGTCCCATGATCGCCGTCTGCTGCAGTTTACCTGCGAGGAAGATAGATGTCGGTCCATCTGCTCCTCCAATAATTGAGATTGCTGCCGCTGCCTTGTCGGAGAATCCCATGCACATTGCTCCAAGGTATGCAGCAAAAATACCGAACTGTGCTGCTGCTCCAAGAAGGAAACTCTTTGGATTCGCAATCAACGGTCCAAAGTCTGTCATCGCACCTACTCCAAGGAAGATCAGTGACGGAAGAATTGACCACTCATCCAGCTTATAGAAATAGTAGAGAAGTCCACCCGTTCCATTTGATGCATCCTCTGCATGCAACATAATATCCGGATAGATATTTACAAGCAGCATACCAAATGCAATTGGCACAAGAAGCAGAGGCTCAAATCCATGTCTGATTGCCAGGTACAAGAAGAAACAAGCCACTGCAATCATGACCACATTGCCCCATGTAAGACTAAAAAACGCCGTCTGATGCACGAGGTTTCCTAATGTTGTTGTTATATATTCCATTTCTTAACCTCCAGTCGTATATGTGTCGGCAGTATTATTTCAATGTTGCTAATACTGCTCCGGATTCGATTGCATCACCAACAGCTACGTTGATGCTTGCTACAGTTCCATCTTCCGGTGC
This sequence comes from Dorea sp. 210702-DFI.3.17, assembly GCF_020560825.1. Classification (NCBI taxonomy): domain Bacteria; kingdom Bacillati; phylum Bacillota; class Clostridia; order Lachnospirales; family Lachnospiraceae; genus Dorea; species Dorea sp. 210702-DFI.3.17. The sequence goes on from NZ_JAJCNB010000001.1 coordinate 270,827, forward strand.
TACAACTGGGATTTCCATCTTCATTGCCTCGATTGTAAGAACAGCATCCCCCTTCTTCACTGCCTGACCTACAGTAGTGTCAAGTTTGAATACTTTTCCGGCTGCTCCTGCTTTTACTTCAATAGATCCGGCTGCTCCTGCTGCCGCTTTCGGTGCTGCCTTTGGAGCTGCTTTTGGTGCTGCTTTCGGTGCTGCTGGTGCAGGTGCTGCGCCTGCTCCTGTCTCTTCTACTGTTACATCATAAACATTACCATTCACTGTAATTGTATAATTTTTCATTCTGATATCCTCCTAATTACTCACTATGAATTCCATTTATTTGACGGACGGCGCTTAATGCTGCGGACAACAAATCCATCTGTCGTTGTCTCTTCTGCTGCTGCAATTGCTGCTGAAATAACAGCGATCAATTCCAGATCATCAGTTTCATCCACTTCTTCGACTGTCTCACTTACAGCCGCTTTCGTTTCTTCTTTCTTCTCATCTTTTTTCTTGCCAAATGCATTCTGGATTGCCGGAATGTATTTAAACAAAGAAATCAGGAATGAAATGAAGATCAGTACTGCAAATACAGTTCCCATTCCAAGCAGTGTATTTAAGCCTGCCTTTTCCATAATCTCTCCAAGTGAGAACTTCGCACTGACTGTCATACTTTCAAGGTATAAATCTTTATCAAACACAAATTCAATCGTAGCATCACGATCTTTGAACTGTGCCGGTACAGATACTGTCAGCTCATCATCTTTCGCTTCAAATGTATAATCTCCATGTCCGACATACTCACCGCATTCTTTGATTCCTGCCTGCCAGCTGTCAACTGCACCATCAAAGCTGTCCGGTGTGAACTTCAATCCAGACATCATGAACTGATACTCTTTGCTGAATTCGTTCTGGTCGTTCCACTGTGCCAGTGTATCACTGTCTACATTCTGGCAGTAGTTTATCAGAAACTCTGTCTCCTGCTCGATCATTGCCTCATCATATTCCAAAGTAGTCTGTGTCTTACCACATCCTGTCAGGCATACGATTGCGGTCATCATCAGGCAGAGCAATAAGCTAATCTTTTTCTTCACTTTGCCTCACCTCTCTAAACTGTTCCATGCTTTTTCATCGGGCTTTCTTCTCTTTTTGTAAATAACATCTCAAATGCTCCGATGACATATTTTCTAGTGTCAGCAGGCTGGATAATTGTATCTACATAACCTCTTCTTGCTGCGGAAACCGGACTGGACTGAAGCTTGGCATATTCTTTTGCTTTCTCGTTGATTGTCTCAGCATCAGCATCTGCATACATAATTTTTGCTGCAAGATCTGCTTCCATCATTCCGATTTCTGCTGTCGGCCATGCATAGACCATATCAGCACCAAGAGATTTACTGTTCATTGTCACATAAGCACTTCCAAATGCTTTTCCGATTACAACGTTAACTTTCGGTACAGTTGCATTTGCAAATGCATAAGTTAATTTTGCTGCTGCCTTTGCAAGGCTTCTTTCTGCACACATAGTTGCCGCAAATCCTGATACATTCGTCAGTGTAAGAACCGGAATATTAAATGCATCACAGAACTCTACGAATCTGGCTGCTTTTCTTGCGCCTCTTGCAGAAAGTGCTCCATCAAACTCTTCTACAACTTCTGCATTCTCATCATAAACTTTAGATCTGTTTGCAACAGCACCAACTGTCATACCATTCAAACGAATAAAGCCTGTTACCATGTCTTTCGCATGATTCTTCTGAGTCTCAAAGAATACATGATCATCTGCGATTTCAGCAAGGGCTATTGCTGTATCTTCTGTTGCATTTTCAATCTCTGAACATACACGATTCAGATCATCTGAACATTCTGTGTATGATGCATCTTCCTCATTATTACATGGTAAAATGCTTACTAATGTACGAATCTCTGAAAGAATCTCTTCTTCTGTTCCGACACCATCTACAAGACCTGTCTTTTCACTTTGGAATTTTGCAGAAGATGTATCACATTTATCTACTGTATTTCCTGGAATCGCATTCGGAGAATTTACGAATAACTTCGCATTCTTTTCTTCCATAAATGTAAAATCTGTAAGAGCTGGTACTAAGGACAAGCCTCCGCCACAGGTTCCGAAAATTGCTGTAATCTGTGGAATTACTCCTGATGCAAGTGATTGTTTTAAATATAATGTTCCAAATGCCTCAAGTGCGTCTGTTGCCTCCTGAAGTCTGAGACCTGCACAATCTACAAGTCCAATAACAGGAGCCCCCATCTTCATTGCCATATCATAAATGTTCGCGATCTTTCTGGCATGCATCTCACCAATTGATCCCTTCAATACTGAAGCGTCCTGGCTGTACACATATACCAGATTACCATCGATCACTCCATAACCGGTAATGACACCGTCTGCCGGAGTTTTCTTTTCCTGCATGTTGAAATCTGTTGTTCTGGCTGTTACTGCTCCGCCGATTTCAACAAAGCTGCCTGCATCAAGTAACTGTTCAATGCGATTACCTGCTGCATTTTCTGTTGCCATGTTGCCCATAATTTAGCCCTCCATTTTCTTTATTAAAATATGGTTATACCAAAATTTCGCCGAATTTATTATAACTTTTTTACCGAAAAATGGCAACGCCTACAAGGCACATTTGTTAAGGATTTGACAAATTTTGTTAATTATTTATGACTTTTGTTAAAAATCAAAAAGCGGTTTGGGCAATTAGCTCAAAACCGCTTTTATAGGTCTATAAATTCTGTTTATTTTTCATTTCTAAATTGAATTGGAGTCATATTATATGCCTTTTTGAACAATCGATTGAAATGCTCCACATTCTGATATCCGACAGATAATGCAATATTTTCCACTGTCATATTGCTGCTCTTAAGAAGTGCTCTTGCTTTCTTCATACGGATTTTCTTTACCAGTTCTCCAAATGTGACGCCGGATTTCTCCTTAATGTATTTGGAAATGTATGGTTTAGACAAGAAGAACTTCTCAGCAAGGTCATCTAATGTAATATCAATATAGTTCTCCTGAATATAATTCATAATTTCAATCATACGTGCGTCTTTACATGTATTGGAATTTCCAATCTCTTCCAGCTTATTAACTGCAACTGTGAGTGCCTCAATGGATGCCTTGATAATATCGGCGTCAATTCCAACACCCCAAAATGTCTTTCCTTGGCAGATTATACCAACATATGCAACAGCCTTGGAGGATGATCCTTTTGTCAGAGAATGTTCCTCGTAAAAGCTCAGTTCATAGCTGACGTTGAAATACTGTTTGATTGCATTACTGACCGCATCCAAACGTCCATTACCCGTTGCAGTGATGACCTGACTCTCTTTCTCATGATTGATCGTAACCTCAGCTGTAATTCCATTGACCTGTTTGAAATGACACTCGTCAATATGGAATACCGGTTTCGTATTAATGTAGTTATCAGAGAAAATCTGATATACAAGTTCCGGAGTCAGCTCTTTATGTGCACGGTCAGAAATACCTTTCACAAGATATCCGACTTCCTCACGCATCTCTTTTGGAAGATTGATTCCATGGCTCTGTTTCAGAATGTAGTTCACACCACCTTTACCAGACTGGCTGTTGATGCGGATAACATCTGAATCGTATTTTCTTCCAACATCCTGTGGATCGATCGGCAGATATGGAACTGTCCATGTATCGCACTTCTTCTCTTCTCTCCACGCCATTCCTTTTGCAATAGCATCCTGATGTGATCCTGAAAATGCTGTAAATACCAAATCTCCTGCATACGGCTGACGCTCATAGACATGCATTCTTGTCAGTCTCTCATAAGTTTCGCGAATATGGTGCATATCAGTAAAATCAAGCTTTGGATCTACTCCGTGAGAGAACATATTTAAACCTAATGTCACAATATCTACATTACCGGTACGCTCTCCATTTCCAAATAATGTACCTTCGATACGGTCAGCTCCTGCCAGAATTCCAAGTTCCGCAGTTGCAACACCACAGCCACGGTCATTGTGTGGATGAAGGCTTAATACAACATTATCTCTGTATTTCAGATTTTTATCTACATACTCTAACTGGCACGCAAATACATGTGGAATCGCATTTTCAACGGTTGTCGGAATATTGATGATTGCCTTGTTGTCCGCACTTGGTTTCCATACGTCCAAGACTGCATTACAAACTTCGACCGCATAATCAACCTCTGTTCCAGAGAAACTCTCCGGGCTGTATTCAAATGTAAAGTTACCATCTGTCTCATTTGCCAGCTTCAGAAGTAATTCTGCTCCATCGACTGCAATCTTCTTGATCTGCTCTTTACTTTTTCTGAATACTTGCTCTCTCTGTGCAACAGATGTGGAGTTGTACAGATGGATCACTGCATGAGGCGCGCCCTTAACAGCTTCAAATGTCTTCTTAATAATATGCTCTCTTGCCTGAGTCAGTACCTGAACGGTCACATCATCTGGGATCATATTCTTCTCAATCAGCGTTCTCATGAACTTGTACTCGGTATCGGATGCTGCCGGGAATCCAACCTCAATCTCCTTAAATCCGATATCTACTAACATCTGGAAGAACTCCAACTTTTCCTCAAGACTCATTGGCTCGATCAGCGCCTGGTTACCATCTCGCAGGTCAACACTACACCATACCGGCGGTTTTTCAATCTCTGTCTTCTTCACCCAATCATATGTGACGACCGGTGGCATAAAATAAGTCTTTTCGTACTTTTCAAAATTATTCATATCTATCACCCTTCCAAATTAATTTTCATCAAATTAGTTGTCTTTTTTTAAGACTCACTCATACTAACACAGGAATAAAAAAAAGGAAAGTGACATATTTAATCACTTTCCTTGATTTTTTTTAATATTCTTATGCTTTTTTGAGTTCAAGACTCAATTTTTCTGTCATTTTTTACTCATCCTCAAGAGCTTCTTTTCTTGTCGTCATAACTTTCTCTTCATAACATGCAAACAGATCATCGATTACTTTCTTCTCCTGTTTCTTTGTAAAAAGACTTACAACCGGAACAAGAATAAGTCCACCGACCATAGCGATCACACCGGAATTGATTGAAGATTTGAAAATGTATCCAAGTACCGGTCCCCAGCCGCTCACATCAACTCCTCCAAGTGTAATGACAAGCTGGATCACTGCTACTGCACAGCCCCATATAAAACAAACAAATGCAGAAGCTTTTGTCACGCCTTTCCAGTATAATCCATATAAGAACGGTGCCAAAAATGATCCTGCAAGAGCGCCCCAGGAAACTCCCATCATCTGTGCGATAAATGTTACTTCCGGATGTGCATCTTTAAAGATTGCAATCACTGCCGATACAAAAATAAAAAATACAATAAACACTCTCATAACAAACACCTGCTTTTTCTCAGACATTTCTTTCTTAGATGCAGGCTTGATCACATCCAGTGTAAATGTAGAACTTGATGTCAGCACCAGTGATGAAAGGGTGGACATAGATGCGGATAATACAAGCACAATGACCACCGCTATGACAAGTGCCGGAAGTGTAGATAACATGGTCGGCACAATGGTGTCAAACAGCGGTTTTCCAGTGGCTGTATTGATGGTTACTTTATTTGCATACAGTCTTCCGAATCCTCCAAGGAAATAACAGCCTCCGGCAACAATAATGGCAAACACTGTGGATATAACTGTTCCTTTATGTATATCTTTCTCGCTCTTAATGGCATAAAATTTGCCGACCATCTGTGGCAGCCCCCATGTTCCAAGGGAAGTCAGAATTACCACAAATAAAAGCGCCAGCGGATCCGGTCCAAGAAACGCGGTGTATGCTCCCTGCCAGCCCGCGTCGCCTGTCACAGAAGCCAACGCCTTTGTTGCCTCCTGAAATCCTCCATTGTCGGCAAGTACTGCTCCGATTACTGCGCAGATTCCAAACAGCATAATGATTCCCTGAATAAAATCATTGATCGCCGTTGCCATGTATCCACCGAAAATAACATAGAATCCAGTCAGTACCGCCATAATTAAAATAACAAGCCAGTACGGAATATCAAACACAAGTCCAAAGAGACTGGAAAGTCCATTGTATAAGGACGCCGTGTACGGAATCAGGAAAATGAATACAATGACCGATGCCGTTACCTTAAGCGGCACACTGTCAAATCTCTTACCAAAGAAATCCGGCATCGTCTTAGCATCTACATGCTGTGTCATAATACGGGTTCTTCTTCCAAGCACATTCCATGCAAGCAATGACCCGATAAATGCATTTCCAAGTCCTGCCCACGTACTGGCAAGGCCAAAATTCCATCCAAACTGTCCCGCATAGCCTACAAAAATAACAGCTGAAAAATATGACGTTCCAAATGCAAAAGCCGTCAGCCACGGACCAACACCACGCCCTCCAAGAACAAAACCATTCACATCTGTCGCATGCTTTCTGGAATAAAATCCGACATAAATCATAATCGCAAAGAACACGACAAGCAAGATAATACATAATATTTCCTTTGACATCTCTCATTCCTCCAAATAACTAGTCTTTTGTTTGAATTCGTTGCTTTAAACCGTTGCGCTTTAAAGCGTTAAAGTCTTTCTATACAATACCATACGGGAAATGTATTGTCAATATAGAGAACTTATTTTTTCTGTCACCTCTTCCGTTTTTTGGGGCACTGCCTTCCGCATGCCGGATATTTCTAAAAACACAGAAAGAGGCTGTACAATCGTGTACAGCCTCTCCTGTGTTTTTATATAATTGGATACATGCGGATTTTTAATATTTCTCTACTACTTCACCCTGCTTTTTGTAGATACTGTTTGCAGGTACGAATCCTCTGACACTGGACAGCGGGTAGATATTGCTGTGGCTTCCGACTACACTTCCCGGATTCAATACTGTTCCGCAGCCAACTTCTACTTCATCACCGAGCATGGCTCCGAATTTCTTGATTCCGGTCTCAATCTGTCCTTCTGGCGATTTTACTACGACCAGTTTCTTGTCTGATTTTACATTGGAAGTGATAGATCCTGCTCCCATATGTGCTTTGTATCCAAGTACGGAATCTCCAACATAGTTGTAATGTGGAACCTGTACTTTATTGAACAGTATAACATTCTTAAGTTCTGTAGAGTTTCCGACTACGGCTCCCTCTCCTACAATTGCATTGCCACGGATAAATGCGCAGTGGCGAACCTCTGCATCTTTTCCGATGATAGCCGGTCCGTGGATATATGCTGATTCAAATACTTTTGCAGATTTTGCAATCCACACATTTTCTCCTACTTTATCATACTCGTCTGCCGGAAGTGTCTCTCCCAGTTTTACAATGAAATCACTAATCTTCGGAAGTACTTCCCATGGGTAAGTCACTCCTTCAAAGATATCCTTTGCAATTGTCTCATTAAGATTATACATCTTTGCTACTGTCATTTCTTCGAACATTTCTAAACTCCTCCTGCTCACAGTTTACTTATTATTTTTTTAATCTTTTTTATTGTATCTATTTGCTGTCTTTGTACTCTTTCTTCCACTAGACTTACTACCCGATTTTGCACTGGTCTTTGTTCCACTCTTTGCACGCCCGGATTTTGCGTACTTCGTCGTCTGCTTCTCATTCTTATAAAACGGTGCAACCCGGTCATAACAAGCTCGGAGCTGATATTGATTATTCAGTCCTTTGACGCCTTCCGTGCGGCTGGACACAAAGCGGTCCAGTTTCATCATATACTCGTCAGAGGTGATATCTCCGTCAGCCACATAGGTCAGCCCCTTCTCCCAGCTTGCTGTCAGCTCCGGATTCAAAAGCGACCGTACAGAATGGTCAACCACATCATAGATCATTTCTCCAAGCATGGTCGGTGTGACAATCTGTGTCTTCTTATTGAGTGCCAGATATTTATTGTTAAAAAGCTTCTTTAGGATTTCACCTCTGGTCGCACTGGTTCCGATTCCACTTCCTTTAATCTGTGCGCGAAGCTCTTCGTCTTCGATCAATTGTCCTGCATTTTCCATAGCAAGGATCAGGGAACCGGAATTATAGCGTTTCGGTGGAGATGTCTTTCCTTCCTTAATCTCCATTCCCTGGATTGGGAGAGTCATCCCTTTCTTCAGGCTTTGGATTTTTTCAAAAAATGCCTGGGAAGATGCCATATCTTCGTTACCGTCACCATTGTCACCCGAATTGTTATCACCGAAACCATCACCTGTTTCTGCGGAAGTCACACTTCCACTTACATTTCTGTCTTCTGCTCCTGCAGCACTGCCAGATTCTCCCTTCTTTTCTCCCGGAACTCCAACAACTTTTAAGTAGCCAGGCTCTGCCAGTACTTTAAAGCTTGCAAAGAAAGACTCTTCTTTTACCTTTGTCGTAATGGCAACCTTCTGATAAACCGCCGCCGGATAAAATATACTTAAAAATCGTCTTACGATTACATCATAGACCGCCCGTGACGTCCAGGAAAGTCCACTTAGCGCACTCATTCCCTGCCCGGTCGGAATAATCGCATAGTGGTCTGTGATCTGCTTGTCATTGACATATCTTGTCTTTACAAGCCCTTTATGACTTCCAAATGAAACAATTTCCTGTAAAAATGGTACGGCAGGCTCATACTTCATAAGGCCGTTCAGGTTCTTATGTATCTCTTTTGCTACTGCAGTAGAAAGTACACGCGCATCTGTTCTCGGATAAGTTGTCAGCTTCTTTTCGTAAAGCTCCTGAGCAATCTTAAGTGTCTCGTCCGGACTGATCTTGAATCTCTTAGAGCATTCATTTTGAAGTTCCGCAAGATTAAATAAAAGCGGCGGATTTTTCTTTTCTTTTTTCTTCTCAATGGACGCAATCTGACCTATTACCGGTTGTTCCTGCGTCAGATAATCTATGACCTGCTGCGCCTTTTCGCGCTCTTTAAATCCATTTTCCTTATATAGATCAAATGACTCGAACCACTTGGAACCCTTTACTGCGCGCCATTCTCCTTCAAATGTCTGACCCTGTTCTCCAATTGTCGCAAGAATACGATAAAACGGTGTCTCGATGAACTCACGAATCTCGCGTTCTCTTCTTACCACCATTCCAAGAACACAAGTCATTACACGCCCTACAGAAACAACTGAGTAATCCGTTCCAAGATAATTAGAAATGCTATTTCCATATTTTAATGTCAATAATCTTGAAAAATTGATTCCCATGAGATAATCTTCCTTGGCTCGCAGATAAGCAGCACTTGCCAGATTGTCATACTCACTTAAATCCTTTGCCTCGCGGATTCCTCGCAGTATTTCCTCCTCTGTCTGGGAATCGATCCACACTCTTCGTCTATTTTTTCCATGCACCTGCGCCTGTTGTTCTACCAGACGGTAAATATATTCTCCCTCACGTCCTGAATCGGTACAGACATAGATCGTCTCTACATCCGGTCGGTTCAAAAGCCCTGCTACAATCTTATACTGTTTCGCCACCGACGGTATAACTTCATATTTGAATCTTGTCGGTATAAACGGCAGCGTCTGAAGACTCCATTTTTTCAAGGCAGGATCATACTCCTCCGGATAACTCATAGTCACCAGATGTCCTACACACCAGGTCACAATGGAATCCTCTGATTCCAGATACCCGTCCTGCCTTCTGGTGTTCAGCTTCAATGCCTTCGCAAACTCCTGTGCAACACTGGGTTTCTCAGCTATATATAGTGATTTCCCCATATTTATTACGTTAACTCCTTACTTTACCTTTTTTATTAATTACATCCGAATTCTTATCATCCTCATAGAATACTGGCAAATTAATTTTTTACCTGCTGAATATCCGTCCGATTCTCTTCAATAAACCAATTTTCTCCGGTAATTCCTGTGGCGGTTTTGCCTGCAATGCCTCTTGCATAAAGACATTCTGTGAATCAATATACGGTTCTTTCTGCTCTTTACGCCTGTATTTTCCGTCACTTCCAAGAACTCTTGCTTTTACATTATCACTTAACATCACTTTCAAATAGTGATTGATCTGCCTGCGGATATCCTGATCCAGTATTGGGGCAGCTACTTCTACACGCTTCTCAGTATTACGTGTCATCATGTCTGCTGATCCAATATAAATCTTCTGATCATTTCCACTTCCAAAACTGAAAATACGCGGATGCTCCAAATATCTTCCAACAACACTCATCACACGGACATTGTCCGTATAGCCAGTTACGCCCGGCAAAATACAACAGATTCCCCGCACGATCAGATCCACTTTCACTCCTGAGCGTGATGCTTCTGATACTTTCTGTATAAAATCTACATCCGTAACAGAATTCATTTTCATAATGATCCGCCCATTAGAACCTTTTTTGATTTCCTCATCCATCAGATAAAGAATCTTCTGCTTCAGGCTGGTCGGTGATACGATCAAATAATCATATTGTCCTGCCAGATTACCAATTGACATATTTTTAAAGAATTCTGCCGCATCTTTCCCTATTGCCGGATTTGCTGTCATAAGCGACAGATCTGTATACATTGCCGCTGTTTTTTCATTGTAATTACCAGTTCCAATCTGTGTAATATACTGGATTTCTCCGCGGCTTCTATAAGTAATAAGACAGATCTTTGAATGCACCTTATAACCGTCAAATCCATAGATCACACGGCACCCTGCTTCTTCCAGGCGCTCAGACCAGTCAATATTATTCTGCTCATCAAATCTTGCACGCAGTTCGATCAGAACCGTTACTTCTTTTCCGTTTTCTGCTGCCGCACACAGATATTCTACCAGCCTTGCTTTCTTTGCCAGACGATAAATCGTAATCTTGATCGTCATAACATCCGGATTCACCGACGCTTCTTTTATAAGGCGCAAAAACGGATCCATACTCTCATACGGATAGAATAACAGGATATCTTTTTTCTTTATCTGGCGCATCACATTACCTGCTGCCACATGTCCACTGTTCTGTGGCGAAAATGGCGTATAAGTCAGAGAGCGTTTCATAGCTTCCGGTAAATTCCCACTGATACCAAAAATGTAATCTAATTTCATCGGCATCTTTGTTCGAAAAATCTGATTCGGCTCAATCTCAAACTTCTCACAGAAATATTTCTGTGTCTCTTCAGACAGTTTATTTGCAGTCTCCAGTCTGACTACCGCCATACGGCGGCGTTTGTGAATAGTCTGCTGCATAAGATACCGGAAGTCATCCGTCACTTCCAAAGCCTCGTCATCCGGAGACACATCAGCATTTCTCGTTACACAGATATAATTCGCTTCCGACACTTCGTACTTCGGAAATACCAGGTTCAGATGCTCCAGGATGACCTTTTCCATACGAATGTATCGGATATCATGTCCCGGAAGGCACAAAATGTCCGACACGAACTGTGGCACCGGAACAATTCCCATCATACTTTTGTTATCCATCTTCAAACTTGCCGTTACATACAATTCTTTATTCAAAAGATGCGGAAATGGATGATTCGCATCCACGATCTGAGGTGAAAGAATTGGTAATATCTGATTTTTAAAATAATGCTTTACATATTTCTTTTCCTGAGGCTCCAACTCTTTATAATCAAGCCCACAAACACCATATGGATGCAGTTCTTTCTTAATCTCAGCATAAGTCTTATCGCGCTCTTTATATAAAGGTGCAACTTCTGTCAGGATTGCATGGATCTGCTCCTGCGCTGTCATGCCGGACCGGCTGTCTTTTGCCTTGGCATCTGTGTGCACCATATCATAAAGACTTCCAACACGAATCATAAAGAATTCATCCAGATTGCTGGTGAAAATTGCAACGAATTTCATCCTTTCAAGAAGCGGCACCGACTCGTCCTGTGCCTCTTCCAGTACCCTTTGATTGAACTTAAGCCAAGATAACTCCCTGTTCTGGGTATAATTCAATAACTCTTTACTCATCAGCCTCGTCCCCCTTTTTCATATCTGCTTTCTATAATATATTTATAATTTTTCAGAAACAAATACAGCCAGTTTCTGTTTTATATAACTGGCTGCATTTCTGTTTTTATAATTATTTTGCCTGAATATAGCCTTTTGCTGTCAGAGCTTCTGCACAAAGCACAGCTCCGCCTGCTGCTCCACGGACTGTATTGTGTGAAAGTCCTACGAACTTAAAGTCGAACATAGAATCTTCTCTGAGACGTCCGATGGATACACCCATTCCGTTCTCATAGTCTACGTCTAATCTTACCTGTGGACGGTTATCCTCTTCCATGTAGCGGACAAACTGCTTTGGTGCACTTGGAAGTCCTGCCTCCTGCGGAAATCCTTTGAAGCTTTCCAGTTTCTCAATAAGCTGCTCTTTTGTAGGTTTCTTCTCAAAGTTGATAAATACTGCGGCTGTATGTCCGTTCAGAACCGGCACACGCAGACACTGGCATGTAATCTTCGGAGCATCTGCAAGTGTGATCTGTCCGTTCTCATATGTTCCAAGAACACGAAGCGGCTCCTGCTCGCTCTTTTCTTCCTCTCCACCGATGTATGGAATAATATTCTCTACCATCTCCGGCCACTCTTTGAATGTTTTACCTGCTCCGGAAATTGCCTGATATGTTGTAGCAACAACTTCTTTTGGTCCGAACTCTTTCCATGCCGCAAGGCAAGGTGTGTAACTCTGAATAGAGCAGTTTGGTTTTACTGCAATGAATCCGCGTGTTGTTCCAAGACGTTTTCTCTGATCATTGATCAGTTCAAAGTGGTCTGAGTTAATCTCCGGCACTACCATCGGAACATCTTTTGTCCAGCGGTGTGCACTGTTATTGGAGACAACCGGTGTCTCTGTCTTCGCATACGCTTCCTCGATTGCGCGAATCTCGTCTTTTGTCATATCAACTGCACTAAATACAAAGTCTACAGAAGAAGCTACTTTCTCGACTTCATTAACATTCGCAACGATCAGTTTCTTAACTCCTTCCGGCATCGGTGTATCCATTTTCCAGCGGTCTCCGATTGCTTCTTCATATGTCTTGCCTGCTGATCTCGGGCTGGCTGCAACTGTTACAACCTCGAACCATGGGTGGTTCTCCAGAAGTGCAATAAAGCGCTGTCCAACCATTCCTGTTGCTCCTAATATTCCGACTCTTAATTTCTGATCCATCTCATATGTCTCCCTTCTAATACTCTTCCATGTATTTTTTATAACTATCCACTGCTTCCTGCATCGGTTTCACACCCGGTGCACCAGTTGTATTACGTTTCTCTACACATGTCTTTAAACTGATTGCTTCATAGATATCTTCCTCGAATACAGGTGAAATCTTCTTATACTCCTCAAGTGGAAGATCATCCAACGGAATCTTCTTATCCAGACAAAGTAACACAAGCTGTCCTACGATTCCGTGTGCGTCTCTGAACGGAACTCCGTGATTCACAAGATAATCTGCTGCATCTGTCGCATTTGTAAATCCGTGCTTTGCACTCTCTTCCATGCGGTCATTCTTAAATGTCATCGTACGAAGCATGCCTGCAAATAACTGTAAGCATCCTTTTGTTGTATCGATTGCATCAAATGGAAGTTCTTTATCTTCCTGCATATCTTTGTTGTATGCAAGCGGAATTCCTTTCATTGTAACAAGAAGTCCGGTCAGTGCAGCATAGACACGTCCAGTCTTACCTCTTACAAGCTCTGCGATATCCGGATTCTTCTTCTGCGGCATAATACTGCTTCCGGTACTGTAAGCATCATCAATCTCAACAAACTTATATTCATTAGAATTCCAGATGATCACTTCCTCTGAGAAACGGCTCAGATGCATCATAATCATGGAAAGCGCTGACAAATACTCAATCAGATAATCTCTGTCAGAAACACCATCCATACTGTTCATAGTTGGTCCGTCAAATCCAAGAAGCTTTGCTGTATAGGCACGATCTAATGGGTAAGTCGTTCCTGCAAGGGCTCCGGATCCAAGCGGACATGTATTCATTCTTGCATAAATGTCTTTCATACGCTCATGATCCCTTTTGAACATCTCAAAATACGCGCCCATGTGGTGAGCCAGTGTGATTGGCTGTGCTTTCTGTAAATGTGTGAATCCCGGCATATATGTCTCAAGGTTATTCTCCATAATTCCAAGAATCGCCTCTAACATCTCCTTAATCAATGTATCTGTCTCCTGCACTTCATCACGGATATAAAGCTTCATATCCAGTGCAACCTGATCATTTCTGCTTCGTCCTGTATGAAGCTTCTTACCCGCATCTCCCACACGGTCAATCAGGTTTGCCTCAACAAAACTATGAATATCTTCATATTTATCAGTAATCTCAAGTTTTCCTGATTTCACATCATCAAGAATCCCCTGAAGTCCTGTAATAATAGTCTCTTTTTCTGCATCGGTCAGGATTCCCTGCTTTGCAAGCATGGTAACATGTGCCATACTTCCTTTGATATCCTGCTCATAAAATCTCTGGTCAAATGAGATAGATGCATTGAACTTATATACTAACTGGTCAGTCTCTTTTGTGAAACGGCCTCCCCATAATTGTGCCATAATCTCTTCCTTTCCGTCATTTAATACTGTACTGTATAAAAGTGTACCATATTTTTATCTAAAGTCAACAGTGTCTTACTTTCGTTGTCTCTGAGAAAATTCACAACCACAGTAATCCTGTCTGTACAAACCATAAATTTTTGACAGTTCTGTGGAACGCTTGTAACCATTTTTCTTCTTAAAATCTGAAATCAAATATTCCACACCATATTCTTTTGCCAGACGCTGCCCGATTTCATTGAGCTTTGCTGCATTCTTCAGTGGACTGATGCTAAGCGTGGTTGTAAAATAGTCATATTCTCCTGCTTTTGCAATCTCTGCAGTCTCTCTGAGACGCAGCTCATAACATTTCATACACCGGGAGCCGCCTTCTTTGACCTCCTCAAGTCCCCTGGCCATCTCGTAAAATTTCTCTTTCTCATATTCTCCCGCTACAAAGCTGACCGGATATTTGAAATTCATATCATCGATCAGTTTCTGTTGTTCCAGAATCCGCTTCGTATACTCTGTCTCCGGATAAATATTCGGATTATAGTAGAACACTGTGATTTCAAAATAATTGCTCAGATACTCTAACACATAACTGCTGCATGGAGCACAGCAACTGTGTAACAGAAGCCTTGGAACACGCCCTTCTTTTGTCAGCGTATCCAATAACTTGTCTAATTCTTTTTGATAATTCATACTCATCGTCCCTATCTTGCGTACTCACATGCAATTATAACTTTTTCATAACAAGATGACAAGGGAAAATCCATATTTATGAACCATTTTATGACCACGGAAAAACACATTTTTCGTTTGATATAAAACTGACCACACATTTTCTTTCAAGATACATATGATAAGATATAGGATTATCATTTGCGGAGGTTTCCATGGATCAAGTACTGGAACTTAAGAATATTCACTATGCTTACCACAATCCGGACGGAGAAACTCCTGCCATAAATGGCATCTCCTTTATCCTGAATAAAGGAGAATTCGTTGCCATCGTCGGACCTTCGGGTTGCGGAAAGTCAACGCTTCTTTCTATTATTGCCGGACTTCTCATACCGGAAAAAGGCTTCATTAAAATCAATGGGAAATACCTTCACGAAAGCACTACAAATGTAGGCTATATGTTACAACATGATGAACTTTTCGAATGGCGGACCATTTACAATAATGTTATTTTAGGACTGGAAATTCAGCATATGCTGACTGCAAGGACCAGGGAAAAGGCACATAATCTTTTAGACATCTATGGGCTGAAACAGTTTGAAAATGCAAGGCCCTCGGAACTTTCCGGCGGCATGCGCCAGCGGGCCGCCCTGATCCGTACGCTCGTTCTGGATCCAGATCTCCTACTGTTGGATGAACCATTTTCCGCATTGGACTATCAGACCCGCTTAAATGTCGGGGACGATATTGGTCAGATCATCCGGCAGGAAGGAAAATCAGCCGTTCTTGTAACACACGACCTGTCAGAAGCCATCTCCCTTGCCGACCGGATCATTGTCCTTTCCGGACGCCCGGCTAATATACGTCAGACTGTTCCACTCATTTTTGATTTAGAACAGGATACTCCTTTGAACCGCCGAAACTCCCCGGAATTCAAACATTACTTCAACTTAATATGGAAGGAGCTGAATACAGATGACTGAATTTTTAAATGAACTTTCTGAAAATCAGATCAACTATCTGAAACAGCAAAAGAAGCACAAATGCATTGTCGGTATCTCCCGGATTCTGATTCTTTTCAGTTTTCTCTTTCTTTGGGAATTCACTGCAAATGTAGGTATCATCGACTCCTTCATCTTTAGCAGCCCGTCAAAGATTGCACTATGTTTCTGGGGCATGGTGCTGGATAAAAGCATTTTTCTGCACACCAATGTTACACTATATGAGACAATCTTAAGCTTCCTGCTCGTCACTGCCACCAGCATTCTGGTTACCATTCTTCTTTGGTTCAGCAGACGGTTATCAGAGATCCTGGATCCTTACCTGGTAGTACTGAACAGTCTTCCGAAGTCTGCACTTGCACCACTTCTTATTGTCTGGCTTGGAGCAACAAAAACAACAATTATCGTCGCCGGAATGTCTGTAGCAATCTTTGGAAGCATTCTGAACTTATACACCAGTTTTATGACCGTCGATCCAGGAAAACTGAAACTCATCTATACACTGGGTGGAAATCGGAGGCACGCGCTTCTAAAAGTCGTACTTCCTTTTTCTCTTCCGGCAATCATCAGTAACATGAAAGTCAACATCGGACTCTGCCTCGTAGGCGTGATCATCGGTGAATTTCTGGCTGCCAGAGAAGGGCTTGGATATCTGATCATCTACGCGAGCCAGGTCTTTAAGATGGATTGGCTTCTTATGAGTATCCTTCTTCTCTGTCTCATGGCAACACTTCTCTATTCGCTCATCAATCTACTTGAGCGTTGGTGCCGGAAGCATTACTAATATCTCAATTCTTTTTTGAAGAACAAAGAATGTGCAATTTCCTATTATATGAAAAAAGGACCTATCACCTCTTGTGACGGTCCTGTACATAATAGCGTGTTTTTTGTTTTACTTACATATACTGTGTTAACTCCGCTTTATTATTAGTAAATTTCATTGCTTCTTCTCTTGTAATATATCCCTGTTGCATCAATCTGGAAAGATCCATATTCAGTGTATGCATCCCGCGCTCGCTGAAGATACGGCTTCTTGTTTATCTATACCTGATTTTTATCTCTTTAGTAACTGTTCGTTACTCTCTTTATAAAAAATGCAGATACCATGTAACGATCTGATCTCCATATAATGCCGCCAGCGCCAGTCCGAATGCAAGAAATGGTCCGAATGCAAATACATCTTTTTTTCCTAATTTCTTGCTCTTTAGCATAAATGCTCCGTAAGCGCCTCCTGTCAGCAGCCCGAAAAACATGGCGCACACTACCGGTCCTGTCCCAAGAAATGCTCCGGAGACCGCCATTAACTTGATATCTCCGCCGCCAAATGCTCCCGGGATTGCAAGTGCCAGAAGCAGCATCGGAACAGAGATGATCAGCGCTCCGATCAACCTGTCTATAAGCCCGTGCTCCGGAACAAGCCATATATTTGCAATTGCTAATATCAATATAAAAATATGAAATCTATCATAAATAATCTGGGTATCCCAATCAATAAGGGCTACCACAAGTAGTATTCCAAAATAAATCAACATGACTGTACCACGCATTGATAACAATCCAAGACTGCCACAGCCATAACGAATTCCACAGCCGATAAATGCTGCGCCGCCAATCACTTCCACGAAGAAATCTCTTCCCGGAATGCGGCTTTTACAACCTGCACATCGTCCGCGCAGGAATATGTAGCTGACACACGGGATCAGTTCCCACGCATGTAATACTCTGCCACAATTCGTACAATGACTTCTTCCGTTTACCACACTTTCTGCTCTTGGCAAGCGGTCAATCACCACATTCAAAAAACTAAAGATACAGGCTCCGAAAAAAAACCGGATCACCCATAAAATACTTTCTAATACAATTAACATGTTATTCTACTCATCTGTCTTATTCTTCTTTGCCAGCCATATAGTCTTCATAGTAGACCGTATATGATTTTGGCTCTAATGTGTACCAGACGGTGTAATCACCTTCCCGGTAAACGAACTTTTCAACGGTATATCCGTCCTCTGCCATCTAAAGCACCCAGAAATCTCCCGGTGCTTTGCTTAAATTAAGCACTTCTGTCCGGATACTCTCAGCAACGCCTCCCTCCTGGGAAGCGTCGAAAAAAGTACCACTCCTGCCATAGCATTCCTGTCCAGTTACCTGGAGCGCCAGCCGCACCGATTTTGCATGCCCCAGAGCCACTTGAGCGTCTGCCCGATGTAAAAGTCGGATCGCACACCCATACCAGATACTCCACGTCTGCCGGTTTATTCGCCCTGTCCGGTCCGTGCTTTACCAGCCAGTCATAAGCTTCCAGCACGACCGGATCCTGTTCTTTCAAATCCATCCTGATATACTCCTGTTTCGCAATGTAACGACCAGACGTCTCCAACTCTTTTAACACATTTTCATGCTGTTTGGTCCAGACAGTAATATTCGACATACGCTCCCTCCTTTTTACATACCTTTATTTAAAAGATGCCAGGGGCAAAAGGTCTTTCATCCACATGAGCTTGCTCATAAGTGGATGAAAGACCTTGGGATCCGCCCCAACATCATTTATTGCTATAATATCTTTGTTATACTTATCCATCAAGTAATTGCTTACATAAAATAGATGATATGTCACAAATTGTCAAATTATGCGATTTTTTTGTAATTATAGTATATTTTTGGAAAGCTCACAATGATTATTCTTTTACAATCCACTCATCTTTGATGCACCACAGTCCTGCCTGCACACTGTGAACACCACTGTTATCCCCCGCCTCGATTGCTTGCTGATGACCAAACAGACGTTTCCAGCTTTCCTGAATTCTCGCTTTCTGCTCCGGATAAAAATTACTGGTCATAATCTGAAATTCACTCATTCCCATGTTCTTCAATTCTTCGGAAAATGCAGATTCTTCTGATTCATTTTCACCGATATAATGCATCTGCATAATCTTCGTCCAGTCGAACATGTCAAACAAGATTGCTTCTCCTATTGGCACGTCTAACGTCAGCACATGTCCATCTCCTGTCTGATCCACATTATAAAGATCTGTGAATGCCCAGTATGGATACTCGGCTCCTTCTGGTTTTGGAACTATATGCTGCGCCTCCTTTACAAACCAGCCATATGCATTTATAAATACCTTCGCAGACTCCTTATATTTTTTTCGTACATACTCTTCTTTTGAATAACATACGCCGTCCCGTTTCAATACCTGATATACAACATCAGTCTGAAAAGAATACAGTCTTATCGTATTACATCTGTCAGCCATTCTCTTCTCAACTCCCATACATTTCCATATTTCGCATCGCTTCCCATAAGGATTGTATCATCAAACAGCCGCTCCCAGCTATTTTGTATCTCCCGCTTAATCTGTGGATAGAACTGGGAAATAACTGCTTTTACATCACTGATTCCATAATCATCCAGAAGTTGTCTGTGGCGTCTTAAGTCATTTTCGTCTTTCGGAATATATCCGTAATTTAAAATATGTCCCCACTTTGCGATATTAACTGATGTAATGATTGCAGGATCCAGTGACAACTCTAAAATTACTGTATTTTCACTGTTCATCATTGTTCCTTCGTTGGTAAATGACACCCATACCGGATACTCCACGTCTGCCGGTTTATTCGCTCTGTCCGGTCCGTGCTTTACCAGCCAGTCATAAGCTTCCAGCACGACCGGAGCCTGTTCTTTCAAATCCATCCTGATATACTCCCGCTTCGCAATATAACGACCGGTCGTCTCCAACTCTTTTAACACATTTTCATGCTGTTTAGTCCAGACGGTAATATTCGACATACGCTCCCTCCTTTTTACATACCTTCATTTAAAACCCACCGTTCTGATATGCTCTTGCGATCACATAAGATGGCTCATAAAATGCACTGCAGTTATCATTGATTTTAATACTTCCAGAAATCTTCGATTTTTTCCAGCTTTTTCTTGTAAATTCTTCCGGAAAATGCCAGATGTGGAAGTTCGTAGAACTCACATTTTTTCGGACAGATCGGACGGTACATTGGATCTGCTGCTATGATATCTGCATCTTTTAAAGCTTCTTCCATGTCTTCCTCTCCAAGAACCTGCCGGCTTGTTCGAAACAATAAATCTTCCGTCTCCTGTAACGGGCATAATACATGAACTGGTATTCCATATTTCTGTTCAATAGCCAAAGCCAGTGACTCTGTCGTGACCGGTTCACCGATCAGCATAACTTCTTTATCGTTTTTGCCGCTTCCAGGCTGCTCCTTATCCGAATTTTCTTCACGTAATCTTTTATATGGGTATCGTTCTTTCTTCTCCAATGCCTGTACGATTTCTTCTGTAAATGTTCCTACTGGCGTCCCAACTACATATGGCATTTTATATTCTTTTTCCAGATATTTTGCGGTGCGCAATCCCACGGAAGATACAACAAGATTTACTTCTGCTTCCAGTGCATGGCTCAATACTTCAAGATCATCTCCCATCGCCCAGGTTGATAACACCTTCCAGCCACATTTTTCCAGATTTTTTTTCATATATCCGGCACGGCTATATGCTCCAAAATCAAGCGGCGTGACACCAAGAAGATTAACCGTATGTGGCTGTATATTTTTCTCTTCGCAAACTGCCTTTGCAGGCACAAACTGCCTTGCAATCTGCTCCAGAGCTAGTCCTGCACCATATACATAATCGTGCATACCATTGGTCGGTACAGAAAATGTAGGAATCCCAAGTTCCTGTTCCAGCACTTCTGCCAGTGCCGGAAAATCTGTTCCGTTCATATATGGAATCGGCGATCCGGCAAGTGCAATAAACCTCGGTTTTAATTCCCGTGCTGCATCCATGATATCATTCAGGAACTTTTCATCATTTCCCATAATCGCATCGATTTCAGTAAGTCCCGAGATGTAGATCAGGCTGTCCTGGTCATACCAGCGGATCTCATCATGTGTATTATAAGTAGAATTACAGCCGGACGGATCATGCATCACTGTCATACCGCCCAGTTCATAAAGTGCAGAACAGACACCCGACACATCCGCCGTGTAAATTGGTATAATTTTGTATGTCTGTCTCATATGCAGCTTTCGCACCCCCATCCTTTTCGCACAACCAGATCCTCCACTTCTTTTTCTTCTTTGTAAGCCCGGATCATAAGTTCTGCCATTTTCCGGATTCCATCAAATCCATACCACCCTGCGCCTTCAACTACATTCACAAAATATGGGCTCTGGGTGAACCATGCTGCTTTTTGTCCCAGTGCCAGCATTTTTCCTTCATGATTTCTTGGAAGCACGCGCATCTTTGGCTGAATGGTCGCGCGAAGCTCCAGTTTTGGCGCATGTTTGCTAAGCCAGTAAAATTCCTGTTCTTCCTCCGGGCTTACACCATCCAGATAAACAGCTTCCACACAAAATCCATGTTCTAAAAGATATTTTGCCAGTCCAAGCGGTCTCGGATGCATGAGATAGTCGATGACGATTGGTGTGTCTCCAACAACTTCTCTTACTTTTTTAATAGTTTCTTCGCAAGCTTCAATCTCTTTTTCGTAATAGAAATCTTTTTGTGCATCTATCAACACATTTAATGTCTCTATCTGTTCTTCAGACGTCTGAATTATCTTAGATACCAGTGTCTTTTCCAGTATCTCTGCCAGTCTTTCCATCTGCTGCTTTATCTCTTCATAGTTAAAACTTGCCGGCATGTAAATGTGTTCTCGTCCCAGTCTTTTTGACAGCGTCTGCGCCCCGTATTTTGCTGTCGGATAGATAGAAAGAAATATATTTGCTTCACCAAGTTTCTCATACTTGTCCCATGTATCACAAGTCGTAATCTCTCTGAGTTCAAAGCCACATTTTTTTAGGAATCGTTTGATGTCAGAAGTTTCGTCCAATGGGAAATTATGTCCAAGCAACGTGACGATATGTGGATCTGCTTTTTGTACTTTTAATGGGTCATACATTGCTTTTCGTAGTTTCTGATCTGGTGTCAGACCAGTTTTTTGCATGATTGGATCCATATAGCAGCGTACAAATGCAATTTCCGGGAAACGCCTGTCAAGTTCCTCATAGACCATCTTAAGATCACAGCCAAGAAAATGGTGGAGGCACACGGTAAATAAGAGCACTGCTTTTGGTTTTCGTTCCAGTTTCTTTAATACATCTGTGACACCTTCAATTGTGATATCCTCCAGATTTCCGTTCAACAGATCGTCTTCTTCGATGATCACGTATGAAAAACGATCTGCCGCATTCATCTCGGCCGCCGTCAATACAACACCACGCATACAGTTATCTGCACAGACATATATCTGAATGGTCTCCGGCATCAACATTCCGGTGTGTACAATATTCCAGTTTCCATGAACCGGAGAGTTAAACTCCAATCCCGGATGAAATGGTGCCGGATAGGACGCATCTTTTATTCTGATTATGGCTCCTTCCGGGGTTACATGGTTTTTCTCCATTTCCGTCTGTCCTACTCGTTTTAACATAAATTCCCTCTCTAAATTCTTTCCCACTACATTTCACATTTTGTTCAAAAATGCCCCGGCAGCTTAGTTCTTACATATCGCCAGAACCGCCTCACTCAGAGCACGGTATTCATCTGCCATCTCACTGTCAGGATAACACTCCATCAACGTTTTTTTCTGCTCTTCAGCCGCCATTACAAGCTCGCTTCTGGAGAGGTACCCAATAGTACTACTATGGAAATCTTCTGCCAGTTCCTGCACTTTTTCTTCTTCTCTTGGCACATTTCTCCGGTTCAGAATAAATCCGCCAAGTTTTGCATATCCGCGATTCTGGAAGCGTTCCAGTGCCATTGCAATGTTCGCTCCGGCATGAATGGACATATTTTCTCCCGAAGTTACAACAAATACATAGTCTGCATACCCACTCCGCATAGGCATGGAAAATCCGCCACACACTACATCGCCAAGTACATCGTAAAGGACTACGTCCGGTTTGTAGACTTCATATGCTCCGGTCTCTTTTAGTTTCTCCAGTGCAGTGATAATTCCGCGTCCTGCACAGCCAAGTCCCGGGGTCGGTCCTCCTGACTCCACACAGACAACTCCTTTGTATCCGATTCTTGTAATCTCTTTCAAAGTCACATTGCCTTTTTTCTCATTATAGATATCCAATACTGCCGGCATAGGTTCTCCATCGCGCAAGGCAATCGTAGAATCTGCCTTTGGGTCACAGCCAATCTGCATAACTAATAATCCTTTTTCAGCCAGTGCGACCGCCATATTGGATACTGTCGTAGATTTTCCGATACCGCCTTTGCCATAAACTGCAATTTTTAACATGATAATTCCTCCGGTTTGGTGATGACATTGGAGTAAGCAGTCTTTGCCGACACTCCCTTAAGACGCCCTATTTTTCCAGAAAGCGCACTGATCACATCCTGCGGCGCATCAATCGCAATACTGATAATATGGATTCCTTTTTGACGGTACGGGATTCCCATTCTTCCAATAATATATTTTCCAGACTCATGCAGATATTGATTCAACTGCTCCGTCGCCTCCGGGTTTTCTACAATAATAGAAATCACTGCTACTCTTGTTTCCATACTTTCTCTCCCTGCTCTTATTTCTAAGTAATCTGATCTTAGCAGATTCTCGGCAATAATTCTCCGCCTGGCTGTGGCAATAATGCCTGGGTTCCAATCTCCGTCATCATTACAACTTTTCCCGGTTGTTCTTCTGTAATTTCACCAATAATGGCAGCATTTTCTGAATATGGGCACTGATGCAATGTCTCCACAATCTTCTGTGCTTCTTCCTTCGGTGCAATGATAACCATAGTTCCTTCACATGCAAGATACAATGGTTCCAGTCCCAACATGCCACAGACACCCCTTACTTCCGGCTGAACCGGAATATTGGCGCTGTCAAGCTGTACGCCTACCTGGCTCTGCTTCGCAATTTCATATAATACAGTTCCCACGCCGCCACGTGTCGCATCACGAATAACATGCAGATCGTGTGTCCTGTTCATCACTGCTTCCACCGTCTTCCAAAGGGGTGCACAATCACTCTTGATATCGGCCTCAATTCCCAAATCTTCTCTCTCAAGCAGGATTGTACAGCCATGGCGTCCGATATCTCCTGTTACAATAACCGCATCACCGGGTTTCGCAAGCTCGCCGCCGACTTTAACTCCATCTTCAATCTGTCCCATTCCTGTTGTTGTGATAAATACTCCGTCCACCTGCCCTTTTCCGGCTACCTTTGTATCACCGGACACGATGTGAACACCTGCTTCTTTGGCGGTTTTTTCCATTGCTGACGCAATTTCTTCCAGTTTGTCCATTGGAAATCCTTCCTCAATGACAAATGCACAGGTCAGATACAGTGGCTTTGCTCCCATACACGCCAGATCATTGACTGTTCCGCAAATAGACAGTTTTCCGATATTTCCTCCTGGAAAAAATGCAGGTGATACGATAAATCCATCGGTAGACACTGCCATTTTCCCAACTGGCGGATTTAACACAGCCGCATCATCCGCAGTCAGATCCGGATTTGCAAAATGTGCCGCAAATATGTTATCGATTAACTCTGATGTCTGACGTCCTCCGGCACCGTGTGCCATGGTGACTGTCTGATCTTTTATTCCATTATTCATAATATATCACTCCCAGCTTTTTATTTCATTTTCTCTGCTTCGCCGTACATATAGTACGCGGAACATGCACCTTCTCCTGACACCATGCATGCACCGATCGGATGCTGTGGTGTACAGACCTTACCAAATACCTTACAATCAGAAGGTTTACATTTTCCCTGAAGAACATCTCCGCACCGGCATGCAGGATTTGCTTTTCCCTGAATCAGCGGAATCTTGTATTTCTTCCGTGCGTCAAATGCGCTCCATTCCTCTTGAAGTCTCATTCCTGAACCTTTGATTACGCCAAGTCCTCTCCATTCACTATCACAAGGTTCCATCATCTCTTCTACCAGCTTCTGCGCCTGTGGGCTTCCATTCTCTGTTACTACACGCGGATAACAATTTACAAAAAATGGCCTGCCTTCCTGAAACCGTGCCAGTGCCACTGCCAGCGCTGTCAAAAGTTCTTTTGCTGTAAATCCTGCTACCACACCGCTGACTCCTTCTTTTGCCAGTTCTTCGCACAACTTTGTCCCGGTGATTGCATTAACATGTCCCGGATACAGGAAAATGTCTGCGCTTCCCTTCAATGCTTCATATGCCTGCGGCATCGTTTTATTCGCTGTCAGAATCGAGTAGTTCGTCAAGCCCTCTTCCCTTGCTTTTTTCACAGAAAGACAAGCAGACGGAGTGGTGGTCTCAAATCCGACTGAAAGGAATGTAACCTGTTCCTTTGGATGTTCTTTGGCATACTCCTTCGCATCTACTGGAGAATAGACAATACGGATTTTCGCACCCTTTTCTCTTGCCCCGGCAAGACTCATATTCGTTCCCGGTACACGTACCAGATCACCAAATGTACAGATCGTCACTTGCCTTTCCAGTGCCAGATAAATTGCTTCGTCAATGAATCCGACCTGTGTTACACAAACCGGACACCCCGGTCCCGAAATCAGTTCCACCTGTTCTGGCAAAAGTTTCCGGATTCCAAGTCTGAAAATCTCATGTGTATGGGTTCCGCACACTTCCATGATCCGCACCGGAGGACCATCATAGCCTTCGATGATCTCTCTGGCTGTTTTCTTTTTTTCTTCCATTATAATAAATCCTCCATGAGCTGATCTGTCTCACTTTCATCTTCATCCGTAATCTTCGCGATTGCAACTCCTGCATGTACCATTACATAATCTCCCGGCTCCAGTTCATCCAGAAGTTCCGCAGAAACCTCCCTCTTTGCTCCATCAGCATCTACCACTGCCATGCCTTCATTTATTCGCACTACCTTTGCTGATAATCCAACACACATGCTCTTAACCTCCCATAATCTATTCTTTTTATCTTTCAAGATCTGTTTTTACTTTACATTTTTACTATCTGTCTGCTTCTTTTTATTCAGATATGCCATGCCGTAAACTGCCTGGCCAAGCCCGATACCGCCATCATTTGGTGGAATCAGATGATGCCGCAATACCTGAAACTTTCGATTTAAAAGTTCCTTTTCCACGAGTTCCAGCAATAGACGGTTCTGAAATACGCCGCCGCTTAGCGCCACCTGATTACATTTCTTCTGCATTCGTACATTTTCGCAGGCAGCGCAGATCTCCATTGCAAGCAACTGATGAAATATATACGCAAGCTTTCCGACATCTTCCCCTTGTCTTCTGCCCTCGATCATCTGCCAGACAATTGCATTCGTCTGCAAGAAAATATGTTCATGCTCCTTAACATCTGTATACTTACCATTCTTAGCATTTGGAGCATTCTTGACATTCTCGGCATTTTTGGCGTTTTTGGTATTTTCCGTATTCTTTGCCTCATGTTCTTTCTGCCATGCCTCTGCTGTGAATTCCAGTGCCATGGACGCTTCCCCTTCAAATGTAGAGCTTTTTTGAATCCCCAAGATTGCACTTACTGCGTCAAACAACCTTCCTGCACTTGTAGACTCAATTGCATTCAAATGTCGCTGTGCCATAGTAAGAATCACATTTGCTTCTGGTTCGGTACATAATTCCAATTCTTTTATGATATTTTTTGCTTTTTCTTTCTCCCTCACAAGTCCACCAATGATGGAGACTGCAATACGAAATCCTTCTTTGGAAGCAATGTCTCCGCCTACATGCCAGAATGGTTCAATACTGCCTATTCGCTTAAAATGTTCATAATCTGCGTACAGAACCTCACCGCCCCAGATTGTGCCATCCGTTCCATATCCGGTTCCATCAAAGGAAATGCCAATGACCGGACCTGCGCAGTCATTTTCCGCCATACAGGATAAAATGTGCGCATAATGATGCTGCACTTGTATCATTGGAAGCTCCATTTCATGCGCCACCATTGTGGAATTGTACTTCGGATGCAAATCTGCCACTACAAGCTCTGGCTCTACTTCCAGCAAAGCAGTCAGTCGCGTGATCGTCTCTTGAAGCGCTTTCACCGTCCGAAGATCTTCCAGATCTCCTACATACGGCGCCGGATAAAACCGGTCATCATGTCCAATACAACATGCATTTTTCAATTCTCCGCCCACAGCAAGTACCTGCCCCTTCCACGCTTTTGAAAGCATATATGGGAGTGGTGCATACCCCCGGCTTCTTCGGACCATATACGGTTCTCCCCGGTAAAAATCCATCACAGAATCGTCTGCACGGATACGGATCTTCCGGTCATGAGAAAGTATGCAGTCGCATAAATGTGACAGTTCCTCTTTCGCTTCCCGGTCATCTCTGCAAATTGGTGCACCGGAAATATTCCCACTGGTCATCACGAGAAAATCCGGCATCTGAATGCCGTCATCATACTGAAATAACAATAATTGAACCGGTGCATAAGGAAGCATCATGCCCACCTTCGGATTAAAAGGAGCTACCGATTTTGCAAGTTTGCTTACGCCTTCTTTTTTATCCAGCAACAGTATCGGTTTTTGATGCCCGGTCAGTATCTTTTCCTGTTCTTCGCTAAGTTCACATACACTGCGCACCGCCTCTTCGTTACGTGCCATCACTGCAAATGGTTTGACCGGACGTTTTTTTCTTGTCCGCAAAAGTTCCACGGCTGATTCCTTTGTCGCATCACAGCACAAATGAAACCCACCGATTCCTTTGACTGCCACAATTCCGCCTTCCGCGATTACACGTCTGGCGTAAGTAACCGCGTCTCGTCCTCGTTCGCTTCTTTCTGCCAGATACACCTGTGGTCCACAATTATTGCAGCAAACAGGCTGTGCATCAAATCTGCGGTCCTCTGGATCATGGTATTCGTGTTCACAGTCCGGACACATTGGAAATTCTTTCATACTGGTACGTTCCCGGTCATACGGAAGTGCATCTAAAATAGTCAGTCTCGGTCCGCAGCATGTACAGTTAATAAATGGATGCAGATACCGTCTGTTCCCCGGCTGATACATCTCTTCCTTGCACTCTTCGCAGATTGCAATATCTGGAGAGACAAAGATTTCCCCTTTCGTCTTTTCGCTCTCAACAATCTGAAAATCTTTATAAATTTCCGGATTTTCAACGTCTTCTATATTCATCTTCAAGATTGCTGCACGTTTCGGAGACTGTTCACGGATCATGGTCACAAATCTATCCACCTGTGCTTTTGGCGCCTGTGCGAAAATCTCTACATAAGGACCTTTGTTACTGACGCTCCCATGGATATTACAAGTCGTTGCGTGACGGCTTACGGTTGGACGAAAACCGACTCCCTGAACAATTCCGTAGACACGGATTCGTCTGGTCACTGTTTCTTTCATCTCTACGCCTCCCGCTTTTTCATTTCCTCACGCAATTTTCCTGACACGGCAAAATGTGTGGCATCTATAAAAATTCTTTTTCTTTCCGTCTCATGTGCATCCGCCACACAACCTGTTCCAGCCATTTTATAAGCATCTTCAGTCATGCGTTTCATCATCGGATCTGCAAAAACAATGTCGTAATCCTCTTTCTTGATAAGCTCCATATAATCATCTTCTTCTCGAAGTGAAATGTCACCTTCTTCGGAGAGTTCCTGCTTCATCATGAACCAGCTTGCTACCGTAATAACTGCATTGTTATCAACAGCTGGATCCCCATTTACTTTCTGGCATCTTCGTCTGATTTCTGCACGCATTGCATTTCCAATAACCTGTTGATGCACAATCAGGATTTTCTTTCTCCGATAATCCATATCCGGAACCAGCTCTTCTACAATTGGGTAAGTGACCTCATAAGGTGTGCCAAATGTTTTTTCCAGATATTTCGCAGCTGCCAGAGCCGCCGGGGAAACTACAATATTTTTTTCAACCTCTCCTGCTGTTCGATGATTGTCAAGACCATACGTACTCCGGCAGACATTTTCTCCCATGCAGTAGCAGATTGCTTCTTTTCCTTCTTTTTCCTGATAATATTCTCGAATCTTCTTTGGTGCCTGAAGGTCACTTATATCCTGCGGCGTTAATCCAAGAACCCCGATCTTTCCCTGTTTTTTCTCAATATCCAGATTCGGCTTAATTCTTTCACTTGCCTTATCAATCATTTCCTTTTCTGCAAATGTCCGGAAAAGCTCCAGCCATGCTTTTTCTTCGCCCACATCATATAATTCCATACCATCTGTATCAATGGTGATAACAGGCATATTTAATTTTTTCTCGCACATTCTTCCAAGTGCCTTGTAATCCGTTCCGATTACTGCTGGAACCGGTGTCCCGATGATTGCTACAAACTTTACATCGAGCTTTGAAGCTGCATCCACCAGCTTCTCCACCAGACGGTCATCTCGTCCGAGAATTGCGTCCATATCACGCAGTCCCGCACTGAACAAGGCACTTTTTTGTTCAAACCAGCGCGGCTCATCAAAACCACATACATTTCCTGTACAGCCGCCGGCGTCACAGATTGCGATCAATCCCCCAAGTTCATATAACACGGACACCGCACCAGACTGATCCGGTGCAAATGGTGTCAGATATTTTCTAAGTCCTCTCACTATACTACCTCCAGTAATTGTTCGAATAATCTTCTCACTCCTGCATATCCATATGGCTGTTCTTCCCCGTTCCACATGACATATGGACAATCCGGATGATAATAACAGGCATCTTTTCCGATTGCCAGATTCACATCGCTTTTCACCGGGTCATAATAAATCATCGTCGGTTCCATATTGGAAAATACTTTCGTCTCTGGACTTATTTTTGCCAGAGAACGAATGTATGTGAAGTTCTCCACCGTGATTGTCCCGTAAATTTCCGGCACAGAAAATCCGTAACGTATCAAGGCTAATGATAGTTCAAATGGATCAGCGTTCAGGCATTCTCCGATTGCAAAAGAAGCATCCGGACACTTCTGCCGGAATTTTTCCAGTGCATCTTCTGCCTGCTTTTTATATTTTTCATCATAAAATGCAACACCGAGTGCATTACCAAGTGCATGATACTGGTTTTCAATCTTGTCTATCTGATAGAGTCTTCGAAGCTCGATAAATGGAATTTGAAGCCGGTTGTGAAAATCTTCTGCTGCAAATCTTGCTTCGTGATGCAGTACCAGATTGAAATTCGCTTCTGACATAGTCTGATATTCCATATAATCCTTACATCTGGAAATCTCATGAATCGTCTTCACTCCCGCACTGTGCAGCAAATCATAAATCTCACAGTCATCCACAAGCGGCGAGAAAAATCCCAAAAGATTGACTACATTGCCTTTCTTTTTTCCCGGCTCAAGCAGTGAATATAAGGACTGCCTTACATGCACCATCGGTGGTTTTCGGCCTTCTCTTGTAAGTGCATACATATAACAAGGTCTGACCGGAATCTCTACCTGTTCTTCCGCCTTTTTGCACACCCGCTCCATATCCGTTCCAAGAAGGGCATCCACACAGGTAATGCAGATCATAACGACCGACGGTTTTTTCGGACAGACACTGCAGATTTCCTCCACTGCTTTTGGAATTTTTTTCAAATGTCTTCCTGTCACAATATCGGTCTCGTCCATCATCAGATAATAGAACCGGTCATTATATTCTTTCATAGAACTGATCAGTGAAGTATTCCTTCCACAACACCCCGGAGCCACGATCAACATAATGGAATCTGGTACTGCAAGACCGGCACGCTTCACGCCAAAGCCTTCTGCTCCCGGTGAATTGAATGCCAGTGTAGCCGGCGAACTGTAGATCAGATGCTTATGTGACTGAAACTGTGTCGGAATCTGTTCCAGGCCAAGCCTGCTCAGTTCTTTCGTTGTACAGAAAAATGCTTCTTTTTCCGCTTTCTGTTTTTCTGCTTTCATCTTCGTAATTTCCACCATGTCCTTACTCCTCGCTTTCCAGTAATTTTTTTGCGAGGTCATAGAATCTTCCACTGATCTCTGACTCTGGATTTCCTTCAATCACTGTCTGCCCCTGATCTTCGTAACGGATGATCTCATCGCTTCTTGGAATCTCTCCCACGATTGGAATTCCGCTTTCCTTAGAAAATGCCTGCACTTTTTGCACCTCATTTTCCACGTTTCTGTGATTCAGTACAATGCCAAACACCCGTGCATAGCTTCGGTCTTCAAAATTGCGAACTGCGCTGGAAATGTTATTAGCCGCATACAACGCCATCTTTTCTCCAGATGTTACAATCAATACTTTTTCTGCATAGCCTTCCCGGATCGGTGCTGCAAAGCCGCCACACACAACATCTCCGAGAACATCGTAGAGCACTACATCCGGCTTATATGTCTCAAAAAGTCTCAAATCTTCCAGAAGCTGGAATGTTGCGATAATACCTCTGCCAGCACATCCCAGTCCCGGCGTCGGGCCGCCTGTCTCTATACAGAGTACGCCGCCAAATCCTTCCTTTGAAATATCTTCTAATTTCTCCGGTTCTTCGTCTTCCTCCCGCATATAGTTCATGACCGGACGAAGAGGCTTTCCTTCCAGCAGATTAATTGTAGAATCTGCTTTCGGGTCACAGCCTATCTGGATGACTCTTTTCCCCATTGTAGCAAATGCTGCCGCCAGATTCGAAGTTACTGTGGATTTCCCTATTCCACCTTTTCCGTAAATCGCTACCTTTAACATGTCTTTCTCCCAATTTTCCCCCAACGAAAAAGGACCTTTCTCCTTCCGGAAAAAAGTCCTTATATCTGCCACTAAAGTAGTATTCACCCTGAGAAATCTGTACAGATGCGATTTCTGCATGATGGATTCTTGTACAAGGAAGATGCACTTTCCCCAACTGTATCTTCCCTGTGTCTGATATATTCGACTATTCCCGCTCGGATCACCTTGCCGTCAGAGTCTTTTTTAATTATTTTCTTTTAAATTATCTTTGTTTATTATAACCTGCCAAACTACTTTTGGTCAACATATGCTATTTTATTCACAAAATTATTTTTTCTTTTTCGGCAAAAACAAACTCAACAACAGAGAGACTACAAACACACCTGCCACTGCATTTCCATTGAAGATATCTCCCACCTCATGTGGAAATGCACTGAAGAAGTTTCCGGATGTCTGTGTCAGTCCTACACCAATCGCAAATGCCAGTGATACAATGACCATCGTCCGGTCATCGAACTCACATTCTTTGAGCATCTTGATTCCTTCATACATAATAGAACCAAACATCATAACTGTACAGCCACCAAGAACTGCCTGTGGCAGGGAATTAAAAAATGCTCCCAGCGGCGGGAAAAGTGATGACAAAATCAAAATAAATGCTCCCATCAAAATCGTAAACCGGTTGATGACCTGCGTTATCGTTACAAGTCCTACATTCTGGCTGAAAGAAGTCAACGGCAGACATCCAAAGCAGCCGGAAAGTGCACTGGAGAATCCATCTACAGCAAGTGACCCCTGCAATTCTTCCATCTTGATTTCGCGATCCAAAGCACCGGTACATACGGCGCTTGTTGCACCAGTTGTCTCTGCCGCAGATACAAGAAATACAATAGCAATTGTCAAAAATGCTCCCAGATCAAAGATTGGTTTATGGCTGGTCAGAAAGACCAGCTTCGGCAGACTGAAGACTCCAACTTCCTGTACAGTCTTTGTAATTCCAGAAAAGTCTACCATCGGCGCAATACCTGCAACCGTAAAAATGATCGCCAACAGATATCCAAGAATCAATCCTACCAGGACATTCAGATTCTTATATACCCCTTTCAGTAAATATCTGGCTATCAGGCATACAATCAGGGTAAATGCTCCAACAACCAGATGATACCATGCGCCAAAATCAGCAACTCCGCTTCCGCCGCCCCAGGAATCCATACCTACGGACAATAACGAAAGTCCGATTGCGATAACTACACACGCGGATACGACCGGTGTCAGGAAGCGCTTCCAGTATCTGGCACTAAGCCCCACCAGTCCTTCAAAAATACCGCCTAAAATAACAGCACCAACCATCCCTTCATATCCAAGTTCCGGATTGGTACAGATTACTAACAGACTTCCAAGAAACGTAAAGCTGACTCCCATAACAATCGGAAGCCCAGACCCGATCTTCCACACCGGATATAACTGCATACATGTTCCGATACCTGCCACGAACATAGCACATTGTAAAAGCTGGGTGATCTCTGCTGAAGTCAAATGTTCCCCTGTTCCTCTTACCAGCGCGGCACTGCAAACGATCAGCACCGGCGCCAGGTTTGATACAAACATAGCCAGTACGTGCTGCAGCCCGAATGGAATTGCTTTTTTCAGTGGCACTCTTCCGTTCAGCCGGTATATATTCTCCGTACTGACATCTGCCACTTTTTCTTCTTTGTTTGTTGTACTCATTGTTTTTCCCTCTCAAATCCTTTTTCTTACTTTTATTAGTCCGGTCTACTCAACCTTACCAACCTCACTGAACGGCCAGTAGCGGAAAACGGCCTTTGCAAGAATCGCATCTTTTTCTACGAAATGATTCTTCCAGTACCTGGAATCCAAACTGTTATTACGATTATCCCCCATCATAAAATAGCAGTTTTGTGGAACTTCATATGGTCCGAAGTCTCCGATTGGTACTTCGTTGCAGAAACTATCATCCAATGGCTTCTCTGCTCCATCTATGTATACTTTTCCGTCTTTCACTTCCACAGTCTCCCCAGGCAGACCAATGACTCTTTTTATAAATATCTTAGATGGATCATCCGGATATTTAAAAATGACGATATCAAACCTCTGCGGATCTTTTGATTTGTATGCAAGCCGGCTGCCGATGATCCGGTCTCCCTTCATAATTGTTGTCTGCATAGATTCAGACGGAATCACCGCATTGATATAGACCAGTTTATTTAGTGCAAACACGACCAGAAAAATAATAAGAAATGTCTTGGCATAATCCCATATCGTTGCAAGTACCCCTTCTTTTTCCGGTTCATGTTTCCCTTTCTTTCCACTCATATATATCTTCCCTTCTACTTGAACATTCTCTTTTCAAAATATCATGTGTTACAGCTCACAAGATGTTTCTATTCTACCACACATTGCCCTATGCAGGAAACTAATTTCTATTTCTATTTTTCAATGCTTCCAGTTATGGCAAAAATGGCAAAAATCACATTTTCATCTTGCTTTTACGTTTTTTCAGGTCTATAATAACTGGTGAATCGGAACGTTCCATGCAATACATATCATTTCATGGACATTTCGAAAATTACATACGGGGAGCTGGTGAAAACCGGCTGAGAGGAAGCGTAATTCCGCTTCGACCCATAACCTGATTTGGATAATGCCAACGTAGGGAACATATCTTAACGCGATAATTAAGGAAGATGCTCTACGCACCTTCTTTTTTTGCGTTATTTCATCAGGAAATTACATTTCCTGGCAAACCCAAAAGCGATACATTGGGGACACCACCTTGTACCGCTATAGAAAAACTCAGACAAAAAATGAAAATGGAGGCAAAATGAACATGAGAAACTACACTACACAAATGGATGCAGCCAGAAAAGGAATTCTCACGCCTGAAATCAAGACCGTTGCTCAAAAAGAGCATATGTCCACTGACGAGATGATGAAGCTCGTTGCTGAAGGCAAGGTTGCAATCTGTGCCAACAAAAACCACACATGTCTGAATCCGGAAGGCGTCGGCAGTATGCTTCGCACGAAGATCAATGTAAATCTCGGAGTCTCAAGAGACTGTAAAGATTACGATATCGAAATGCAGAAAGTGATGAGTGCTGTAAATCTCGGAGCAGAGGCCATTATGGATTTATCCAGCCACGGCAACACTCAGCCTTTCCGGCAGAAGCTGACACACGAATGTCCGGCAATGATCGGAACTGTTCCGGTCTATGACAGCGTCATCCACTATCAGAGAGATCTTGCTACTCTGACTGCACAGGATTTCGTCGATGTAGTACGTCTTCACGCTGAGGACGGTGTGGACTTTGTAACACTGCACTGTGGAATCACCCGCAAAACTATTGAACAGATCAAAAAACACAAACGTAAAATGAATATCGTAAGCCGCGGAGGAAGTCTTGTATTTGCATGGATGTGCATGACCGGAGAAGAAAATCCGTTCTATGAACATTTCGACGAAATTCTGGATATCTGTGAAGAATACGATGTTACCATCTCCCTTGGTGATGCATGCCGCCCGGGATGTCTGGCCGATGCCACAGACGTATGCCAGATTGAAGAGCTTGTACGCCTCGGCGAACTGACAAAACGTGCATGGGCACATAATGTACAGGTCATGGTCGAAGGTCCTGGACATGTACCGCTTGACCAGGTCGCAGCCAATATGAAAGTTCAGCAAAGCATCTGTATGGGCGCTCCATTCTACACACTTGGACCACTCGTCACAGATATTG
Organism: Dorea sp. 210702-DFI.3.17; assembly: GCF_020560825.1. Taxonomy (NCBI): domain Bacteria; kingdom Bacillati; phylum Bacillota; class Clostridia; order Lachnospirales; family Lachnospiraceae; genus Dorea; species Dorea sp. 210702-DFI.3.17. The sequence goes on from NZ_JAJCNB010000001.1 coordinate 306,332, forward strand.
CTCCTGGATATGACCATATTACTGCTGCCATTGGAGGCGCAGTTGCTGCCATGAACGGTGCTGCTTTCCTTTGCTACGTAACACCTGCCGAGCATCTGGCACTGCCAAATGTAGACGATGTAAAACAAGGTATCATTGCTTCTAAGATTGCCGCCCACGCTGCAGACATTGCCAAAGGTATACCTGGCGCAAGAGATATTGATGATAAAATGGCTGATGCACGCCAGAAACTGGACTGGGAAGCACAGTACGCCTGTGCTCTTGACCCGGATACTGCAAGAGCAATCCGCGACAGCCGCCGTCCGGAGGATGACCACAGCGATACATGCAGTATGTGTGGTAAATTCTGTGCCGTACGAAGCATGAACAAAGCACTTGCCGGCGAATACATCGATATTTTGTAATTCACCTGCCACTTATAGCAGGAATCTTCTCAGGAGATAGAATACATAAGAAAAAGGGATACATAGAAAAAGCTTCCAGATACAAATACATTTCATCTGGAAGCTTTTTCTCTAAAATCTGTTTTATTTATTTTCCTTTTTCCATCTCTTATGAATGTCATTCAGATACTTTTTATTGTACGCAGCCCATTCGTACTGTGACATATACTCCCCTTTATATGCATTCATAACCTCTACATCTTTTTTATTGAATTTGTAATAGTCACAGTCGATCATCTCCGGAACAATGGCAATATTATTGTAGCTTTTCTCTATTACGTCTTCTGCTTCCAGCTCCTTCAACGTCTGTTGCAGGGATGACAAAATCTTCTGAATATACCACTGTTGTTTTTTATCATAGGGTTCATTTTCAAATAAAACTGCTGCCAGTTCCTTCACTGAGCAGGAAGAACCGTTGCGATCCACCAAATATGCCATTACCTCTTTCGCCTTCGATCTGCTGAAATGTGCCGGCTTTCCAGTTCTGTCATATACTTCAAAATTGCCAAAGCACTGAATTTTCAATCTTGGTTCATTTTCAGCCGGCAATGGATAGCGAAGATCTTCCGTCTCTTTTCTGACTTTCCCAGCCGTTACTGGTTTTTCAATATAACCGCTGGCATGTATTGCCATTGCGTCTTTTGTATACTCATCATATCCTGTAACAAAGATAATATTAATGTCCGGAATAATTTCTTTTAACTGTTTTGCCACATCGATGCCGCTCACACCACGCATACAGATATCTAAAAATGCGATTTTACATCTCGTCTCCTTTGCAAACTCCAGTAATCTGGACGGTTTGCTAAACGGGTAAATATTTGCTTTCGGGCATACCTCCCGGACAGCTTCGCACGTCATCTCCAATGCCAATGGTTCATCATCCGCTATTATAATGTTCATGATTGTCCCCCTTTCGGTAAATTAATTCGTATTTTAGTTCCTTTTCCCTTCTCACTGTAAATATCTACAGTTCCATTGCACATCTTTTGAAACCGGATTCTTGCGTTACGGACTCCTATGTGCTGTCTTCCATCACTTTGCTCTTCCATCTTTGATATATCAAACCCGACTCCGTCATCTATGACGCAAAGTTCAATCTGTTCTTCATTCTCTCTTGTCGTAATTCAAACAGTTCCCCCATCTTCTTTCTGTCCAACTCCCCAGTTTATTGCATTCTCAACAAAAGGCTGCACAGATAACATTGGTACTTTAAAATCAGTTTTCTGCAGATCATATTCTACATGCAGATCATCTCCAAATCGAAGCTGTTCCAGATATAAATATATTTTAACATATTTTAGTTCTTCTTCAAATGGAATTGATTCTTTTTTGTCAATTGCGTTTATATGATTGCGCCAGTAATCCGCAAAATTGATGATTGCCTTCTTCGCTTCTTTTGGATCTTTGCTGCAAAGCTGCGCCAGTGCTGTCAGCGAATTATATAGGAAATGTGGCTGGATCTGGGCAATCATCATCTGCATCTGATTCATGGACAATTCATGTTCCTGCTGTATCAGAAGCTTTTCCTGTTTCACGATCCGATCATACTGTGCCATATGGACACTAATGCAAATATAGATCAGCGCCAGCGTTGTCGCCAGATTAAATGTGGTTGATTTCCAAATCATTTGTGCCGGAATCGATGCAATCGGTATCAATCCGTACATAAGAAGGCTTAACACATCATGTCTGACAAGTGCTTTCCTGTGTTTTAACAAAATCACAATGTTTCCACACATCACAATAATACAATAAAACTGACACAGCCAATAAATCGAACCTTGTGTATAATTCCCCTGTGTGTCCAGATAATAAAACTTCCCACTGATATCACTGGTGATCCATAATATGATTGCAATCACTGTTGACAGCATGACGAGATACACGTAAGTATTTCCAATCTTCTCGTGTTGATAGATTGTCTCTTTTACATAATAGGTATAGACCATACATTCCAGAGAGAGACAGGTAAATGTCAGATTCAACATAAATAGAAGCCACACTTCATTCTTTCCGAAATCCATAGCGGTCCAGCTCAGTACATCTGCCGTAAGTACGATCATGTGAATCACAAGCCAGATGATCAGAATATAATCTAATGTATTCCTCTTTGCTTCCTTCAATGTAACATGTTTGATTCCACGTTGCATTTTAATCTTTGCAATACATGCAAACAGCAATACGAATGTAACTAATGCTGCGAAACTTTCCAAAGCAGTATTGGCAAAAGCTATTTCACCCGACATAAAAATCCCTCCATTTTTATTATCCGTATAATTTTTTATGTATCATTTGACATCTTGTAAAAAGAAAAGGATCCTTCTTTCTCGAAGAACCCTTATATGCACGTCTATATAAAAAAGAAGCTGGAAATCGGACTTGAACCGACGACCCCTTCATTACGAGTGAAGTGCTCTACCAACTGAGCTATTCCAGCAAATGTTGTGATTGACGTACGACAACCACAACTACTATTATATCGAATCTTCTCAGATTTGCAAGAACTTTTTTAGTTTCTGAAGCATTTTTTACTTCTTGCTTCTTATCAGTTCTCTTTTCCCATCTGGACAGTCAGATGCGGATATGCCATCTCAATCTCATTCTCATCCAGTTTCAGTTTGATTTCTTCCAGAATCCTCCATCTTGCATTCCAGTAATCTTCATTCTTCACCCATGCACGGGCACCAATGACTACCGAACTTTCTGCAAGTTCATGGACAAATACCAAAATTTCTTCATTCTTGATGGTCGCATCGTCCTGTCTGATAATCTCCTCAATGACCGCCTTTGCTTTTCGCAAGTCCGCTTCATAAGCAATATCTATTTTCAGATCCAGCTTTCTCTCCGCCTTAGCCGTTGCATTCGTCAGACTGTTGTTGGTCAGCATTCCATTTGGAATCACAATCGTTTTATTATCAACGGTCGATAACTTTGTATAAAAAATCTGAATTTCCTTTACCGTCCCTTCGTTGTGGTTTGTATCCTCAATAATATAATCTCCCACTTCAAATGGTTTCAGAAGCAGAATCAATACTCCACCTGCAAAATTAGAAAGGCTTCCCTGCAGAGCAAGACCGATTGCTACACCTCCAGAAGCAATAATCGCTGCCACTGAAGTTGTATCAACTCCTAATTTTGCTGCAATCATAAAAATCAACAGAAAATATAAAGAAAATTTCAAAACAGAGTCTACGAACTGCTCTACTCCTTTGTCTGCACTGGACCTTGCCAGCGATTTTCTCACAATTTTCCGTATAAATTGGATCAGAACACGCCCGATCATAAATACTGCAATTGCGATCAGCACTTTCACTCCAAATCCGATCAGGTCTGAAAGATGCTCCTGCAGATACTGCGTTGCCTGATTCACCTCATTCACTGCATCCTGCGTTGCATCTGTCACTCCTTTTGTCGCATCTGCCACCCCTTGTGACACATCCCCTGAATCCACTTTTAAGGATGTCCCCTGTGTTGTTGCCAATTTTAACAACATGCTATTCATATTATTGTCTCCTGCTTTACTTTCTAGTTTACATTTTCATATCCAGTCTCTCTATTTCTTCAGGGCAAGAAATGCACTCAATGTTCCGCGTTCATTTCCTGTTGTTCTGTGTGAGAACAAAATATCCGGGTTGCAGTGTGTACATACATTGGTCACTGCAATATGCTCCGGAAGAATTCCTGATTCTAAAAAAACAGACTCATTTGCCTTCCATAAATTCAACTGATATTTCCCATTTTCTTTCTGATAAAAAATTTCAGGCCAGAGATTTTCGTCATAATTCTCACGGAATTTTTTAATAACATCTTCACTGACTTCATAACAATCCTGACAGATAGACGGTCCTACCGCTCCTAAAATATCTGCCGGATCACAACCAAACTCTTCCTCCATCTTTTCCACAGTTACTTTTCCAATCTTTCCAACTGTTCCTCTCCATCCAGAATGGCTCAGTCCAATGACTTTCTTCACCGGATCCACAAAATAAAGTGGTACACAATCTGCATAAGAAGTTACAAGACAGATTCCCGGCACGTCCGTAATCATTCCGTCTGTCTCAGGAAAGGACTGTCCCCTCTCCCTGGCGTACACGCGCTTTACATTCGTCGTATGTGTCTGCTGCGTATAAGTAAAATCTGCTACTTCTACGCCGATTGCCTGCGCAATCAGTTCACGATTCTTTTTCACCGCCTCCGGATCATCTCCTCTTGTCAGGCTGATGTTCATAGAACTGAAGCACCCGGTACTGACTCCACCCAGTCTGGTAGAAAATCCGTGGTTGACGATTCCTGTATTTTCCAAAAGCGGATAAGACAGATACGGCACACCGCCACGCTGCCGCTCTGCAAATATCTGCTCATTATTCTTATATTTTAATCCAAGACTCATATATTTCTCCTAACTTCATCTGTCCATACTTCGTTGCTACATTTACATATCTTCAAATTCAAAAACTACATTAACTACATCAGTGTAAATGCATCTTTATACAGCGTGATTTCTTCCTGACCCTCAGCTCCGGCTATGGCAACCACGTCGAACCTACATGGTACGTCATCGTTCCCCTGCTTCATCAGAAAATGCATGGCACATTTTGCGATAGTCTGTTGTTTACGGGCATCGACTGCCTCTGCCGGATAGCCGCTTACACCCGTAGTTCTGTATTTCACTTCTACAAAGACAAGGTATTCTCCGTCTCTTGCAATCAGATCGATTTCTCCCAGCCTGCAGCGATAATTATATGTCACGATCTTGTATCCCAAAGATTCAAGATAAGCACCTGCTTTCCTTTCATAGCCGGTGCCTGTCCTGCGATTATTCTTCTTATACATAATTATGTATGAAAAATCTTCTGTGGATCGGTGTCGGTCCCAGTTCTTTTAACCCTGCAATATGTGCTTTCGTTCCATATCCTTTATTACTTGCAAAATCATACCCCGGCAGTACCTTGTCATATTCCACCATCAGCCGGTCTCTCGTCACTTTTGCAATAATACTCGCTGCCGCGATAGAAATGCTTTTCGCGTCACCTTTGATAATCGGCACCTGCAAAATGTCTACCTGTGGAATCGTCACCGCATCATTTAACAAAATGTCCGGACGCACTTTCAGATTATCAATTGCCATACGCATTGCTTCATAAGTGGCCTGTAAAATATTAATTTCATCAATTCTCGCAGGACTTGCCATACCAATCCCCGTTGCTACCGCGCGGTTCATGATCTCGTCATACAGCATTTCACGCTTTTTTTCGGACAGCTTTTTTGAATCATTCAGATACAGGATCATATCATCTTTGGGCAGAATCACAGCTCCTGCCACGACCGGACCTGCCAACGGTCCTCGTCCGACCTCATCAATCCCGCAAATGTACGGATAATCCTTGTATTCTTCTTCAAATGTGCTCATTGCTTTTGTTCTTGCAATCTCTTTTTCCAGACGTTCCTGCTGTTTTTTCAGCTTTTCTTCTTCCCGCTTATTCATGCCTGATCACTCCCATCTTGTCAAATGGATAGATACGCACCCACGCTTTTCCCATGATTGTATCTTTCTTCACTTCTCCTACACTCGGGTCACGGCTGTCCTGACTGTGATTCCGGTTATCGCCAAGTACAAAATATTCATCTTCTCCAAGGGTAATTGGCCGCGATGCCGCCATCGGATCGTCCATCAGTTCATTTCCATAAATGTCTGATTCCAAGCGGCTGCCATTGATATAGACATAACCGTCTACTACCTGTACCGTCTCTCCCGGCAGTCCGATAATACGTTTTATATAGTAAGTATTTTCCTCATACTGATATGGAAATACAATAATATCAAAACGTTTCGGATCTTGGAACCGGTAAGACAGCTTGTCCACCAGAAGCTGATCTCCATCGCTTAGAGTCGTCTCCATGGATGACCCGCTGACACTTGTTCTTTGTCCAACATAAGTAATGATGACATATGTTAAGACAAGAATGACTATAATATAAAAAATCCACCCTAATATCTCTCTTATAATTCCCGGCTCTCTCCTTCTTCGTCTTCTTGACATAGAAAGTAAGTTCCCCTTTCTGATTTCTATTTACCTTTACGCTTCTTCTGTCTGTGGATACTCAAGCGTAAGTCGTCCAAGCTTTCCTTCCCGGAAATCATCCATCAAAAGCATGGCTGCCTTCTCCGTATCCAGTTCATTTCCACGGACAAGGCAATGTCTGCTTTCTGCAATACGCCCAAGCATTACATATGGGTCTGGGGCAGCTGTAATGGTATACTTATTCTCCAGTACACCCGGATAATTTGCTGCCAGAAAACGGATCAGCTCTGCTGCCAGCTCTTCTGTCTGTAACACCTCATCCTTAATCGAACCGATCAGCGCAAGCCGCAATCCTACTGTCTGATCTTCGAATTTTGGCCAAAGAATTCCCGGTGTATCCAGAAGCTCTACCTGTTTGTTCAGGCGGATCCATTGTTTTCCTTTCGTTACACCTGGCTTGTTACCGGTTTTAGCGGCTGCTTTTCCGGCAAGTGAATTAATAAATGTAGACTTTCCTACATTCGGAATTCCAACGACCATGGCACGAACCGGACGGTTCAGAATCCCTCGCTTTCTGTCGCGCTCGATCTTCGCCTTACATGCCTCCTGGATCACGCTTTGTACGGATTTTACTCCGCCACCTTTTCTTGAATTTACTTTCACAACATGGAATCCTTTTTTCTTAAAATATTCGGTCCATGCCTCATTCCATCTTTCCTCTGCCAGATCTGATTTATTCAAAATGATCAGTCTCGCTTTATTCTTACCAAGCTCATCAATATCCGGATTCCTGCTGGATAACGGAACCCTGGCATCTACAAGCTCAATGATCAAATCAATCAATTTAATATTTTCCTGCATCATACGCTTTGCTTTTGTCATATGACCCGGATACCACTGAAAATGCATATTTCTACTCCTTTACAAATCCAAAGTGTGTTTTTGGCGAGATGACAAACCAGGCTTTTCCGTAAATGTAGCTGTATTTCACATTTCCTACATTGGCATTACGGCTGTCTTCACTGTTCTGCCTGTCGTCACCAAGAACAAAATATTCATCACTGCCTAATTTTATCTTTTCATTTACAATGCCTACATCATCAATCTTGGAAGTCTCATAATCTTCTTGCAGCTTTTCACCATTGATGTAGACTGAATTTTCGACAATCTCCACGCTCTCTCCTGGAAGAGCAATGATCCGCTTAATATAATAATGGGAATTTTCATTTCCCTTTGGTTTAAATATAATGACATCGCCACGCTTCGGCTTGCTTGCATTATACACAATCCGGTTGGCGAGCACAATATCCCCGTTTTCAAGAACCGGCTTCATGGAATCTCCGACAACACTCACACGCTGTCCGAAATACCATACACACACAAATGCGATCAGTATTGTCAATGCAATCTGAAAAATCCACTTTCCAATAACTGGGATTAAAGACCAGTCTATGCTTCTTAACAGCTTTACAGCTTTTTTCTTTGTCGGCTGCTGCATTCTCTTCTGCTGTCTTAAAAGTTTTCTTCTCTTAGCTTCCCGCTGTTTCCGGCGTTTCTTTGCCGCCCTTTTTCTGGCATTCTCTCTGCCCGTAAAATTACCCCTTATCGAACTTTTTTTCATAGATTTATCCCTATATCAGAAAAAGGACAATTACATGTATGTAGTTGTCCTTTTTTACTCTGTTCTCTTCGTTTAATTATTTTACCAGCTCTTTAACTTTAGCTTTCTTACCAACGCGGTCTCTTAAGTAGTTAAGTTTAGCTCTTCTTACTTTACCTCTTCTTACTACTTCAACCTTCTCTACGTTAGGTGAGTGAACTGGCCATGTCTTCTCAACACCGATTCCGTTAGATGTCTTTCTAACTGTAAATGTCTCTCTTGAACCGCCACCCTGTCTCTTAAGAACAGTTCCTTCAAAAATCTGAATTCTCTCACGGTTACCCTCTTTAATCTTACCGTAAACCTTTACAGTATCTCCAACTCTGAATTCTGGAGCCTGCTCTTTTAACTGAGCCGCCTCAATATTCTTAATAATATCGTTCATCTGTGTGACCTCCTTGTTTAATTGGACGTTCTTAATACAAAATGTACCAGAGGACCATCTCGTTTTTCTTCACAACATGCTATATTTTATCACAAACTTCTTTATGTTGCAAGAAGTTTTTAATTTTATTTTTTCATTTATTTTTCCGGCAATCCATTCAATGTTTTTAATCTTTACAGATTGTAAATTGACATTTTTCTAAATTCTACTGTCCTGTAGCTTCAAGCATAATTTCTTTTGCCAGCTTCTGCTCTTCTTTTGTCAGTTTGGCTTTTTCAATCAGATCCGGACGGTTCTTTGCTGTGCGGATCACAGACTGCTCTCTGCGCCATTTTTCTATATTCGCATGATGACCGGACAAAAGTATGGCTGGCACCTGCTTATCATGCCAGATCTCCGGTCTGGAATACTGTGGGTACTCAAGAAGATTATCCTGAAAGCTCTCGAATTCTGCGGACACATCATTATGCAGAACCCCCGGCACCAGTCTGGAAATCGCATCGATCATAATCATAGCCGGAAGCTCTCCGCCAGTCAGGACATAGTCTCCAATCGACACATAGTCTGTGACAACTTCATTTAATACCCGTTCATCAATTCCTTCATAATGTCCGCACAAAAATACCAGATCTTCTTCCTGGGCAAATTCCTCTGCCATCGTCTGGTTAAATGTCTTTCCCTGTGGAGACAGATAAATCACACGCGGGCTTTTCCTGGTACCCGGATCGCTTAGCAAAGCTTTCGTTTCTATTTTCTTTTTCACAGCCTCATAGCACTGATACACTGGCTCTGCCTGCATCAGCATACCTGCTCCCCCACCATAAGGATAATCATCTACGCTGTTGTGTTTGTTAAATGCATAGTCTCTGATATTTACCGCTTCTATATCCAAAAGTCCTTTATCCATGGCACGTCCGATAATACTTGTATTCAGACCGTCCATTACCATGTCCGGAAATAACGTCATAATATAAAACTGCATGATTACACTCCTTAAATCAGACCATTCATCAGATGAACAGTAATGATCCCACTTTCCATATCTACGTTCAGAACACATTCTTTAATTGCAGGCATAAGAACCTCTCCATGCTCCTTTGAATCAATCACATAGACATCATTCGCCCCTGTTTCCATCACGTCACTCAGTGTTCCGAATTCTGTTCCATCTTCTGTTATAACTTTCATGCCGATCATGTCTGCAACAAAATACTCATCTTCTTCCAACGGCACAGCATTTTCTCTCGTCACGAGCAGCGGGCAGCGTTTATAACGCTCAATATCATTAATATTGTCAAATTCTTTAAATTTTACAATAACGAACTGCTTAAAAAACTTCACATGTTCCACTTCCAGATCCAGCTTTTCTTTTCCCGTATCCAGAATTACTTTTTTCAGTTTCTTAAATCTTACCGGATCATCTGTAGTCGGAAAGACTTTCACTTCTCCGCGCACCCCGTGTGGCTGTGTGATGACACCTACCTGCAATAACTGTTCCATACATTCCTCCGCTTTTTCGAATCAATTCGTATATATCTATATCTGGTAACGTCCGAAGAACTTTCACTGTTCTGGCGGACACATTTCTTTCTTCATAAAGAGAGACAGGCCTGGTAAAACCCGGTCTGTCCCTATATCCATCCTGATTAATCCAGAATATCTACAATCACTTTCTTGTCTTCCTTCGCTGCCGCTGCTTTTACTACTGAACGGATAGCCTTGGCAATACGTCCCTGTTTTCCGATTACTTTCCCCATATCAGAATCTGCAACACGTACTTCCAGGATAGTTGTCTTCTTCTCCGTGCGTTCGTTTACCGTTACGCTTTCCGGATCATCGACAAGAGCTTTTGCAATAACTTCAACTAACTCTTTCATCTTTGTACCTCCAGGCACGAATTATCTATTTCTCAATTCCAGCTGCTTTAAAGATCTTTCCTACAACCTCTGTCGGCTGAGCTCCTGTATTTAACCATCTCTTAGCTGCTTCCTCATCTACAGAAATTCCGCTTGGCTCAAGGTTTGGATCATATGTTCCAATCTCCTCGATGAACTTTCCATCTCTTGGGGCTCTGGAATCTGCTACTACGATTCTATAAAAAGGTGCTTTCTTCTGTCCCATTCTTCTTAATCTGATTTTTACTGCCATTGTTCTTTTCCTCCATAAATGAAAATATTTATTTTTAATAGTTTTATTATATAAAGTGCCTTGCACCATATACCATTTTTAGAAAGGCAACTTGAACTTGCCTTTTTTGCCTGGTTTTGCAAATGTCTTCATCATCTTCTTTGCTTCGTTGAACTGCTTGATCATACGGTTCACTTCACTGATGTCTACACCTGCTCCTTTTGCGATTCTGTGCTTTCTTGATGGATTTAAAAGATCCGGATCTCTTCTCTCAGCCGGTGTCATAGAATGGATCATAGCTTCCATACGTGCCATACCTTTTTCTGCTTCATCCATCTGCTCATCGCCAAGACCCTTCATCTTGCCCATTCCCATACCGCCAAGTCCCGGCAACATGTTCATGATATTTCCAAGTCCTCCAAGCTTCTTCATCTGCTTGATGCTCTCAAGATAATCATCAAAATCAAACTGGGCTTTTTTCATCTTCTTGGACATCTCTTTTGCTTTGTCCTCGTCAATGTCAAGTTCTGCCTCCGCCTTCTCGATCAGAGATAAGACATCTCCCATACCGAGAATCCGGTTTGCCATACGATCCGGATAAAATTGCTCCAGATCAGAAAGCTTCTCGCCCATACCGACATACAGAATCGGTTTTCCGGTTACTGCCTTAACGGATAACGCAGCACCACCTCTTGTGTCACCGTCCAGTTTGGTCACGATCACACCGTCTACACCAATCTTTTCGTCAAATTCTTTTGCCACATTGACCGCATCCTGTCCGGTCATAGCATCAATAACAAGAATTGTCTGATGTACAGTAACAGTATTCTTAATCTCTTCCAGCTCAGCCATCATATCTTCATCGATATGAAGACGTCCTGCCGTATCAAGGATCACCAGATTATTGCCATTCTTCTGGGCATGCTCAATTGCAGCCTTTGCAATATTCGCCGGTTTATGGTTGTCACCCATGGTAAATACTTCCACACCCTGCTTTTCCCCGTTGATCTGTAACTGCTTAATTGCTGCAGGACGATAAACATCGCAGGCAACCAAAAGCGGTTTCTTGCCTTTTAACTTAAACTTCCCGGCAAGCTTTGCTGTTGTAGTCGTCTTACCTGCTCCCTGAAGACCTGCCATCATAATCACTGTAATGGCACTTCCCGGCTGAAGCTTGATCTCGGTTGTCTCAGATCCCATCAGATTACAAAGTTCTTCATTTACAATCTTAATTACCATCTGACCCGGATTCAGACCATTCATAACATCCTGGCCGACCGCTCTTTCCTGAACAGTCTTAATAAAATCCTTTACAACCTTAAAGTTTACATCTGCCGCCAGAAGCGCACGCTTAATCTCCTTTAACGCTTCCTGCACATCTGCTTCCGTAAGTCTTCCTTTACTTCTAAGATTCTTAAATACATTCTGCAGTTTTTCTGTCAGACTGTCAAACGCCATACTATAACTCCTCTATGATTTCTCCGGACAAGATTCGAATTCCGCTTAAAATATCTTCCCTGCGTTCTTTCTCATACTCATCCAGCAATTCATCAATCTGTTTTACTTTATTCTTCACGGTCATGAACTTCTCAACAAGATGAAGCTTTTCTTCATATCCTGCCAGTGACTGTTCACACCGCTTTACAATATCATGTACTCCCTGTCTGCTGATACCGGCATCCCTGGCAATCTCCCCAAGGGAGAGATCCTCTAATAGAAACTGTCCGTATATCTCTTTCTGATGATCTGTCAGTAATTCTCCATAGAAATCAAACAGAAGAGCCTGTTTTAGAATCTCATTCACATTTATCACCTGTGTTATCATACACGATACGCCTCATGGTGTCAAGTATTTTTTCTTTACACTTATATTTTTATTGTATTTTCTCGCATACAATCCCTATTCCTTCCTCTTTAGACTTCTAAAGTTTCAGAAAATCGCGGATATTCAGCATCCCCCACCCCTGTTCGCCTGCTCCGGGTAAATGTATGCACGTCTCCCTGAGTCTTAATTTCACCTCTACATTGGTAATCCTCGGATATTTTTCCATCAATAAAGCAACAGCACCGGACACGACCGGGGTCGCCATGGAACTTCCACTTTTTACCGTATACGCATCTTTCTTTCCGTGTATCTGACTGTTGCAGGAAATGATCTGGTATCCCGGTGCTATTACGTCCGGTTTCACTACACATTCTTTCGTAGGACCGGCTCCCGAACAGCTCCCCTTCTCTGCTTTTTCTGTTTTTACAGCGCCGACCGTAATCACTTTACGACTGTTTCCCGGAATTGCAATGGTTCCTTCTCCCGGTCCGTTATTTCCCGACGACACCACAACAACCAGACCTAAGTCCCATAGATGTTCTACAGCTTCGATCAACATTTTTTCTTTCCCGGGCTCCAGATTTTCCCCAGCTCCTGCTGACAGATTCACAATCCGTATCTTATATTTTCTGTGATTCATTTCCACCCACTTAAGACCTGCAAGAATACTCGCTACATTTGCCTCCCCTTTTTGATCCAACACTTTTACAATAACAAATCGACAAAGCGGAGCAATTCCGGACAGAATCCCACCGGACATCTGTCCACTTCCACCTAAGATCCCTGCCACATGAGTTCCATGTCCATTATCATCATAACATTTTTCTTTCCTATATATACAGTCCCGCCAGCCGACAACCCTGCTCTTAAAATCCGGATGCGGCGCAAGTCCGGTATCCAGAACCGCAACCGTCACCCCTTTTCCGGTAAGCCCTGCTTTTTTTATATCATCACACCAATAATGCACCATCTTTTTTACACGATCCATAAATGTCTCTCCAAAATATTTCCTTTAAAAATAGAATATTCGACGAAATAGAAATTGATTTCTTCACGCATTTGTCGTATGATATTCTTGCTAATTATTGGGGAGTAAATAGTGACACCATAAGGGGAGGAAATTTATGGAATCCAAAAACTATTATGATATACTTGAAGTTTCCGTAAAGGCGTCCGCACAGGAGATTACACTGGCTAAAAATAAACTGGCCAAGCGTTATCACCCGGACGTCAATATGAGGAACGGAATTGATACAACTGATAAGATGCAGGAAATTCTGGAGGCTTACCTTGTTCTTTCCGATCCGGTAAAGCGTGCCGAATATGACCGGGAAATCCGTGGAAACCGTCCTTCGAAAATGCAGACATTTAATCTCTATGAAGAATCTGAAGAAGTTGAAGACCCAGATCATCCTACATTTGTAACTTACTGGAAAGCAGCCGGTGCCTTATATGACATCATCGAGCAAAGCAATGCCCTGTTCCACCAAAGAGAAAACGCCGCCAAACTAGGTGAACTTGCGATCCAGGCACTGCATCATATCATTCTGCTGCGCGAAGCAAAAATTCCGGAGCGCTACTGGTATCCGGATATTATGAACTGGCTTCTGTTCAAATGGTATCAGAACCGGAATTATAATCTTGCATATCTTCTGAAGCTTTATGATGAGCATGAAAAGAATGATATGAACAAAATTGAAAAGTTAAAACTACAGAACCGGGCTTACCGCTATCAGCATTCCGTGAAGAAGTTGCTGCGCTACTAAAGCCCCAAGCATTATTAAAATGTTATGTTATTACTCACAGCTTTCCTGTAAAGTCTAATGTAATGCGCAATATTAAAAGATATAATTTATTCACACATTTTCTCCGCAGACATAGGATATAGTGTAAATATTCTTTATGCGGAGGAATTGACATGAGCGATTTAAGCGCAACAAACTGTGGCTGTGGATGCGATGACGGAAGAAGAGGAAATGGCTGCGGATGCGGTAATGATTGCGGATTTGCAAATAATAGCTGCCTGTGGATTATCTTATTGCTTATCTGCTGTGGCGGATGCGGCAATGGCTGTGGCGGATACGGCAATGACAGTTGCCTGTGGATCATCTTATTACTCATCTGCTGCGGTGGACTCGGCAATGGTTGTGGCGGATGTGGTGGCTGCGGTGGATGCGGCTGCGGCAACGACTGCTGCTAGTTCACATCTTTCAAAGTGTAGTGTAGACTTTTTATAAAGTCAAAATGAGGGAGATTCGGTTGAATCTCCCTCGTTCTATTTTTCTTCTTTCTCATATATAAATCTGATTTCTTCATAGATTTTTGCAAAATCCACCTTACATTCTCCTCCAAATATTCCAACTGGAACCTGCGTATCAAATCCATAGATTTTCGGAATTTCTTCCTGTTCAAAATCATAGACGATTACTTTTTTCTTTTCCGGATCAACAAGCCAGTATTCCCGTACCCCGGCATTCTGATACTTCATTAATTTCAGATAAGAGTCTTTCTTCTTTGTACTTTCAGATAAAATCTCTATCACAAAATCCGGCGCTCCGTAAATCCCACGTCTCGTAATCTGATTTCTGTCACACACAATTAAAATATCCGGCTCTACTATTGTCTTATCATCTTTATCCAATTGCACACCTATTGGTGCAAAAAACGGAATACATGATCCGCCTTTTTTCTCTATGTATCTTGCTAAATATCCATGTATTTTAGCCGACAGCAACTGATGTACGCTTAGAGGCGGTGCCATATCATAGATCACACCATCAATCAGTTCAGCCCTCACATCTTCAGGAATGGCATAGTAATCCGAGATGGTATACTCTCCCTGCTTCTTTTTCTCTGCTAGATAAGTCACTGCCTCTGCCACTCTGTCCGGCTGCATCATGTTTTCTACGTCTTTTTTCATCTTCTTCGTTCTCCTTTCTTTGACAAATGTAATATGTCCGAAAGAATTCAAGAATGCCTCAGCATTCTTGCTGCGAGGTGCGCGTCATGCAATTGCATGACATACTTCTACTGCGCATCTCTGCAATCCTGCCGGAGGCTATATCAGCTGGGGGATTGACTCCCCCACTGATACCAGCTTGTTTCTCACCACCTATAGAGGTTGAAGTCATCTCCCAGCTGATATATAATTATATTATCTCATATTCAAAATATATTCAAGATATATTGCTATAAACATATTATTGTCACTTATTCACCACTTTGGAATATTACCTGATTACTATTAGGCTCCGAAATGATTGAAATTTGCAGATACATTTTGCGGATGATAAAGAAGCATCATCCGCATGTCGATAGATTACCATACTATTTCAGGAATTGCCATTACAGATTTCTTACAATTCTGTTACATTTTTCCGAATGTTACAACTACCCTTGCCGCATCCTGAGCATACGTTTATATTCGTTCAAATTCTCCTGAGTTCTTCTCCTCTCTTCCATCTGGTTCTTTTCCGTCTGTACATCTTCCAGTCTCTTTTTCAGCATACAATTTTCATCCAGTTCGTATACGGCATTTCCATCTATAATCAACTTTCTACTCATTTTTAATCTCCTTTCATATGATGCCTTAAGATTGCTTCCTGCTACGCACTTCCACTAGCACCTTAAAATATCTTCTTACTATAAAATATGCCCGTTTTTCATAATTTCCATTCAAATCACATATATATTTACAACGATAATTTAAGGAGCGCTTATGGATCAGAAGCCCAAATTAATGACTCCTTTTGACATGCTTGTTACTTCCTCTTCTCTTTATACACTAAAGCTGATGCTGCCTTTTGCACCAGCTTCCATGCAGCGCTCCTTAGCTATCTACATAAAATTTTCGGAACTGAAAGCTACGATGGAACATTTCTATGGATTTCTAAATACAGACCATCCTGGTTCCGTCCTGGAGCAGTTAAAATCCTGTTTAAGCCCGGAAGAACAGACGCAGATGTCACAAATGGAAGAGCTCATGAATATGATGGAAATGATGCAGACTATGAATTCTGATTCCGATGGGGAAAATGGTTTCTCCCCTATGGATTTTATGAAAGGAGTTTTTAACAATGAATGAATGGTTGAACCACCCGGCACTGAAAAATATGGATCCTGTGAAACTGGAGCTGATAAAGCTTGCTGCGAAACAGACAGAGGGGAAAAACGGGAAATCACTCGCCCCGGTCATGATGTCTCTGATCAGCAGTGCACATAAAAAGGGAATCACTTTTTCTCCGGAGGAAATGTCCTTTGTTCTGGAAATCTTAAAAGATGGAAAATCAAAGGAAGAGCAGGCACAGATTGACCGCATGGTCCGGATGGTTTCCGGATATGCTAAGAGAGCCGGGAAATAATCCCAGCTCTCTCATCTCTTTTATCATTATAAAATTACAGTGATTTTCTAAGTTCTCTGCGTCGTTTTGCCTCTTCCCATTCTGCGGCTTCATCTTCTGTTGTAGGTTCAAGCCTTGGCACTGGAATCGGATGGTCGTTTTGATTCAGTGCTACCACTGTCAGATAAGCATGATTAATCAATGTTCTTGTGCCATCCATGGATTCTACATAGCTATCCACCTTAATGTCCATGGAAGTCCGTCCCACATAGACAAGCTGGCCAATGATCACAACACTGTCACCTGGATAAGCTCCTTTTAAAAAACTTAAATTATCCACACTTGCAGTCGTCACATTTGTGTGGGTATGACGTTTTGCCACAAGTGCAGCCACCTCATCAATCCACTGCATGAGCATGCCGCCAAACAGACGTCCTGCTGCATTCAGATGGTTTGGTCTTACAATATGAACGGTCTCTACTCTGGAATCCGATACTTTTCTGCTTTCTACTTTCATATTAATATTCTACTTCCTGTAAATACAGTCCCTTCGGATCACAAGGATTTCCAACTGTCTTTTCTCCGTTAAAAATTGCCTCAATATCTTCTTTCTTTCGAAGTCCAAACCCAATATCCAGAAGTGTTCCGATCATAAGTCTTGCCATGTTGTGCAGAAAATCGTCTGCCTGAATGAGGATCTGCATTTCCTCATTATCTCCATAAATGTCAATGTCGTAGACCTCACGTGTCGTGTTCTTGCTCTTCTTTGCAGTAGAGAAATTACGGAAATCATGTTCTCCGATAAATAAAAGAGCAGCCTGCTGCATTGCCTTTTTATCCGGTGTCTTAAAGCAATGGTAAGTATGCTTACGCTCAAAAACACTTGGAACATCCATAATCGTCATACGGTAAACATAAGTTTTTGATACTGCATTCAACTGGGCATGGAAACGATCCGGAACCTCTTCAACTTCCGTAATTGCAATATCCATTGGCAGATACCGATTCAGATAATGCTGAATATCTTTTGTACTCAGATTAGAAGAAGTCTTAAAATTCGCCACTTGTGCGTAAGCATGTACACCGACTTCTGTACGGCAGCCACAATTCAGCTCAATATTCTTTTCACCAGTCATTTTCCCTAATACATCAATAATCTTGGCAGATATTGTGTTGTTAGATTCATCTTTTCCAAGTCTTGTCCAGCCTTGATAACGGCTGCCATCATATTCAATTGTAATTTTTATATTTCTCATAATCTTATACTCCCTGTATTTAAACTGTAATGATATTTTACCCTATCATCATACGATTTTAGTATAACAAATTCCATCATATAATAAAAGAGCCTGTTGAGGTTTCTTTTCAAGAATGCCTCCATCAGCTGGGGTGATTGACTCCCACCACTGATACCAGTTTGTTTCTTACCACCTATAGAGATTGGGTCATCTCCCATCTGATATAATAGAAAATGCAATTCTCACTATTATACAAAAAAAACTGCAACTCAATCTTACAAGTTACAGTCTTTTCATCTCTACATATTAAATTTACTTTTTAGTCTTCGTCGTCATTCTGGACTGTGTATGTCTGACGTTTTCTTGCCATCTCATCACTTTCCAGATATTCGTCATATGTTGTTATCTTGTCAATCATCTTTCCGCCCGGAACAATTTCCATGATACGGTTTGCAGTTGTCTGAACAATCTGGTGGTCTCTTGATGAGAAGAGAATGACACCTGGGAATTTTGTCATTCCATTGTTCAGTGCTGTGATACTTTCCATATCCAGGTGGTTCGTAGGCTCATCAAAAATCAGTACATTTGCACCGGAAATCATCATCTTGGATAACAGGCAGCGCACTTTCTCTCCTCCGGACAGAACTTTCACTTTCTTTACTCCGTCATCTCCGGCAAAAAGCATACGTCCGAGGAATCCACGTACATAAGTCGCATCTTTCTCTTCAGAGTACTGTGTCAGCCAGTCTACAATTGAATAGTCATTATCAAACTCACTTCCACTGTCTAATGGAAAATATGCCCGTGAAGTTGTGATGCCCCATTTGTATGTTCCCTCATCTGGCTCCATCTCTCCCATAAGAATCTGGAACAGTGTTGTCTTGGCAAGCTCGTTACTTCCGACAAATGCGACTTTATCATCATGTCCCAATGTAAAAGAAATGTTGTCTAATACTTTTTCTCCGTCAATGGTCTTGCTCAGTCCTTCTACTGTTAATACTTCATTTCCAATCTCACGGTTCGGGCGGAAATCAATGTATGGATATTTACGGCTGGATGGCTGGATATCATCAAGCTGGATTTTCTCCAATGCACGCTTTCTTGAAGTAGCCTGCTTGGATTTTGAAGCATTTGCACTAAACCTTGAAATAAATTCCTGCAGCTCTTTGATCTTCTCTTCCTTCTTCTTGTTCGCCTCTTTCATCTGGCGGATGAGAAGCTGGCTGGACTCATACCAGAAGTCATAGTTTCCGGCATAGAGCTTAATCTTACCATAGTCAATATCTGCAATCTGTGTACAGACTTTATTCAGGAAATAACGGTCATGTGATACAACGATGACTGTGTTTTCAAAGTTGATCAAAAATTCCTCAAGCCATGCGATCGCATCCAGATCCAAGTGGTTCGTAGGCTCGTCGAGAAGCAGGATATCCGGATTACCAAATAATGCCTGTGCAAGCAGAACCTTTACTTTCTCAGGACCATTTAAGTTCTTCATCATCTCATAGTGAAGTTCTGTTCCGATTCCAAGACCATTTAACAATGTTGCTGCATCAGACTCTGCTTCCCAGCCATTCATGGTCGCGAACTCTGCTTCCAGCTCACTTGCCTTGATACCGTCCTCGTCTGTAAAATCTTCCTTTGCATAGATTGCTTCTTTTTCTTTCATAATTTCGTACAGTCTCGCATTTCCAAGCATAACTGTATCAAGAACCGGATACTCGTCATATTTGAAGTGATCCTGCTGTAAGAATGAAAGTCTCTGTCCCGGAGTGATGATGACTTCTCCGTTGGTCGGCTCAAGCTGTCCGGAAAGAATCTTTAAAAATGTAGACTTACCTGCACCATTGGCACCGATCAGACCATAACAGTTCCCTTCTGTAAATTTAATATTAACGTCTTCAAATAATGCTTTTTTCCCAACTCGTAATGTAATATTACTTGTACTGATCATTATATTTGCTCCTTTTTATCTATCAATCACGTTTTAGCTCATACGATGAATATCTTACCAAAGATACGTCAAAATAGCAAGCCGGGAAACCACTGTTTTTCGGCACTTTACGCACTTTTTCTATTTCCGTCGCATCTTTTTACTGCCTTTTTATCTACTTCCTGCATTTTTAACTGATTTTTTGTAAAAAGGCATTTTCATGATTCTATTTTTCGTTATATAATATCACTTAGAAAATGTTTCCAAAGTCAGGAATCCCTGCCTTTGAATCATGTTTCACCGAAAACTATTATCGAATTATTACAAAACAAGAGGTGTTGATTATGATAAATGCAACAATCGTACTGGAAGGCGGTGCCACCAGAGGTGTATTCACTTCGGGAGTTTTAGATTATCTTATGGAACAGGATACTTATCTCTCCCACGTTATTGGTGTTTCTGCAGGAGCATGTAATGCCGTAGATTACGTGTCAAAACAGATTGGGCGTACACGAAACTGTATGATCGTGGAAGATAAAGAATACAACTATCACAATAATCTTCGTGATTTCATGCGTGAAAAGAGTCTTCTGGATATGGACATGGTTTTTGACAAGTACCCACGCGAAATCTTTCCATTTGATTTCGAAACATTTCAGAAATCCTGTGAACAAGGCGTGGTCTGCGAGCAGGTCACAACGAACTGCATTACCGGAAAAGCAGAATATATGATTGAAACACAAGATTTTGACAGACTGTTACGCATCTGCCGGGCATCAAGCAGCATGCCTCTTCTGTGTCCTATGGTTAATATTGACGATGTACCTTATCTGGACGGCGGACTTGCAGATTCCATTCCAATCCGACATGCATTGCATCAGAACAATGAGAAGATTGTTGTGATTCTGACTCGCAATCCGGGATATCGCAAAAAGTCAATGACAAAAGGCATGGCAAAGTTATATCGCCGCGCTTATGGCAAATATCCGGAGGCTGTCAAGACTATGATCCGCCGGAATTATATGTATAACAAAGAACTGGAGCTCATCGAAAAATTAGAACATGAAGGACGGATTTTCGTACTGCGTCCACTCGTCCCAACCGTATCAAGACTGGAGCAGGACTGTGACGTTCTAAGAGAATTTTACGAACATGGATATCACCTTATGAAGCGAAACTATGAGAATCTGATGAGGTATTTAGAAAAATAATAACTTGAAAATCTCAAAACTTTTTCCTCTTTCAAGATTCCAGATATTATATAAGCCTCAACCTGTCGGGTAAAACAAAATAAATCTGCACAAATTCTCAAGATCAGAGATGAACATTGGATTTATTTTCGTACTATTTGTGAGCCTAGCTCGTCTTGATATGTACTGTCTGAGCCTGTTTTTTAGGCGAGTTTACATAGCAAGACGAAAATAAGCGGCGAAACAAATATAGAAAATAATCCACGTTCATTGTGATCTTGAGATTTGAGGCAGATTTACTTATTCATTACATGAGACTGATAGAATATCTTATCGCGCCCAATCCGGCACCTCATCTTCGTAATATACCTGATTTTCGGACAGTATCTGCATTTCTTCGCCTTTGATTTCTACTTCTGTGACTGCGCAGTTTTTATGAATGCTGCCAGCCCAAAGTTCGGATAATGGTGCTTTTTTTATATTATTGAGTAATGTTGCCAGCGCAACTCCGTGTGTGACCAAAAGAATATTTTTATCTCCGTATTCCTCCTGTCCTACAAGCCATTTAAGGAAATTATCTGTACGTTCTTTTACTTCTGCAAAGGATTCTCCACCCGGTGCTCCTACAAAATGTTCCGGATCATCGTAGAATTTCAGGAATTCGTCCGGAACTTCCATCTGGTTTCTTGCTACACTTTTTCCTTCCCATTCACCAAAGGCAATTTCTTTCAGTCTTTTATCCATAATAATTGGAACTTTACTGCTTCCTTCATCTAAAATCAGATTAGCCGTCTCCAGTGCTCTTTTTAAGTCACTTGAAAAACAAAGATCGAATCTGACATTGCGAAGACCGATCCCTGTCTCTTTTGCGAGATGTCTTCCAAAATCATTTAACGGAATGTCTTCCTGTCCCTGTAGCCTTTTTTCTTTGTTCCAGTCTGTCTGTCCATGTCTGACTAAATATAACTTCATAATCTGTCACCTGTTCCCTAAAATTCTATTTTGCAAAAACAAATTTTGCATTTCAATCTCGCATTTTTCTAGCATATCTGTCTGCCAAATGTTATACTGGTATTATTGTATTGATGCATATTCTAATGTTCCAATACAATAAATCACAATGAAAAGGAGTATTTTATTATGGAAAAAATCACAAGTTTCACCATAAATCATCTGAAACTGTTACCTGGCGTCTACGTATCTCGCGTAGATTATGTTGCAGGCAATCCGGTTACAACTTTTGACCTTCGTATGACTGCCCCGAACCGCGAACCTGTTATGAACACTGCAGAGATGCACACCATTGAACACCTTGGCGCAACATTCCTCAGAAACGATCCGGAATTCGGTGAAAAAGACATCTACTTCGGACCTATGGGCTGTCGTACTGGTTTCTACCTTGTACTTGCAGGTGAATACAAGTCTCGCGACATCGTTCCTCTAATGAAGCGTATGTTTACATTTATCGCTGAATTCGAAGGCGATATTCCTGGTGCCGCTGCCCGTGACTGTGGCAACTACCTAGATCAGAATTTAGGAATGGCCAAATACCTTTCCAAAAAGTATCTGGCCGAAGTTCTGAACGATATTACTGATGAAAGATTGATCTATCCTGAATAATCTTATTCTTCATTTTCAATCTGAATTTGACATGTCTTCATGACTGCCAGTGCATTCTTATGGCCTTCTGGTGTTGATCCGGCACAGCATGCTGCATCAACGATAATCGGTTTATCCGGGAAGAAGGCTTTAAGAATCATTGCATTAGAGATCACACAAATATCTGTACAGACACCAATCAGTGTAATACTCTCCACTCTTTCATTCTTAATGACACGAAGATTACTTCTGTAATCATTCAGCTTAAATCCAAGTTCAATACTTCCAAATGATGATTTATTTAAAATATCTCCTTCACAGAGTACATCAATTTCCGGAGTCAGTTTCCATCCATCTGTACCACGGATACAATGTTTAACCAGAAGATTCTTTCCTTCCTGTGTCTCCAAATATTTTTCATCGTGTGTATCACGGGTATAGAACACCTTTCCATCAAAATTCTTGATCTTCTCTGCCACTTTGGGCACAATTGCCTAAGCTTCTTTTGTTCCAAGCGCACCGTCAATAAAATCATTCTGCATGTCAATTACGACTAATATCTTCATAATCGATAACCCTCCAATACTTTTTTCTACATTTTGCTCTCTATTTTCTATATTATATAATCTTTGTGAATAATGCAAGTGCAGTTGTAGATAAAAAAACAAAAAAAAGAGAACAAAATATATACATCTTGTCCTCTGATTTATTCTTATTCAAATAAGTATTCTTAATTTAATTAAGCGATTTTGCTTTTAGCAAGCTCTGCAAGTGTTGCAAATCCTTCTGCATCATTAACAGCCATCTCTGCAAGCATCTTTCTGTTGATATCTACACCAGCAACTTTAAGTCCGTGCATCATCTTGCTGTAAGAAAGTCCATTTAATCTGGCTGCTGCGTTGATACGAGCAATCCAGAGCTGACGCATCTGACGTTTGCGCTGTTTTCTTCCTGCATATGAAGATGTAAGAGCTCTCATTACAGACTGTTTTGCAACTCTGTACTGTTTAGAACGTGCTCCTCTGTATCCTTTTGCTAATTTTAAAGTTCTATTGTGTTTCTTTTTAGCGTTAAGTCCGCCTTTAATTCTTGCCATGTCTTATTTTCCTCCTTCAATCTATCTGCTGAAAATCTTATAAATATGGTAAGATTTTCTTCATGTTCTTTACGTTTGTCTCGTCTGCGATTGTAGCGTGTCTTAAGTTTCTCTTTCTCTTAGTAGACTTCTTTGTTAAGATATGGCTCTTGTAAGCTTTATTTCTTTTTAATTTTCCTGTACCTGTCTTTTTGAAGCGCTTTGCTGCTGCTCTGCTTGTTTTAATTTTTGGCATGATATAGTTCCTCCTTTAATGAAATTACATGTAATTATTTTTAACGTTTTTCAGTTAAAACCATGCTCATACTTCTACCTTCCAGTTTGGCCGGCTTCTCTACTACTGCAACCTCTGCCAGCATCTCGGCAAAATCGTCAAGAATATGCTTGCTCTGCTGCATATGTGCCATCTCACGACCACGGAAACGTAATGTAACTTTTACTTTGTTTCCTTTTGCGATAAATTTCTTTGCATTGTTTACCTTCGTGTTCAGGTCGTTGGTATCAATGTTAGGTGAAATTCTTACTTCTTTCACCTCAACGGTTTTCTGCTTCTTCTTAGCCTCTTTTTCTTTTCTTGCAAGCTCATATCTGTATTTACCATAGTCGATAATCTTGCATACAGGTGGCTGAGCCTTTGGAGCAATCTTGACCAGATCTAATTCAGCTTCCTGAGCCAGTTTCATGGCTTCCTTAACCGGCATTACACCTAACTGATCTCCGTTCTCTGCAATTACTCTTACTTCTTTGTCTCTGATCTGTCCGTTAATCATTAAATCGCTAATTGTCGTGCACCCCCATCATAAAAATAAAATAAGTGAATAGTTCGAGACTATCCACTTATATATCTGCATCATAATCCTATTATGGTTATCAGCTCAATATCTGACCAATAGTCACCCGATTGTGCTATGGTGAGAGTGGATACTCTACTTTGTTTTTGTTTCACACAAGTGATAGATTAACACATCAATCCTGTAGTGTCAACAACTTTTTTGACTTTTCCTGAAATATTTTTGACTTTTTGACATTTCAACACTTTCCTATGCTGACCTTACAGCTTTACTTCTCTTTTATCTCCCATACAGAATACTGCTACAACACCCGGACCGGTATGTCCTCCGATAACAGTTCCGATATTGTTAATATAAATGTTCTGGATTCCCATTTTTTCCTGAACTCTTTTTGCAACATACTCTGCATCTTCCGGGCAATCACCATGTGTGATCATTATGATCTCATTTTCATATCCCTCTGCCTGCTTTGCGGCCATATCTACGATCTTGTTCAGAGACTTCTTTCTGCCACGCTCTTTGCCAACTACTTTCAGACATCCATTATCATCCATAATGATGATTGGTTTAATCTGTACCATTGTTCCAAGCACAGCACTTGTCTTGGACACACGTCCGCCTCTATGCAGATGATTCAGATCATCCACTGTTACATCATGGCAAATATGAAGCTTATTCTCTTCTGCCCACTTTGCAGCCTCCTCAATCGTTGCCCCGTTTTCCTTTTGTTTTAATACATAATATAGAAGTAACGCCTCTCCCAGACATGCACACAGTGTATCAATTACAATAATCTTACGTTCTGGATACTCCTCTTGAAGTTCCTCTGCCGCAATTTTCATACTGTTGCATGTTCCACTTAATCCAGATGAAAATGAAAGATGCAAAATATCTTTTCCTTCTTTCAGATATGGCTCCAACGCCTCACGTGCTTCGTCCGGATTGATCTGGGAAGTAGTAGACGTTTTCCCTTCTCTTAATTTGTCAAAGAATTCTTTTGAAGACAGACCTTCCATATCCGAATATGTCTGTCCATCAATTGTATATTTCAACGGAATATACGGCACGCCTCTCTCGGTCAGCCATTCTCTCGTTGTATCTACGGTACTGTTTACAGTAATAATATAGTCGCTCATCGCAAGTCCTCCTTATATAACCGCTTTTTGGCAGTGTATAAATGCCATACTCACCTATGCAATATCATATCATGTTTATAGGAAGGTTGCAAAATTTTTCTTATATTTGCTATTAACTTCAAGAATGCCTCGGCATTCTTGCTGCGAGGTGCGCGTCATGCAATTTGCATGACATACTTCTACTGTGCACCTCTGCAATCCTGCCAGAGGCTATATCACACAATTCTAATGTTTTAATTCAATCTGATATTCAAATAACTCCGTCCGGACAGCGTTTTGTTAAAGCAGATGCTGCAGATCACAATCACCGTTCCTGCCAGAAATCCAATCCAGTTAAATACCGCAGTCAGTACCAGTAATTCCAGTCTCATAAATTTTAACGCATATCCAAGCTCAAAATTAGGCTGCGTATAGTTCGCAACTGCCACAAATGCCATGTACAGCATAACTTCTGCGTTAAACCATCCGGACTTCACGGAGAACTCTCCCATAACAAGACCGGCAATCACACTCAAAGGCGTACTAAGCATGCTCGGGGTGTTCAGCGCTGCAAGCCTCAGACCATCAATAGCTACTTCCAGCATCAAAAGCTGAAAAATAAGCGGAATGTTGACAGTATCTTTTACCGCCACAAATGCAAAAATTTTCGGCAGCCAGCTCAAATTCTGCATAAATAACAAAAACACTGGTGTCAGAAAGATGGTCAGAAATGTAATAAGCGCCCGGGATATTTTCAAATACATGCCCGTCAACGTCGGAAAATAATAATCATTTGCTTCTTCAATAATATCCAGAATTGACGTTGGCAGAATCATTGCAGACGGTGAATTGTCCACCAGGATCACGACTTTCCCTTCCAGCAGACAGGCAGCTGCGGTATCCGGCCGCTCTGTAAATTTAAATTTCGGGAATGGATTGTACCATTTCCGTTTAAACAGGCACTCTGCCAGACTTTGCTGATTCATGCGAAGATCATCCACTTTGATATCCCGGATCCGGTAATTTAAATTCTTTAAAAGTTCCTGATCTACCCGGTCTTCCATATAACAAAGTGCCACATCCGTTCTGGAACTTTCTCCAACCTCCAGCATTTTCATAACAAGATGCCGGTCACGGATACGCCGCCGCATGAGGGCGGTATTAAATACAATTGTCTCCACAAACCCGTCCCTGGAACCACGGAGAGATTTATCCTTGTCCGGTTCATCCACACTTCTCGCCGGATATGTTCTGCAGTCGATGGCAAGGCAAGCCTGATATCCGTCAATGAACAAACACGTGACTCCTGACAAAAGATTCCGGAAAATCTGATCAAAATCCCCGATCACGTCCACTTCCACATAGGGAATGCAGGTCGTTGCGAACGCCGCTGCGTCCTTTGGCATATCTTCCTCTTTGATATTAAAAAAAGAGTCCATGATTTTTAACATAGACTCATCTTTCGTAAAACCATCTATAAAGTAAAATGTAGCGTCTTTTCCTCCAATCTGTATATCCCTTTGAACGATATCAAAACTGTCTTCTACCGGCAGCATCTGATTCATATAGTCTACATTTTTATCTCTTTTTGAAAAAACTTTTGTCTTGTCAGCCATACATTTACCCTCATCTTCTAAAATTCTACTTACATTTTCTTTTCGTTGTTTCATCTGTTAATCGGTATATCTTGAAAAGTAATAATAAGTCAAAATCTATGATAATAGTATGTCTGAAACTTGCAGTATCATACTTGATGCCCTGACATTTTTCAGTAATCCTTCTAATTATCTCTGGGATGTACTTCCGAACCCGCCATTTCTCACAGTTGTTACATCATCATCCATTGTAATTCCGTATTCCACAAAGATTCCCTGCATAAACCCACTTCCTGCTTCCAGTTCTACAGTCTTTCCTTCATTGGAATCATTCGTAAGTTTTGCAAAAATGTGTCCTTCATTGTCTGAGTAAAAATAATCGCTATCGATAATTCCTACCGTATTATTAAGCTGCAGACGGTACTTAAATCCAAGTCCGCTTCTCGGATAGCATTTTAACACCCAGTTTTCCTGCATCTCCACGCGGATTCCAGTCGGAATCTTTACTGTTTTCCCTGGTGCGAGCACAATCGGGATCGGTGTATAGAAATCATATCCGGCAGATCCGGCCGTTGCACGTTTTGGAAGCTTGATCGACTGATAAATTTCCTTTAATTCCCCTTCTTTCATTTCTCCGAAGGTGTCCTTAAATCCTTCTGCGAACTGTTCAAAACTTACTTTGTGAAACTGTGCGATTCTCTTTGCCATCATATGTTCTCCTTTTTTTCCTTACATTTTTTTGAAATCTCCCGTATTAATTGCCACATTCAATACTGATTTCATTAAATAAGGTAAGAATATCATCGATTGCCATGTCTTCTTTCTCTTTGCCCTTTTTGTCCAGTATCATGTGACCATTATGCATCATCACGAGGCGATTCCCATATTCTACTGCATAGCGTAGATTGTGTGTGACCATAATCGTTGTCAATTGTTTTTCTTTTACAATCTTATCAGTGAGCTGCATGATCAGCTCTGCCGTCTTTGGATCCAGTGCTGCTGTATGTTCATCAAGGATCAGAAATTCAATCGGTGTCATAGTGGACATTAAAAGTGCCATTGCCTGTCTCTGACCTCCGGATAAAGAACCGACTTTCACGTCCATCTTATCTTCCAGTCCAAGACCAAGCTGGGCAAGCTGCTCTCTGTAATATTCTATCCGAGCTTTATTCGTCCCACGTCCAAGACCATATAATTTTCCTTTATTGTCTGCCAGTGCCATATTTTCCAGAATTGTCATACTTGGACACGTGCCCATGGACGGGTTCTGATAAACACGGCCGATTCTTTTATTTCTCTTATATTCTTTTTCTTTTGTAATATCTGTATCCCCGATCAGAATCTGTCCAGACTCAACCGGGATACTTCCACAGATAATATTCAACATGGAAGTCTTTCCGGAACCATTGCTTCCGACTACGGAAAGGAATTCTCCTTTTTCAATATTCAGATTAAAATTCTGAAAAAGACACATCTCATTGACGGATCCTACATTATAATACTTTGAAATTCCTTTTAATTCAAGCATTTCCTTTCACCTTCTTCTTTCCACCCATGCTGATTACAAGAACAACTAGGAATAATATTGCTGTAATAAGCTTCATTGCCTGTGGCTCAAAGTTACGGATTGCCACTGCCACGCATGCTTTGTAAATAATCGAGCCAACCAGAACTGCCGTTGTTGTCTTCACAAATGAAATCTTTTTAAAGATACTCGTTCCAATGATGACGCTCGCAAGTCCAATGACCATTGCTCCTGTTCCCATAGAAATCTCAAACACTCGCTCCTCCTGAGCAAATACACAGCCTGCCAGAGAGACAAGTCCATTTGAAATAGCAAGTCCAAGAATCTTTACATTTCCCTGGTCTTTTGCAAGAGAAGTTACAAGCACATGATTGTCTCCTACTGCTCTTAACAGATAGCCTGATTTTGTCTGCATGTAAAGATCCAGAAGGATTTTACAGATTATCGTCAGAACCAGAATCAAAATCAGAGTCATATATGGTTTTATTCCTGTCGGAAGTCCATTTATAAAATCATTTTTAAAAATACTCTGCTGTGAAAACAGCGGTACATTTGCCGTTCCTGCAATATACAGATTCATGGTCCACAGAGCTGTCATCATAATAATACCTGACAGAAGATCACGTACTTTGCATTTTACATGGATAAGCCCTGTACAGATACCTGCCAGCACACCGGCTGCAAATGCCACCGGAAGCGTCAGATATGGATTCACTCCTCTTGTAATGAGGGCTGCTGTTACAGCCGCCCCCAGTGGAAAACTTCCGTCTACTGTCAAATCCGGAAAATCCAGTATTTTATATGTAATGTAAAGTCCAAGTGATAAAATTCCATAGATAAGACCTTGTTCTAATATGGTTACGATAAGATTCATGAAAATGCCTCCGTTTACTTGTTCTGTGTGATCTCGTCAAATGTTTCTACTGCATTGTCTGAAAGATCTGTTGGAACTGTAATTCCAAGGTTCTCTGCCACTTTATTGTTCACATAGAATCCTGGAGTTGTAATTGTCTCAAAATTAAGTTCTGATGCTTTTTTCTCACCTTTCAATACCTGGGCCGCCATTTTACCAGTCTGTTTTCCAAGAGAAATGTAATCGATTCCCTCTGCTGCAAGGCATCCGATCTTTACCTGCTCAATCTCACTTCCGAACACCGGGATTTTCTTGTCATTCGCTTTTTCAAGTATCGTTGGAAGAGAAGCAACAACTGTATTATCTGTCAGGTTTGTAATGCAGTCTACTTTACTTAAAAGATCATCCGCTGCGAGAGAAACATCTGCAGTTGTTGTAATTCCTTTTGTCACAAGTTCAAAATCATATTTACCTACAAGGTCTTCATATTCTTTGATTGCTGATACAGAGTTTGCCTCACTTGTTGTATACATGATTCCGATTGTCTTTGCCTGTGGAAGCATCTCACGGATCATCTTAATCTGCTCTTCTACCGGAAGTTTATCAGATGTTCCTGTCACCTCTCCTGCCGGGGTCCCATCTTCTGATGCAAGCTCTGCTGCAACCGGATCTGTAACTGCTGTATAAATGACCGGAATTCCAGCATCCATTGCTGCGTTGTATGCGCTTTGTGCACTTGGTGTTGCAATTGCACAGATCAGATCTACTTTATCAGATACAAAACTATCGGAAATCTGTCCTGCTGTTCCCATATCTGCTGCTGCATTCTTCGTCTCAACTTTTAGGTTATCTCCTTCTTTGATTCCTTCTTCTTCCAGTCCCTGTAAAAATCCCTCCCGGCAATTATCTAAGGAACCATGCTCTGCAAACTGTTCAATTCCAATCGTATAACTTTCTTTTGCATCACTGCTCTTGTCGTTTCCGGATCCTGCACATCCTGTCAGTAATGCTGCCATCATTGCTCCTGTTAATAATCCTGCTACTAATTTTTTCTTCATAATTTTGTCTCCTTTTCTTTGTTTAAATTTTTCCTGTCTGCAGTCTGCATATCGCCAGCCGACTGACCACTTGTTAGGAGAGAAAATGTTCTGAGGGATTTATCTGGATAAAACAAAGAATGTACCTTGGCACATTCTCGCGCCGAGCGCGGTCGCTTGCGACATAATTCTTATTCGCGCGAGTGCGCATCCTGCCGGAGGCTTTTTGCATAATAGGAAATGCAATTTCCTATTATACAAAAAAACCGCCTCAAACAAACTGTTTGAGGCGGTAATATTATCTATTATCGCGGTACCACTCAACTTGACATAATGTCCACTTTTCTCATGTACTAACATACACTCCTGATTGATAACGGGTTCGGTTCCCGACAAACCATAATCTTCTGCATTCAGAATTTCCGGCTGCCCTCGAAAGTCCATTCGATCATCCACTTAGTACGGCAATCACACCACCTGCCGCTCTCTGAAACTTCGTCAGATTATCTACTCCTCTTTCTCAACGGTTTCTATAAATATTTGTTTTTATTTATGTTCTATACTTTAACGTGTTAAACTTATTTTGTCAAGTTCTTTTTTTGCAATTTTTCAGTATTTTTCGTATCTATTGCAAAATAGTCTTATTTTTCTCCTGACTTTCTAATGCCTCATATGCACTTTCATAGAAGAACTCCTGTGAATTAAGCGGTGCCTCTTCTCCCGGTTGTAATCTCGTATATTTTCCACTGCTATTCAGTTCTCTTGCCTGTACATTGTCACTGAGCATCGTGATAAACATCTCGTTCAGACGCAGCTTCAGATCCGGATTCTCCACCGGTGCCGCCACTTCGACTCTATGTACCGTATTTCTTGTCATCCAGTCTGCAGATGCTATATAAATTTTCTGTTTTTCTTCTTTTCCAAATATGTAAATTCTGGAATGTTCCAGAAAACGTCCTACAATACTGATGACCCGGATGTTTTCTGTATACCCTTCCACTCCCGGGATAAGGCAGCAGATTCCACGTACAATAAGTTCTATCTCCACGCCTGCCTGAGATGCCTCAATCAATTTATCCATCAGCTTTTTATCAGTCAGAGAATTCATTTTCACACCGATATAAGCTTCTTCGCCTCTCTTTGCATGACGGATTTCTTCCTCTATCATATCAAGTAATCGGTTCTGAAGACAATTTGGCGCTACCAGAAGTTTTTTGCTGACCTGAACCGTTTCTCCCATAAATAATGCCTGGAAGATTGCTGCTGCCTCCTCACCAATCTCCTGATCATACATCATAAGAGACAGATCTGTGTACAGTCTTGCTGTCTTCTCATTATAATTTCCAGTACCAATTTGTGTATAATACTCGATTTTTCCATTCGTCTTTTTTGTGATCAGACACAATTTTGAATGAACCTTATAGCCGTCCAGACCATATATGACTGTACAACCAGCCTCTTCCAGTCTTCTTGACCATTCAATATTATTTTCCTCATCAAATCTTGCTTTTAACTCTACAAGAACCAATACATCTTTTCCATTTTCCGCCGCATCGATCAAAGCTTCCACGACCTTGCTCTGCTTTGCGACACGATACAGTGTCATCTTGATTGATACAACTTCATCGTCATTTGCAGCCTCAGAAAGCATATCTAAAAACGGACGTATACTCTCATATGGATAAGACAATAATTTATCTTTCTCCTTGATCTGCTCCAGAATCGATCTTTTGCTGTCAATCTGTGTAGACTTCTGAGGCACTCGTTTCTCATAGAACAATTCCGGATGATTGCGCAGGCTGTCCTGGATCTGGAATACAAAGGACAGATCAAGTGGTGAACTTCCACGGAATACATATTTGCCATCCAGATCCAGATACTCGCAGATCTTATCCACGATATCTCCATCCAGTTCTCTGGAAAACTCCACTCTTACCGGAAGCAGACGCTTTCTTTTCTTGATGATTCCTTCCATAAAATCGCGGTAATCCAGATCTTCATCATACAGCGCATCTGCATCTATATCCGCATTTCTCGTTACGCGGATCAGAGATTTTGCCTTCACAAAATAACCTTTGAATACTTTCGAAATAAAGTGGAGGATCAGCTCTTCTGCCAGCATGTAAGTTTCTTCTTCCCCCGGCACCTGCACAAGTCTCGGGAATACACCGGAATTACACGGAATAATTCCAAGTTTTTCTTTTCCGTTTTTCTTCTCCAGTACGACAACTGCATAGATACCTTTATTTTTCAAAAATGGAAACGGCTGTCTTTTTCCGACAACAATTGGAGAAATGAGCGGGGCAATCTCTGCATCAAAATACTGTTCCAGATATTTTCCTTCTTTTTTGCCAATTTTACGGAAATCCACAAGGCGAATCCCTGCCTGTGCAACTTCATCCATCAGATTTTCATAGACTGTATCTTTTCTGCGGTTCAGCTTTGCGACCCGTGCCAGGATTGCCTGAATCTGTTCTTTTGCTGTCATTCCAGTTTTATTGTCTTTTACATTTTTCGAAACAATCATCTGATCGATCAAAGATCCTACACGCACCATGAAAAATTCATCTAGATTACTCTGGTAAATTGATGCAAATGTCAGCCGTTCACAGAGCGGATTTTTCTCACTTTCTGCTTCTTCCAACACTCTTTCATTGAATTTCAGCCAGGATAATTCCCGATTCATAAATATCGTTTCATTTGTCATTTTACTTAATTTTCCTCCTTTACAAATGCTGTAAATTCATTTAAATCAGACTGCGCAAGTACAGCATCTGCAATATTTACACAACAGTTTCCCATTCTTCCGATATTCTGAAGAACATGGTTAAACGGTACCGTCAGCTTGCTGGAACATTTTCCCTTTCCTACACGCTCGACATGGGATTTTCCCATATGTATGGTGAGATTCAGAACCTTTTCTTTTTTCTTCACAATTTTTTTTGCATTCTCTGTACTGCCCGTCATAAGTACCTGAATTGCCTCCCGGTACATACCCTGGATCTGCTCCAGACTCTTCGTCAGATCACGCATGGCTTCTTTGGAGTATTTGTACTTCTGTTCTTTCTTCTCACGGACAGATTCTGCAATCTCCATACTCAGACCATTGACGCGGTCTACATCTCCAAGCATATACATAAGCCCTGCTGTCTGGGTAGTCTGCTTCTCTGTCAGGGAACCGGAAGAAAACATATTTGTCAGATACTCATTGATCTGCTCTGTTAATTTTCCTACATCATGTCCCTGTTCCATCACTTCTTCCAGTTGTTCATTGGTTTCCCCTTTCACAAGATTAATCAATTTCTGGAGTGTTTCACCTGCCATCTCACTGCATCTTGTAATTTCTTTTCTCGCAAGACTCAGTGCAACTGTCGGTTGTCCGATCAGTTTATCATCAAGAAACTGCGGACGTGAAGGCTCTCTCTTTTCACTTGTCTTTGCGTCCGGAATGATTTTCATAACAATCTTCACCATCAGCCAGATCAGTGGAATCCAGATCAATGTCATCACAATATTAAAGCTTGTATGTGCATTTGCAATCTGTCGGGAAATCACCTGAACCTCCGGTCCCTTAGGTGAGATCATCTGGATCACATATGCGAATGGTTTGATAAGCCAGATAAAAATCAGTGCACCAGACAGGTTAAAAACACAGTGTGCGACCGCAGTTCTCTTGGCATCTCTTGGCTGTCCAACGCTGGCAAGAAGTGCTGTGATCGTTGTTCCGATATTGTCTCCTAAAAGAATCGGGATTGCACCGGTCAGTCCCAAAATACTGGTTACACCATCCGGTCCTGCCTGCGATGCAAAATTCTGCAGTACCGCGATGGTCGCACTACTACTCTGTACAACCAGCGTCATCATCGTTCCAACTACAACACCAAGCACCGGCATATCTGCAACTTTTGCAATTAAGTCTACGAAAAACGGACTGGATGCCAGTGGCTTCATAACGCTTCCCATAGTCTCAATTCCAAGGAACAATAAACCAAATGCAAAAATAGTCTGTCCGATACTCTTTGCTCTTTCTGATTTTACAATAAATGAAATAATAAATCCAATAAATATAATGATGTAAATATAATCGCTCAACTTAAATGCGATAATCTGAGCTGTCATTGTCGTACCGATATTTGCACCTATTATAATCGAAATTGCCTGTGGCAGATTCATAAGTCCTGCACTGACAAAACCAATTGCCATAACTGTCGTTGCACTACTGCTCTGAAGCACTGCTGTTGTAAGCGCACCTGCCAAAACACCAAGGATCGGATTCTTTGTAAGTAATGCAAGAATCGTCTTCATTTTCTCTCCTGCTGCCTTCTGCAGACATTCGCTCATCATATTCATACCATACAAAAATATTGCAAGACCACCTAGCAGGCCAAATACAATCTGTAACTTTTCATTCATCTTCGAATTCTCCTCTTTCTCTTTTTCATACGCTACTTACTGTAAATCTTCCCAGTTCTTGACTCCACCGGTATATATACTTTTCAGCATATATAATGTGATATCAGATAGTGGATTTTTCTGGTTTACAATCACTGCAATTTTGTCTTTTGCCACCGTATTATAGTTCAAAAGTTCTTTTTCATAATCTTTTAAATCTCTTGATGACATTGCCATGTCACAATTTCCTGACATAACACTGTTCAGACCCTTTGTAGAATCTGTTGCCGTAACTTGAATAGTTGCATGTGTATTAATCTTCACATATGCATCTGCGATTTCCTTCATCAGTGCAGCCATTGATGTTGAACCTTCGATTCGTATTGTTCCTTCTGACTGGTTCGATAAAAATGTCGCATTCTTGGCAATTGTTTCATAATGCCCACTTACTATTTCCTGTCCTGCACTTTGAACATATGTCATAAAATCCTGTTCCACATCATTAAGTGTTCCACTGTAGGAAAGATAGAACGAACGAGTCAGAGGATATTTCCCCTTATTATCAGAAACCGCTTCTCCATTGATTTCCAAAGTCTTTACACCCTCGATCCCGGTAGTTCCCGCTGACACATAACCGATTGCAGATGGATTTTTACTCACAGTTTCAATGACTGAGTCCATACTGTCAGCAATGGTAGCTGTATTCACTGTTTTGTCTATACCATCAGCTCCGTCTTTATTAAATCCTGCAAGCGAAGCAAATGTATCTCTTGTCCCTGAGCCTTCTTCCCTGGAAATCACCTGAATTTGCCCGAGTTTATTAAGTTCTTCACTATTATTTTTATCTACCTGAGAGTTTTTCTGTCCGCAGCCAATTAAAGCAGTCACCAGACAGACTGTAAATAAAAATGACCATTTTTTTCTTGTCATTACATGTTCCTCCTCATTATCAAAATCAGTGTAACGTATCTTCGTAAAATCTATGTTAAGTCAAATGTTAAATGTATGTTAAAAATAACTTTAAAAAGAAAAGCACCAACAGAAGATTCTATTTCTTCCATTAGTGCTTATTAGTACTTATCGTTATAATGTTGTCTGCCCTTTTATTTTGTCTCCACGGGAACTTATTTTATACCTTTTTCTTTCATATTTTTTGCATAAAGAAAGCCTTCCAGCATGCCCACTGAAAGACCTTCCTTATTTGAATAACTTCGTATATTCAGTTCTCGTATCCGCAATGTGATAAATATATACTATGTCCTTGATTACTCTGTAAATTGACACATGTTTACCGCTTATCACCATTCTATAGCCTTGTTCGTTCATCCAATCATCAGGTGTCCTTGATCCAGAATCCAGAAAGTCCCCTAACCTTTCGATTCCGTCTAAAATATGGTCACTGACTTTTATTGCTGTCTCCACATCAAAATTGATGAAATAGCAATCTTCAATCTTCTTTAAATCTTCCCATGCTGCCGGGAGAATCTCTACTTTATACTTCATTTGCCCGTTCTCTCAATCGTCTTCTTGCTTCTGCAACACTCATGGTCGGTTGTCCTTCGATACGTTCCTGCTCTGCCTTCAGAACTCTCTCTCTTAATTTCAGCATCTGCTCTCTTTTCTCAAATGCTTCTATATTCATAACAACCAAATCACCGTCACCATTCTTTGTAATATAAATCGGCTCATTCGTCTCTTTCGCAAGATTGGATATTCCAGCATAATCATTTCTCAATGCTGTTGATGCTTTTATAATCATCATATCACCTCCATTTATTATGATATAATTTTACTATAATTATGATAGATTGTAAAGGCTATATCTGAAACAGAATCCATATCATAATTACACAACCAACGAATCACCAGGAAATGTAATAATGCTGTTCTTCTTTTCTTGCTTGTATCTTGAATCAATAATCTCTTCTCCTGACTCTGAGAGTTTTTCCAATTCATTATCCAGCTTATCAATTTCATTCGAAAGATGCTTTGGCATTACACTTGTATACAAATCCATCGTCATTTGTAACGTTGCATGTCCTAGATATTTTTGAACAGTCTTTGGTTGACTCATTCCGGTCGTTACCGCAACATTAAAGAAATTAACTCAATATGTCCAACAAAGCACTGCTATATGATAAAAAATAAATCTTGTAATTATGAAAGGGAATGACATTTCTGTCATTCCCTCTCTTACGATTCCATTCATTCAATTTAATCGGAACTTGTCCTTTTATTTTGTCTCCACGCATTTTCGAATTGTCTCCACTTTGTCTCCATGAATAGAGCAAAATACACGAAAATGCATAAAATTATATTAATTCTCTTCTTCCAGCGAAGCCTTCTGAAACTGCGTAAATGCTTCCAGATCCGGTGTTCCGTCCAGGTCATACGGTGTTACCTGATATACGTAATAATTCAGCCAGTTTGTGTAGAGATTGTTCGCCTGTGCACGCCATGTCAGAAGCGGGCGGTTGTCCGGATTATCATCTGGATAATAATTCTTCGGCATATCAATCGGAAGTCCTTTTGAAAGATCCCTCTTATACTCCTGATCCAGTGTCATGCGGTCATACTCCGGATGCCCCATCACAAAAATCTGACGTCCATCCTTTGCCATAGACAGAAATGCTCCTGCTTCATCAGATTCTGCCAGGATTGTAATTCTGTCATCTGCACGCAGCTTCTCAACCGGCACATCTGTATGTCTGGAATGCGGCGCATAGAACA
The DNA here is from genome assembly GCF_020560825.1 of Dorea sp. 210702-DFI.3.17. Taxonomy (NCBI): domain Bacteria; kingdom Bacillati; phylum Bacillota; class Clostridia; order Lachnospirales; family Lachnospiraceae; genus Dorea; species Dorea sp. 210702-DFI.3.17. The sequence continues at coordinate 344,232 of NZ_JAJCNB010000001.1, forward strand.
CATCATCAAATCCACGTACAAGCGGAATTCTACGGTTCAGGACACGGTGTCTGAACACTCCAAATAATTTATGGTCTAACTGTTCTTTCTGAATTCCATAATGATAATACAATCCTGCCTGAGCTCCCCAGCACAGATGGATGGTAGACATAACATGTGTCTTGGTCCACTCCATAATCTCTTCTAACTCTTTCCAGTAATCCACTTCTTCGAATGGTATTTGTTCTACCGGTGCTCCGGTAATGATAAATCCATCAAATTTCTGATCTTTTATATCCGAAAACTTCTCGTAAAATTTATTCAGATGGCTGGACGATGTATTCTTAGATTCATGACTGGATACAGCCACAAATGTTACATCAATCTGAAGCGGTGTATTGGACAAGGATCGTAAAATCTGCAGTTCTGTCTCCTCCTTAAGCGGCATCAGATTCAGAAGTCCAATTTTTATCAAGCGGATATCCTGATGTGTTGCACGATGTTCATCCATCACAAATATATTTTCTTTTTCCAGTATCTCTTTTACCGGAAGGTCATTTTGTACACGAATTGGCATAATTTATGCTCCCTTCTGCTTTTCTTTTATTTTTCCTCTGCTTTACTCTTAATCTCTTCTGAGTGGATATACTCTCCTGAAGAATCCACATAACTCCATTCGTCATATGACTCTGACCGGACAGGCAGTTTCTTTTTCTTTAACTTATTATCCAGAATCATATCTACAATATAATAAATGACTGCAAATGTCGGGACTCCCATAACCATACCGACAAAGCCAAACAATCCGCCACCGAGCAAAATAGATGTTACGACCCAGAATGCTGACAGTCCGGTAGAGTTTCCAAGAATCTTCGGTCCCAGAATATTTCCGTCAAACTGTTGTAAAACCAGAATAAATATCAGGAAATAAACTCCTTTCATTGGATCTTCCAATGCGATCAATATCGTACTTGGGATTGCTCCGATATATGGCCCAAAAAACGGAATTACATTTGTCACTCCTACAATCACACTTACCAACATTGTATATGGCATATTCAGAATTGTCAGGCCAATAAAGCACAACAGACCGATAATTGCTGAATCCAGAATCTTGCCGATCACAAATCCTCCGAAGATCTCATTACTTTTTGTTGTAATATGAAGAACCATATTGGCACGATCTGCACGGAACAATGCATAAACCGCTTTCTTACATTGTCGTGCAAATATTTCTTTACTATAAAGTATGTAAACAGATACAATTACACCAATCAGCATGTTAAAAACTTCACTGATAACATTGAAGATTCCGACTGTCAGGTTCGACATCAGACTGTTCACCTGCGTCATCAGATCAGTACGCAGCCAATTGGTCAACATTGTCGTTCCTTCTTCCAGCGCATTTTTCAAAATAGCAACTGTTGTACTGTCTTCCAGTTGGATAGAATTAATCTTATCCAGTGCATCATTGACCTGTTTTGGCAATGTCAGTACCATATTACGGATACTGCTGTAGAGTTCCGGTATCAGCATATTTAATAATACCGTAATCAACACAATTAATATGATTAACGATACGAAGATACCGACACTTCTGGATACCTTTTCAGCCTTCTCCGGCTTTTTCATGCGTTCCTGAAGCTTGGGAATCAAAAATGCATCTACCCTTTTTACAATCGGATTTAAGAGATATGCAATAACACACCCGTACAATACCGGTTTTAATACATCTATAATTTTAAAAATCACATCCGAAATATGCCCTAGTCTTAAAAGCGCAAAATAAAACAGAATACAGGCTGCAACAATTACAAATACTGTCATTCCCCGGTTGATCTGTTGCCGTATTCTGGATGGTCTACGTCCTCCAATCTGTGGCGCTTCCTCGTAATAGGCTTTTTCACGTTGTTTTTTTTCTTCTCGAGTTTTAATTTCTATATTCCCCATATTCTTCTCTTCTTTCCTAAGCATGTATAATTATTATACCCTCAGAAATATACCCCGTCAACTGCGAAACTTTGAAGAAATTCTAAAGAAAATATAGAACAAAGAATGTGCCTTGGCACATTCTCGCGCCGAGCGCGGTCGCTTGCGACATAATTCTTATTCGCGCGAGTGCGCATCCTGCCGGAGGCTTTTTGTATAATAGGAAATGCAATTTCCTATTATACAAAAAAAAGAGAGGACTTGCCTCTCTTTTTCTAATCACATATATTCATTTTTAACTAATGACAGCCACAACTAAATGTTGCGCATTCTGTCTCCTGACATCGACAGGCATTTCCGCCTTCCACACTGATTTTTCCGGCATGACAGTGACACTGTTCATTGTACATACATTCTGTAGCCTTACAGTCAATCTCACTCTTTGGAGATGCCTCTTTCATAGTATTACTGTAACTGTTTCCATCTTTTCTCTCTTCAAAGCTGTCACAGCATGTATCCTGTGCATGTTTTGCAGAGCTTCCACCTACTTTGATACTGTCAAGATCACAATAATAATTCTGGTTATGCAGACATGTCTGTACTGTACATTTTAATTCTGGCATAATGCTACCTCCTTTATTTAATAACATAGCTTATTATGCCCTCACGCCGCAAAAATATTCTTATTATTTTATTTTTCGTCTTCTTTTACAACTTCTCGTTTTACTCTGTCAGCAATCTCTTTCTGAATATCTGCAATAAATGTTTCCAGATTCTTCTGTCCTTCATCTCCTGCAAAACGGCTTCTTACTGATACGAGATCTGCCTCCTGCTCTTTTTCACCTACAACAAGCATGTATGGTATCTTCTGCATCTGAGCCTCACGAATCTTGTATCCAATCTTCTCTGCTCTGGAGTCGACCTCAGCACGAACACCTGCTGCATTTAACTCATCAAGAACTTTATTGGCGTAATCCATATATTTATCAGAGATTGGAAGTACTTTTACCTGTACCGGAGCTAACCATGTCGGGAATGCTCCTGCGAAATGTTCAATCAGGATTCCAATGAATCGCTCAATAGAACCGAATGCTACACGGTGGATCATGATTGGACGATGTTTCTCTCCGTCAGCTCCTGTGTACTCAAGTTCAAATCTCTGTGGAAGCTGCATATCTAACTGAATTGTTCCGCACTGCCATGTTCTGCCAATAGAGTCTGTCAAATGGAAGTCAATCTTCGGTCCGTAAAATGCTCCGTCGCCTTCATTGACTACATAATCAAGTCCAAGGTCATTTAACGCACCACGAAGTCCTTCTGTAGCAAGCTCCCAGTCTTCATCCGTTCCCATACTGTTTTCCGGACGTGTAGAAAGTTCTACATGATATTTAAATCCGAACAGGCTGTATACCTCATCGATCAATGCTACAACACCTTTGATCTCGTCACGAATCTGCTCTGGCATCATAAAGATATGTGCATCGTCCTGTGTGAAGCAACGTACACGCATCAGTCCATGTAACTGACCGGATTTTTCATGACGATGTACTAACCCAAGCTCACCGACACGAAGTGGAAGGTCTTTGTATGAACGTGGCTCTGCTTTATACACAAGCATTCCACCTGGACAGTTCATTGGTTTAATAGCATAGTCTTCTCCGTCGATCTGTGTTGTGTACATGTTCTCTTTATAGTGATCCCAGTGTCCGGATGTCTCCCAAAGATGTCTGCTTAAGATAATTGGGGTAGATACTTCTACATAACCTGCTTTTTTGTGAAGTTCTCTCCAGTAGTCAAGCAGTGTATTCTTAAGAACCATTCCCTTTGGAAGGAAGAATGGAAATCCCGGTCCTTCTTCACACATCATAAAGAGTCCAAGCTCTTTTCCGAGTTTTCTGTGATCACGTTTTTTAGCTTCTTCTAACATTGTAAGATACTCATCAAGCTGTGCTTTCTTAGGATAAGAAATACCATAAATTCTTGTAAGCATCTTGTTCTTTTCATTTCCTCTCCAGTAAGCACCTGCAAGACTTGTAAGCTTGATTGCTTTTACCGGCTTTGTTGTCATCAGATGTGGGCCTGCACATAAATCAACGAACTCACCCTGCTGATAGAAACTGATTTCTGCATCTTCCGGAAGATCCTCGATCAATTCTACTTTGTAAGGCTCATCCTTCTCTTTGAAGTAAGCGATAGCCTCATCTCTTGGCTTTGTAAATCTTGTGATTTCAAGATCTTCTTTAACAATCTTCTTCATCTCTTTCTCGATTTTTTCAAGATCTTCTGCCACAAATGGAGTCTCACGATCCAAATCATAATAAAATCCATTTTCGATGGAAGGTCCAATCGCAAGTTTTGTCTCTGGATAGAGTCTCTTGATTGCCTGAGCCATGATATGAGATGTTGTATGGAAAAATGCTCCTTTTCCTTCCTCATTATCAAATGTCAGGATTTCTACTTCACTGTCAGAATCTACAACTGTACGCAGATCTACCAGTTCTCCATTGACTCTTCCTGATGTTGCAACTCTTGCAAGTCCTTCACTTAAATCTTTTGCAATGTCGATAACTGACATGCTGTGTTCATACTCTTTTACAGAACCGTCTTTTAATGTGATCTTCATGCTATTTATCCTCTCTCTTCTTTATTAATGCTTTTTTGTTTTCTTTATGTACCTTTACCCCAGCCTCAAATGCTTCATTGAGTTCCGGGAAAGACTTTCGAAGTACCAGTGGTCTTCCTGTCTTATCTATGAAACAATGCTTGCTTGTTCCACGACAATGAACCATTCCTGTTCTATCGTCCTTAACTTCATATCCAACGATTAGTTTTATTCCGTTATATTCCTTAATGTATGCGTCAATACTGACCGTATCTCCGTAATAGACCATTCTCAGATAATCCGCTTCCACCGAAAGAATCGGACTGATTATCCCCTGTTTCTCCAGATCTGCAAATCCGACGCCCATATAATCTAAAAGGTCGCATCTTGCTTCCTCAAACCAGCGGATATAATTGGAATGATGTACGATTCCCATCTGATCTGTTTCGTAATTCTGTACTTTGTGGATATATTTATTCCATGTTTTTGTCTGTTCACTCATCTTATGATTCTTAAATATTCCTTATTTTACTCTTGGAAAATCCGGATGCTCTCCTGACCAGCCTGCTGGCTGCATAGAATCGATCCGATACATATCCTCCTTTTCAATCTCAAAATCAAACACTTGATAATTCTGTACCATCCGTTCCTTTGTCGATGCTTTCGGAAGTGGTATGACCTGTCGTTGTATCTCATAGCGAAGACAGATCTGCGCTGCTGATTTGTTATATTTTTCCGCAAGTCCTACTAATAGTGGATGTTCCAGAACTCGTTTTCTTCCAAGCGGTGACCAGGCCTGCACATAAATTCCTTTTTCCTGGCAATAACGAACTGTCGCTTCCTGTGTAAATCCCGGATGGAATTCAATCTGATCTGCCATTGGCATAATCTCACAATTCTGAATCAGGTTTTCCAAATGATGCAAAAGGAAATTGCTGACTCCGATTGCTTTTACTTTACCTGCTTTATATAATTCTTCCAATCCTCTCCACGTCTCAACATCCAGTTCTTTCCAATCTTTATATTCTGGATTTGGAAGTGGCCAGTGGATCAGATACATATCCAGATAATCTGTTCCTAGTTTTTCAAGCGTTTGTGCAAATGCTTTCTTTACTTCTTCATATCCCATCTCCGTCTTCCATGCCTTGGAAGTCAGGAAGAATTCTTCTCTTGGAATCCCCGACTCATGAATCGCTCTTCCAAGCGCTTCTTCTGTATCATAGAAAGATGCTGTATCAAAATACCTGTATCCTGCTTCAATCGCGGTTTTTATAATGCTTTCATTATTTCCTTCTGCTGCCTTGTAGGTGCCATACCCCATACATGGAATCTTCACACCATTTGCCAGTTCATAACAATCTTTCATTGAATTCATCTTATCACCTGCCTGAATTTTCTAAGTAATACAAAAACAACGAATGTGTCTTGGTGCATCCTGCCGGAGGCTTTTTGTATAATAGAAGATGTAATTTTCATTATACAAAAAGTCCCTCACAGCAAATATGCTGTAAGGGACGAGTTCTCTTCTCGCGGTTCCACCCTGCTTAATCTGATCATAAATAAAATCAGATTCACTTCATTCTTGACGATAACGGAGTCACCGGACTGCTTTACAGCCACTCAGAGGTAGTCTTCAGAAAGTTCTGTGGATAAGAAGCTCTCAGCCTGCGGCTTCTCTCTCTGGTATCACGTTCCCAACTTACTCGTCTCTTCACCGTGTTTTCATATGTCTCATTATAGCATCGAAGATGTGGTTGTCAAGAAGTTCTTACAAATTCTTACCGCAGCACTTCTTGTATTTCTTACCGGAGCCACACGGACATGGATCATTTCTTCCAATCTTCTTCTCCTTGCGGATTGTTGTGGATTCTTTCTGCTCTTTGTAAAGCTTCTTCAGCTCTTCCTCAGAATAAATCTCTTTCCACTGTGGAAGTTCATATAACCAGTCAGCTTTTGCTGCAACCATGTTCTTATAAAGCTTCTCTTTATCAAATGCAAGGCTTACAACTGTATCCTCATCCATTGTCTCAATCGGATTTGGCTCTTTTAAGCTCTCATCGATTCCATCTAAGAAACCTACCATAGTCAGAACTTCCTGTCCATACTTCTCAGCAAGTTCTTTTACTGTTCCTTTTACTTCCTCGTCCGGATTAGAAAGAAGCTGTTCATAAATCTCTTTCTCAATCTGGAAATATGTTCCCCAGAATCTCTGCAGAGTTGCTCTGTCAGCGCTCTCGTCATATGCAATATCTTTCCACTGCTCTAATAATGTACGACTCATCTTAATATACTCCTTTGTATCTTTTCATCCTATCCGTCTTATTATATAACATTTTTTCATATTTTCAAAGACCTGTTTGCTTTTTTACTGCCGATTTTATATAATGATGCTAGTGGATCAAATTGAAAGGACTTTCTTATGAAAAAAGTAAAACGTATTCTTGCTCTTGCCGGTGCCATGCTTTTATTCGCACTCTACGCCAGCACACTTATATTTGCATTTATCGACTCGGATGTATCCCTGACTTTCCTCAGGGCTTCCATTGCATGCACGATTATTCTCCCGGTACTGATTTACGCCTATATTCTTGTGTACCGTGTTACTAGAAGAGACACTGACATAAACTCAGAGGACCAGGACGACCAGAATAGTCCGAAGTAAATCCATATTTTCGTTTCTCTTTTTTCTCTTTTCTTTTGTTCAAATACTCCAGCGGCGATATTGGCTGCTGGTAATCTTTCGTTTCCCTGTTATTGTTCTCCATTGCAATACCTCCTACAACACCTGTTAATCAGTCTGTTTATCCCGACTTTACTATTATATGGTGCTATGTCTGCTTTTATGACTGCTTTTGTTCCATACATTTTTGTCTCTGCAACGTTTATGAACTCCCCGCCAGATGATTTTTCATCTGACATCTGTAATGTTAACAGGAAAATGTGTACGACCTGTGGAAGGAATCTAAAGAAAACCTTATGAATTTATAAAATAAATGCAATTTCCGATTAGAACAAAGAATGTGCCTCGGCACATTCTTGCGCCTGCGGCGGTCGCTTGCGACACCTACCTTGTACGCCGCAGTGCGCATCCCTAGCGGAGCGTTTTTTATATGTTAGGAAAGAACTTTCCTAACATATAAAAAAGAGATTACCTCCCATTCGAAGTAATCTCTTATTATTTCGTCTTACAGTATAAGAACCATGACTATAACTCTCGGTTCTCAGTCTGCAATCTCTGATTTTCAATCATTATTTACTGAGTGGTGACTCACGATAAATGATGTCCTCACGTCCTGGTCCGTTAGATACCATTGTAATCGGGTATCCAATCTCCTGCTCAACGAACTCGATGTATTTTCTGCAGTTCTCCGGAAGCTCTTCATACTTCTTGATACCACGGATATCACAGTTCCATCCTGGAAGCTTTTTAAGAACTGGTTTTGCTTTCTCAAGATAATGTGTCGGTGGGAAGTCTGTTGTAATCTCTCCATTAATCTCATATCCTACACATACCGGAATCTCTTCCAGGTATCCAAGCACATCAAGAACTGTAAATGCTACATCTGTTGTTCCCTGCATTCTGCATCCATACTTGGAAGCAACACAGTCGAACCAGCCCATTCTTCTCGGACGTCCGGTTGTAGCACCGAACTCTCCGCCATCTCCACCGCGGCGTCTCAGTTCATCAGCCTCATCTCCAAAAATCTCACTTACGAAAGCTCCTGCTCCAACAGCACTGGAGTATGCTTTACATACAGTTACAATCTTCTGAATCTCATATGGTGGGATTCCAGCTCCGATTGCACCATATCCGGCTAATGTAGAAGATGATGTAACCATCGGATAGATTCCGTGATCTGGATCTTTCAATGAACCAAGCTGTCCCTCTAACAAGATATTCTTTCCTTCTTTGATTGCATTGTGAAGGAACAATGATGTATCACATACATACGGTGCGATCATCTCTTTGTACTCCTGCAGCTCTTTATATAAATCGTCTGGATTGATCAGCGGTTTGTGATACAGATGCTCAAGAAGAACATTCTTCTGCTCTGCCACACGTACAACTTTCTCTTTTAACAAGTCATCGTCAAATAATTCACTGACCTGAAATCCAATCTTAGCATATTTATCTGAGTAGAACGGAGCAATTCCGGACTTTGTAGATCCGAATGACTTTCCTCCAAGTCTTTCTTCCTCATATGCGTCAAAATTCTTGTGGTAAGACATTACCATCTGTGCTCTGTCAGATACAAGGATCTTCGGCATCGGGACATCTCTTTCCACGATAGAATTAATCTCTTTCATCAATACAGGAATATCAAGTGCTACACCATTACCGATAATACTTGTTGTATGTCCATAGAACACACCGGATGGTAATGTATGAAGCGCAAATTTTCCATAATTATTAATAATGGTATGCCCTGCGTTGGCACCTCCCTGAAAACGTACGATGATATCCGCTTCCTGAGCGAGCATATCAGTAATCTTACCTTTACCCTCGTCTCCCCAGTTTGCACCTACTACTGCTTTAACCATATCTATTCCTCCTGTGTTATTAACATAATAAATCACCTTATGCATTATACTATATTTTTCTCCACTTGTACAATGAATTTTCACAAAAACTGACAGAAATCCGCTGTTTTTACATAAGTGGAGCAATCAGGCGCAATACCTGACCGGATATTTTGGTTGCAAGTGTCTGTTTTTTTACTTCCATAAGCGTCACTTTATGGCTTTTTGCAAGTGTCTGCTGAAAGTCCCGTTCCACTTTGTCAACTTCAGAATTATTATAAATAAATACTCCACATTCAAAATGCAGATACAAACTCCGATAATCCAGATTAATACTTCCTACCGTCGCAGTATCATCGTCCGATACGAATACCTTTGCATGCACAAATCCTGGTGTATATTCATAAATCTGTACTCCGCTCTCGATCAGTTCCTTGTAATAAGTTTTTGCAACTGCAAAAGCATACCATTTATCCGGGATATGCGGCATTATAATAATTACTTCGATTCCGCATTTTGCCACACGAGTCAATGTTGTGATCATCTCATTGTCCAATATCAGATACGGCGTCATAATATGCACATATTTCTTTGCATGATTTAAAATATGGAAGTATACTTCCTCGCCCACGTTCTCATCGTCATATGGACTATCTGCATACGGAATAACATATCCAAGTTCCCGTCTGAGCCCCTTAACCTTCGGTGTCAGATACTTGCGGTAATCTTCCGGTTTTCTAGCCTCAATATTCCACATCTGAAGGAACATCATAGTAAAGCTTTGGACAGCATCGCCTTTTAACATAACCGCGGTATCTTTCCAATGTCCAAAACGGACTTTTCGATTAATGTATTCATCACCGAGATTCACACCTCCCGTATATGCTACTTTGCCGTCAATAACACAGATTTTTCTATGATCCCGATTATTCTGTGAAGTAGATAAGAACGGTGTGATCTTGTTAGACATCTTACACTGGATTCCATAACTTCTGATGAGTTCCGGATAATCGTAAGGGAGCATCGAAATGGCACACATGCCATCATACATAAACCGGACTTCTACACCTTCTGCCGCTTTTTCCTTTAATATATCCAGAATCGTCTCCCACATATATCCCTCTTCTACGATAAAATACTCCATAAAAATAAACTTTTTTGCCTTTTTCAATTCCTGGACCATGGAAGCAAATTTATCTTCTCCCAACGGGAAATACTTAACTGCAGTATTACGGTATGTCGGAAATCCTACCTGATGTGACAGAAAATAGGACAAATGTGCATTGGCTGATTTGCTCGCCCAAATTGCCTCTACGATTTCCTGATCCTGCTGCATATACGGGTCTGTCTCTATCTTGAGTTCCGCAAGTCTTGCTTTCAAAAATCTTGTTCCTATCTGAAATTGGACAAACAGATAGAATAAACTTCCCACTACAGGAAACACAAGAACACAAAGTGTCCACGTCATTTTAAACGCTGGATTCCCCTTGGAATTGATGATGTGGATCAGTACCAGAAGACTCACTGCGCGGAATGCTCCATATATGTAAGTTGTATAAGCATTCAGATAATACGGAATCATAATAAAGATTCCAAGCTGAATCAGAATCAGGAGCAACATGATACCAGTTCGGCTGAAAACAATTCGAAAAAGGCCCTTTTTTGCTACTTTTGCTACTTTTGACTTTTTAAAATTCTGTTCACTACTCATGTCTTTCTCCTTCTTCGCGTTCCTCTCAACTGTCGTTTCGTCATTTCTCACAAATACTCTTTCTATATTTTAGCACATTTTCCCATTTGTCTCAACAACCCCGGCTCGACATATTTCTCACATTTTTATTAAATATGTTACGGGAAATTTATATATTTTTTATAGACTCTCCCTTTCAATTTTGTTAAAAAAGTATTACAATATTGCTATTAGTAGAAATTTCATCGCACGAAAGGAGATTTTATTATTATGGCTAAATGGGGAAAGAAATTATTAGGTCTCGCAGCAATTGGAGGAGCTGCAGCAGGTCTTGTTTATTATCTTAAGAGCAAAGAAGAGCTTGATCTTGATGATTTTGATGATGAACTGGACGATGATGATTTTGATTTAGATAATGATCTGAAGCCAGTTGGCGAGCGCGGCTACGTTCCGCTTACACCTAAAAAAGAGGTTGAAGACGCAGACGCTTCTGATGATGAAGAAGCTCCTGACGCTGTTGAGGAAGCTGACAAATCTGACGAAGAACATATAAACGAAGCGATTGCCAAAGAAGCTGAAGAAGCTGATGCGGAATCCAATGAGGCCGCCGAGGAATGTAGCGGTACAGAGACTTCCGAACAGTAAGAAATTTAACAGGGAATTACTAAAAGATTTACTAAAAAACTACTAAAGGAGTTGCCAAAAAGCAGCTCCTTTTCTATACATAAACTGATATTTTATATCAGTTGGGAGATGACTCCCACCTCTATAGGGTGAGAAACAAGCTGGTATCAGTGGTGGAAGTCAATCCCCCAGCTGATATAGCCTCCGGCAGGATTGCAGAGGTGCGCAGTAGAAGTATGTCATGCAATTGCATGACGCGCACCTCGCAGCAAGAATGCCGAGGCATTCTTGAATACGCGCAGCTGCTTCACTACTATCGTAGTCATCCATCTGCACTCTTCTATGTTCCCCAGCACTTACACAGGGTTCTTGCCGCCTCTTTAATCTGTTCTTCGCTTAAATTGGCATATCCAAGAAGAATCGTTGCTTTCTTACTTTTTTCTTCACCCACCCGATAATCTGACATTCCATAGACCCGGATATCTGATTTTTTTGCAAGTTCGATCAGTTCCTGTTCTGAATACCCATCTTCAAACGTCAGAAGCAGATGCACACCTGCATGTTCTCCGGAAATCTTGCATTTTTTCAAAAGAGGCTTTAATTCCTCGATCAGCGTATCATGACGTCCTTTATACATGGCTCTTGTCTTATTCAAATGCCGTTCATAATAGCCCTCTTCAATAAATCGCTGTACGATCATCTGATCGACTTTTGAAACGGTTGAATTCACAAAACTATATTCCCGTTCATAGCGTTTCTGCAGTTTTTCCGGCAACACCATATAGCTCATACGGATTGCCGGTGCAATGGATTTTGAAAATGTACCAAGATAAATAACTTTTCCGTTCCGATCATATCCCTGCAGTGCCGGAATCGGTTTTCCTTTATAACGGAACTCACTGTCGTAATCGTCTTCGATCACATAACGATCCGGTTCTTCTTTCGCCCATTTCAAAAGTTCCAGTCTTCGTCCAATCGGCATAATAATCCCTGTCGGATATTGGTGAGACGGAGTCACGTATGCAATATCTGCCCCACTATCAGACAATTCTGTCACTTTCATTCCATTTTTGTCCATACCGACCGGAACAGTCTTATAGGCAAGTCCCCGGAAGAGACGATATGCCTGTTTGTATGTCGGATTTTCAAATGCAACGACATGTTCTCTTCCAAGTATCATACCAAGAAGCATTAAAATGTAATCACTTCCGGCACCAACGATTACCTGTCCCGGTGTACAATTCACGCCTCGGGCCTGATGCAGATAATTACAGATTGCCTGCCGGAACCCAAGTTCCCCTTTGGATTCACCGGATCTGAACAGCTCTGTTTTATCATCTGTCAGTATATCTTTAGAAAGCTTTCTCCACGCATTGTAGGGAAAGCTTTTTAAATCCACTCCGTTTGGCGTAAAGTCATAACGGTATCGTGGCTTCTGTTCTTTTTTTTCTTCTGTTGGTGTTTTTGCAGGACGGATTTGATATAACTCATCAATCTTTGCTACAAAATATCCTCTGCACGGCTCCGATTCTATATAGCCTTCTGACAGTAACTGTTCATACGCAAGCTCTGCCGTACTGCGGCTGATTTCCAGATGTCTGGCAAGAGCTCTTGTGGAAGGGAGCTTCTCTCCATAAGAAATCCTGCCATTCTGGATATCACTTTTTATATAGTTGTAAATCTGTTCATAGAGGGGAACTTTTGAATCTGTCTTCAGATTCATGGTCAGTTCGTTCATGTTATTCCTCTTTTTTATTTCTTAGGCAGTTTGAAAGAGCTCTTCAGTGACACGATTCTATTGAACACCAGATTCTCCGGTGTAGAATCTTTACTGTCAACGCAGAAGTATCCATTTCTTACGAACTGGAAGCTGTCACATCCCTTTGCCTCTGCAAAGCTATCCTCTACATAGCAGTTCTTGCGGATTTCAAGAGAATGTGGATTCAGGTTCAGAGAACCGTCCTCTTTATTGTATACACCTTTCTCTTCATCTACAAGATTCTCATAGAGACGAATTTCTGCCTGTTTTGCATAAGGTGCTGCTACCCAGTGGATCGTTCCTTTCACTTTACGTCCTGTAAATCCTGTTCCGCATTTTGTCTCTGGATCATAAGTAGCATGAACAACTGTCACATTTCCATCTTCGTCTGTCTCATAACTTGTACAGGTCACAAAATATGCATTCATAAGACGTACTTCATTGCCTGGGAAGAGACGGAAATATTTCTTCGGAGGCTCGATCATAAAATCGTCACGCTCAATGTAAAGCTCTTTGCAGAATGGAATCTGTCTCTTTCCAAGTTCCGGATTCTCCAGGTTATTATCTGCTTCCAGATATTCCACCTCTCCTTCCGGATAATTGTCGATCACAAGTTTAATTGGATCTAGTACTGCCATCATACGCGGACGTTTCAATTTTAAATCCTCACGAATACAATACTCAAGCATCGCATAGTCTACCGAACTCTGGCTTTTTGATACTCCACACAGCTCGATAAACATTTTCAGAGATTCCGGTGTGAATCCTCTTCTTCTGAGTGCTGCGATGGAAACAAGTCTTGGATCATCCCAGCCATCTACGATGCCGTCCTGAACAAGTTTCTTAATGTATCTCTTACCTGTCACAACATTGGTCAGGTATAATTTTGAAAACTCAATCTGACGCGGTGCCGGATCAAACTCGCACTCTTTTACGACCCAGTCATAGAGCGGTCTGTGATCCTCGAACTCCAGTGTACAGATAGAATGTGTGATATGCTCTACTGCATCCTCAATTGGGTGAGCAAAATCGTACATCGGATAAATGCACCATTTATCCCCTGTGTTGTGATGTGTCATGTGTGCCACACGGTAAATGACCGGGTCTCGCATGTTAATGTTCGGAGACGCCATGTCGATTTTTGCACGAAGTACCTTTGTTCCATCTTCAAACTCACCATTCTTCATGCGTTCAAAAAGATCTAAGTTTTCTTCAACACTTCTGTCACGATATGGGCTGTTCTTTCCTGGCTCTGTCAGTGTTCCTCTGTACTCGCGAATCTCATCAGCACTGAGATCACACACATATGCTTTTCCCTTTTTGATCAATTTTACTGCACATTCATACATGGTATCAAAATAGTTAGAAGCAAAATACAGATGGTCTTTATAATCTGCTCCTAACCACTGCACATCTTCTTTGATAGACTCTACAAATTCCATATCCTCTTTCATCGGGTTCGTATCGTCAAATCTTAAATGAAATGTTCCACCGTATTCTTTCGCAAGTCCGGAATTTAAAAGAATGGACTTTGCATGTCCGATATGAAGGTATCCATTCGGCTCTGGCGGGAATCTTGTGCAGACCTCTGTATAAACTCCCTCTGCCAGATCTTTATCGATTTCCTGCTCTATAAAATTCTTAGAAACTGTCTCTTCTGCCATTTCTCTCCTCCTGATTTATATGAATTATTTTAAATATACGCTAGTGATATCCACGGATTGCTCCATGCTGCACATTCCTGCAATCCTTCGGATATTCGAATATCGAGTGACTTATGCCCCTCTTCCATTCCCATATCACTCAATATTTTACCCTATGACGGCACAGATTACAAACGTTTTTTGAGCGTTAAAAGTGCCTGTACAATAATTGCACTGTGGTCGACCGCAATCTCACCTGCTTTTTCCACCTGAAAATGTTCCTCGCGCACCAGCTCGCCACGGATCGTCTGTACAACTTCTGCCTCTGTATCCAAGCCTCTGCTTCCATTTTTCACGTGAAGTTTATAGTGATATTCCATCTGTTTTTCCGGATCTGACACAGCGCCTCCATAGCATTTCAAATCATTCTCTCTTTCTTCTGTGCTGACTCCTTGTAGATTTACCTCACACCACACAGCATCCGCGGCGTCATCACCTGCCTGTACTTTCACAGCATTTTCCGGAACGACCGCCATATATGCAGTCGTGATCACGCGGGTCCGCGGGTCTCTGTCATAATCCCCATAAGTTGCAATCTGTTCCATAACAAGCCCCTTTACACCTGTCTCTTCTTCCAGCTCACGCCTTGCAGTCTCATCTAAATTCTCCCGCATATTGGCAAAACCGCCCGGCAGTGCCCAGTAACCAATACTTGGGTGATTGCTTCTCTTTACAAGAAGAACCTTTAATCCGTCAATAGAATCACAGCTTTCCCCTTCATATGCAAATATGACTGCATCTGTCGTATTGCTTGGTGTTTCATATTTTCTCGGATCATACAGTTCCAGGAATTCTTCCAGATTCTGTCCCGCCTCATTTTTCTCACCAGTTCCGTAAAACTTGCTAAAATCATTTAAAAAAGCTGTCATGATACATCACTCACTTTCTATCCTTCTTTCTTCATTCGATAATATGCCTCTGGCATCCATTTTCCCTTCCATACATAGAGCGCGATCAGTACTGCACCAATCAGCCATGTCACCGGATATGCCGTCATAACATAAGACAGTTTGTGGTCGATTCGAAGTACCGCCCAAATCCAGATAACTCTGCATACACATAAGGATACAAGGAATACAACCATTGTCTGAAATGTCTTTCCTGTTCCCCGGACTGTTCCTGCCATAACATGTAAGAAACCAAGCAGCCAGTAGAACGGACAGAAAAACTTCATAACATAAATTCCATACTGGACTACATCTGGCTTGCCAGAAAACACTCCAATGACCTGCAGCGCAAACATTAACAATAATATTCCGGAAATAATGGTATATCCAACGCCCATACCTGTTGATACCCACATTCCTTTCTTCACGCGGTCATATTTTCCTGCGCCTACGTTCTGACCTGCAAATGTACTGGCCGCCATACTGAAACTCAGCACCGGAAGAATATTGAATCCATCTACTTTTACATAAGCTGCATAGCCTGCCATTACAACTGCACCAAAGCTATTGACGCTGGACTGTACAATAACATTTGAAATGGATATAACAATATTTTGAAATCCTGTCGGCAGACCGATCTTCAAAATCCTTCCAAGCAGATTATCATAAAACCGAATATCACGTAGTCTTACATGATAACTTTCCTGGCTTCTCATTAAAAATCCCAGAATAAAAATACAGGATAAAAGCTGGCTGATATCTGTTGCAAGAGCCGCTCCAATAATTCCCATTTTCAAAATCACAACAAAAAATATATCTAAAAATATATTGGAAACCGCTGCAATAATCAAGTAGATTAATGACCGTCTGGAATTTCCCACTGCATTGAGAATTCCTGCTGACATATTATAAATAACAGAAAAAAATATTCCGCCAAAATACACCTGCAGATACTGTGATGATTGTTCAAATACTTCCTGCGGTGTGTCCATTGCCCGCAAAATCATCGGTGTTGTCACAACCCCTGCCACTGTCAATATCGCTCCTGCTGCCACGGCAATTGCAAGTGTCGTATGTACTGCTTTCCTTACTCCTTCACGATTCCCGGCTCCAAAAAACTGAGAAACAACGACTCCGGCACCTGCGGATGCACCGATACAGAATCCAACCAGAAGATTGATAATCGCGCCACTGGATCCGACTGCTGCCAATGCCTCACTCCCAATCCAGTTTCCCACAATAATAGAATCTACTGTATTATATAATTGTTGAAATAAATTTCCCAAGATGAGCGGAATGGAGAAGAATAAAATTTCTTTCCAAATTGCCCCTTCTGTCATCACTGTACTTTTCTTACTCATATTTTCTCTCTACGCCTCTCTTCTAACACCCAAAATTCTTCTTTCAGCTATACTCTTCTTTGCCCTGCAGTCATACGATTTTAAAAAGTCAGATAGTAAAAACCCCGTAAACTCACATTCTTCGCGAGTTTACGAGGTTAATTTAAACAAGCTGCCTAGCGGAATCGAACCGCCGACCTCCGCCTTACCAAGGCGACGCTCTACCGACTGAGCCAAGGCAGCGCGCATATGTTCTATGCAACGTTAATAATATACAATATCCGGCACTTGTTGTCAATGCCTAATCGAGTATTTCTATTTTTCGGCATTCCTGTTTTTCATAGCTTCTCTCTTTCCAGAATTTTTTGCGTCTTTGCTTTAATTCTTTGCAAGGCATTATCCACCGTCTTTGGACTTTTGTCTAAAAACCTTGCTATCGTGCGGTAATCGGTGCCCATAAGATGCAGATAAAGTACACGGTTCTCAAGATCACTTAAGCTCTCTTCCAGTTTACTTTCCAGAAGTTCTGCGTATTCCTGGCTGACTAATAATTCTTCCGGATTGCTGTTTTTATGTGCTTCCATCGTATTGATCAGAGGTTCTTTCTCCTCCGTCATATCATAAAGTGAAACATAAGAATTTAACGGACTGTGTTTCTTTCTCCTGGAAGCCTCGATTGCGGAGTAAAGCTGTCTGGAAATACACAGTTTTGCGAAGCTGAAAAATGAACTATTCTGATCCGGCTCATAATTCTGCACCGCTTTAAAAAGACCGATCATACCTTCCTGGATCAGATCTTCATTTTCTCCTCCAAGAAGATACATAGCATTCGCTTCTTTTCGCACAAGATTTTTATATTTTTCCATAATATAATCTACGATTCTGTTGTCTCCATCGCGCAGCTTCTGAATCAGTTGTTCATCTGTCATCTTCTCATATCTGTCCATAATTATCCAAGCCTCTGTCTTACAATCTCATATGCAAGAACTCCGGTTGCCACAGATGCATTCAGGGAATCAATATCCCCTTTCATCGGAATGCTTGCAACAAAATCACAGGTTTCTTTTACAAGACGGCTGACACCTTCTCCTTCATTTCCAATCACAAGACCGATCGGACCTGTCAGATTCAGCTTATACATAGACTCACCACCCATATCCGCACACACGAACCAAAGCCCTTTTTCTTTTAATTCTTTCATCGTCTTAGTCAGATTAGTCACTTTTGCAACCGGTGTATAGTTGATTGCTCCTGCCGATGTCTTTGCCACAGTCGCCGTCAGTCCTACCGCTCTTCGTTTAGGAATAATGACTCCATGCGCACCTGCCAGATTTGCAGTACGGATAATCGCACCCAGGTTGTGTGGGTCTTCAATATCGTCCAGCAAAATAAGAAATGGATCCTCTCCCCGCTCTTTTGCCAGTGCCAGCATATCCTCTACCTGTGCATACTCATAAGCCGCTGTATAAGCAATCACTCCCTGATGTCTTCCTGTCTGTGAAAGCTGTGTCAGACGTTCTTTATCTACAAACTGAACCAAAGTATCATGCTTCTTTGCCTCACGTACAATCGTCCGCACCGGGCCATCCTGGCAGCCGTCCAGAACAAATAATTTGTCCACTGGTTTTCCGGAACGAAATGCTTCTAATACCGCATTACGTCCCTCAATCATATTTTCATTTCCATGTTTGTCTTTGTGTTCTATCATGAAATTCTCCTTCTTCAAAACTTACTCAAATCCTGCTGCCAGCTATTCTTCTTCCTTTAAAGCGGACCTGTCAGAAACACTGCAAAGCCCGATCTTCACCAAATCCAGCAGTCGTTTCCAGTCCTTTTTCAGATACAGATATCCCATCAACGCTTCAAATCCCGTAGCACGTCTGTAGTCTGTGATGGATTGATTCTTTGCAGGAGACACACTTTTGGCATTCCTTCCGCGTTTGTATATGCCATGCTCTTCTTCTGTTAAATGTTCCTGAATGGTACGCATCATTTTGGACTGGGCAGATGCCTGTACATAAGAGCTGGTCTCCTTATGCATTTTCTGAACCTGTTTATTTCCCTCATTCATTACTAAAGACTTAATTACAAGGTCAAAAATGCAGTCTCCGATATAAGCCAGAGCAAGAGGTGAATATTCTCTGATATCCACCTCTTTCATCTGGAAAATCTCCTGCATATAACTGTCAAACTGCCAATCTACGCTCTTTTCCATTGTACTCCTTCTCTTGTATCTTTCAAAATGATACCTTTTTCTAATAATTCATCACGGATCGCATCTGCTCTTGCAAAGTCCTTTGCTTTTCTTGCAGCCTGACGCTCCTCAATAAGTTTTTCAATATCCTCTGCCAGAATTTCTTCTTTCTTCTCTACAATAAGGCCAAGAACATCTGCAAGCTTCACGATCAAGTCTTTGATCTTTCCAAGATACTCTTTTGTCTTCTTGGCATCTGCATTGGTGTTGCTGTATCTTACAAGCTCAAAAATTGCAGCTACTGCATCTGCTGTATTAAAATCATCATCCATCGCATCTTCAAATGCTTTTACAAACGAATCTGTCTGAGCGAAAAGTTCTGCTTCCTCTGCAGTCATCGGCTCATCCTTTGCATTTTTTATAAGGAAGTTCAGGTTATCTACTGCATTTACAATTCGCTCCAGGCTGCTCTTAGCTGCTTCCATAAGCTCAGCACTGAAGTTCAATGGACTTCTATAGTGTGCGCTCAGCATAAAGAAACGAAGCACCTGAAGATCATACTGCTCACTGATCTCACGGACAGTTCTGAAGTTTCCGAGAGACTTACTCATCTTGCGGTTGTCAATATTTAAAAATGCATTGTGCATCCAGTAATTTGCAAATGTCTTTCCATTGGCAGCCTCACTTTGGGCAATCTCATTTTCATGATGTGGGAATACAAGATCTTCTCCACCGGCATGAATATCTATCTGCTCTCCAAGATATTTCTTGGACATCTCAGAACACTCTGTATGCCACCCCGGACGTCCGTCACTCCATGGGGATTTCCAGAATGGTTCTCCTTCTTTTTTCGGTTTCCAGAGAACGAAATCCAATGGATCTTCCTTCTCATCTGCACCAGATACAAGAAGTGAGCGCTCTCCGGAACGAAGATCATCCAGATTCTTGTGGGACAGTTTACCGTACTCTTTGAACTGGCGGGTTCTGTAGTAAACAGTACCGTTCTTTTCATAAGCATATCCCTTGTCCATCAGTGTCTGGATCAACTGGATCATACCGTCAATTTCCTGTGTTGCAAGCGGATTTGTTGTTGCAGGCTTTACATTCATGCCAGCCATATCTTTCTTACATTCTTCAATGTAACGCTGTGAAATCTCTTCAGCAGTCACACCTTCTTCATTTGCCTTTGCAATAATCTTATCATCTACATCCGTGAAGTTTGATACATAATTTACATCATATCCTTTATATTCGAAATATCTTCTGACAGTATCAAATACGATCATCGGTCTTGCATTACCAATGTGAATAAAGTTGTATACAGTAGGTCCACATACATACATGCGGACTTTTCCTTCTTCAAGTGGTATAAATTCTTCTTTTTTCTTGGACATTGTATTATAAATCTTCATTTTTATTGCTCCTTCTCTTCTTTTGTGCACTGGGCATGCGCAACCATTTTTAACTGATTTTCCAGTTCCATAAGCTTTTTATGCATACGCAGGTTATCAACCTGAAGCTCTTTGATGTCATTGCTGATCGGGTCCGGAAGATCTACCTGGTTCATATCCATACGTGGGATTTTTGCACCATCCTGCTTTACAATTCTTCCAGGGACACCAACAACTGTACAATTAGCCGGCACTTCTTTCAACACAACGGATCCTGCTCCGATTTTTGAATTCTCGCCAATTTTAAATGATCCAAGAACCTTTGCTCCTGCGCTGACCATAACATTATCTCCAAGCGTCGGATGACGTTTTCCCTGTTCTTTTCCTGTACCGCCAAGTGTTACCCCCTGATACAAAGTAATGTTATCACCAAGTTCTGCCGTCTCACCAATAATAACGCCACTTCCGTGGTCAATAAAAAGACCTTTTCCAATGGTCGCACCCGGATGGATTTCAATTCCTGTCTTTCTGACTGCTCTTTGAGAAATCCAGCGCGCCATAACATAATGTCCCTTTTTGTATAATTTATGTGCGACTCTGTAATGAAGAATTGCCTTAAAACTAGGGTATAAAAATACTTCCATATTCGATTTGATTGCAGGATCCCGCTCACGAATCACCTGAATTTCTTCCTTGACATAGGATACAACTCCCATTTTAAGTTCCTCCCTTGACATATAATGATCAAATATATAGATGTTGGGGCAAAAGCCCCAACTATGATGCCTACGGATTGTTCCGTGCTTTGCACTCCCACAACCCTGGTATCATATATAAAAAAACTTCGTCTCTCATAATAAGAGACGAAGTATATCCGCGGTTCCACTCTTTTAGAGATTCTGTCTTATGATCTTATGCAGACACCAATCTCCACTTTTCATACTTAACGCGTATCCACGTACTGCACTACCAGATTCCGATAAATCCTTCGCCCAGTCAACTCCCGGAGGCACTTCACAGATATTCCTCTTAAGAACGCTTTCAGCCGGTGACGTTCTCTCTCTGTCAGATTCTTATTCTGTTACTCTTTCCGTTCTAGGTCTTTGCCTGTTTAGAATATATAATATGTGAAAAAATACATTTTGTCAATCACAGATTCTACATAATTGCTTTATTAATTGTATCCTGCATCAGACAATAGCTTACAATTCCGAGGCCGAAAATTCCAAGAATCAGATATAAGATTCCTGAACTTCCATTCACGCCCTTGATCTGATCGCATTTTTCACCCATCTTGTACATCCAGTACCATCCATAGATTCCACATGTAATCAATGTGAACAGAAATACAAGTCCGCCACCTGTCGCCTGTGTATCGCCACAGATCTGATTAACCTCGTCATTCAGCTTGATCATCCAGTAAATTCCATAGAGTCCGCATGTTACAATCGAAAGAATGACTGCAATCGCAATATTTCTCTCCTGGATTCCCGGGAATCTCTGATTCATGCCGCCTGCCGGGCCGCCATATTGATTCTGGTTTCCATAATTATTCTGATTTCCATATGCATTCCGACTATTATTCGTATCTGCACTTGTATACTGAGCCTGTCGTGGTACTTCGTATGTCTGCTGGCTTTGATTCGCATTCACATCAGCTAAAGCCGCTCCGCACTGTTTACAGAACTTTGCTCCGTCCTCACACTGAGATCCACATTTGTGACAAAATTTCATTTCTCATTCCTCCTAAGTAAATCTATAAATATGCAGGGCAATATTTTTGTGAAATAATGCTTTGCCCGCCAATATTTACGATGACTGCGCCATCTTTTTTATCATAGCACAGTTTCCTGTATTCGTCTATTGCAGAAATATGAAAAAGCATACTTGGATCAAACTGCTTCATTCAGATAAATCCTGGAAAGTGGAATAATCTTTTCAAGCTCCGATGCCATTCGTCCCGACATGGAAACTCCTTCTTCTTTACTGATTTCTTCTACCGTTTTTGCACCAAAGACAAGTTCTCCCAATGCACTGACCGGCAGAATACCTTCACTGGTTTCTGGCTTTCCATCCATAAGCATCAGGCCTGAAAACTCCGTTCCTGTCATTGTAACGTAACGGTTATTCTCCGGAATCAGTGGGTCTGTAATCTGAAAGCTGACTGCCATAAGACTTTTTAACTTCAACGACATCAACATTCTTCTGACATCTACGATCCGAATCATAATCTTCGGTTTTGCTTCCTTTTTTTCCACTTCTTCCATCTCTTTAGATTCTTCATAATATGGTCTTACATCAACAATCTGTCCATCTTTTCTGTAGATGATAAGCTTTCCATCTTCACATGCCAGCTCTTTCAGTAACCGTTCATAATAATTCTTATCACGCTTAGCGTAAACCTGGTATTTTCTCGCCAGTTCTTTCTGTGCCCAGGCTGAAATTTCATCACAATCTTTGTCTTCAGCCGCCTGTACAGTAATACTTTCCGCCAGTTTCTCCTCCGGAGCATAATATTCAATATTCTGTTCATACATCGTCCGGAAATCATGTGGCAGATAAATAGCCTCCACTGCCGGCATCAGATAAGTAAATGTTACACCGGCCTGGTACATATCCAAAAGAGCCTCTCTTAAAAGTCCGGCCATATACCTTCTGCCACGGTATTCCTTTCTCGTTGCAACTGCCACAATGTAATAAGATTCCTTTTCAATTCCATTGACCATCAGTGTATATGGATTTAAATGCAGCATAGCCTGAATATCATCGTCTTCCCGAACAACATAAATTATGTTGTCCTTCGTCTTCTCCTGATAATAATAATCTACAAAGCTTTTCTCGTCTTCCGAAAACACTTCTTCATAAAGCTTTCTCGTATCTAAATGCTGTGAAACTTCCAGCTTTTCAATTTTCATATGTCCTTTCCTCCAGCCACACTGTACATTTTACTTTATAATTCCAGATTATATAGATGTTGGGCTCAAAAGCACACAACTATGATACCTACGGATTCTGGCATCCACTACAGCCCGTACATCCGCCACAACTGCCTGCACAACCAGAACTTACATCCGCCGGACCGACACCGTAACTGTAATTCACAATCGTCTCAAGTGACGCAATTGCCTGTGCCGAAATACCTTCTCCGCTTCCGGTAAATCCAAGTCCTTCCTCTGTAGTTGCCTTAATATTCACCTGACTTACTTCAATTGCAAGGGCATCTGCAACATTTTTTTTCATCTGCTCAATATAAGGTGCCATCTTCGGACGCTGTGCAATGATTGTCGCATCAATATTTCCAACCACATACAGCTCATCATCAATCAACTCTCGTACATACTCCAAAAGCTTTATACTGGAAATTCCTTTATATTTTGGGTCTGTATCCGGAAAATGCTTCCCAATATCTCCAAGCGCTGCTGCTCCGAGAAGGGCATCCATAATCGCATGGAGAAGCACATCCGCATCCGAATGTCCCAAAAGACCTTTCTCATACGGTATCTGGACACCTCCGATAATCAGATCTCTTCCTTCTACTAATTTGTGAACATCGTATCCCAAACCAACTCGCATTTTAATTCCTCCACAAAACTTTTTTCATTCTCCATTGTCAATGTCTTTTTTTATTATACATGAGAGAATATTCAGAGTCAACGAAAGGCCACTATAGCCAGAGTTTTTTTGCATAATAGAAAATGCAATTTCTTATACCACAAAAAAAGAAATCTGCTTTTGCAAATTC
The DNA here is from genome assembly GCF_020560825.1 of Dorea sp. 210702-DFI.3.17. Classification (NCBI taxonomy): domain Bacteria; kingdom Bacillati; phylum Bacillota; class Clostridia; order Lachnospirales; family Lachnospiraceae; genus Dorea; species Dorea sp. 210702-DFI.3.17. The sequence continues at coordinate 368,593 of NZ_JAJCNB010000001.1, forward strand.
CTTTTCTTACACAAGTAGCGGGAACTGGATTTGAACCAGCGACACCGCGGGTATGAACCGCGTGCTCTAGCCAACTGAGCTATCCCGCCATATATTGAGGTATATATGGGACCAATAGGGCTCGAACCTATGACCCTCTGCTTGTAAGGCAGATGCTCTCCCAGCTGAGCTATGATCCCATATCTTGTGGCTCTCTCGAACCGACTTCGTTAGTATACATCAATATAGTGAGTATTGTCAATAACTTTTTTTATTTTTTTATTATCTTTTTTAATTTTTCCAGATCGTCCATATCAGGATGTGACAATGCACAGTCAAAATTTGCGATCAACATATCAAGATTCGCTGGATGTTCCGGATTTTCTTTCATCTTTACATATCGTTCACGCACAGATTGTGGCATTTTTCCCTGGCACATATACTCTCCAATAACAGCATTGCTTGAATCAATGGATTGTTTGACTTGTCCGAGAATCTTTTCAAAATATACATCACTTCCACCGAACCCAGCCGTTCCAAACAGAAAAATCTTCTTGTTTTTTAGTTTCGCTAATAATTCTAATGTCTTGGTATCCGCGCTCCCTTTGTCAGTCCAAAATCCGATATACAACAAATCGGATGGAGGGATCTTTGAATCATTCTCCCCAAAATAATCGCACTTATCTTTTGGCAATATTTCATAGACTGCATCAGCCAGCTTCTTTGTATTACCAGTTGAACTACTGAATACGATTGAATAATTTTCTTGTTCCATATCTCATCGTCTCCTTCTTTGTTTGATTTTTGCTGTGCTAAACTCTCTCCAGATTATGTTGTAACGCATCAATCAAATCTTTAATAACAATTGGCTTGGATAAAAATCCATCCATACCACATTCCAGTGCTTTCTTTCTATCTTCCTCAAAAGCATTGGCAGTCATGGCAAGAATTGTAATTCCCGCCAGTTTTGGATCCTCCAGTGCGCGGATCTGCTTTGTTGCCTCATATCCATTCATCACAGGCATCTGCACATCCATCAGCACCAGATCATAACCAGCTGCTGTTGAATTCTTAACCTTCTCCACTGCCTCTGCTCCATCTTCTGCTGTATCAACCAGAAAGCCATATTCATTAAGGATCTCCACCGCAATTTCACTGTTCAAAAAGGTCTTTGTTCACTACAAAGCCATGCGCATCCGCACACACCGGAAGCCAGTTTACGCTTCCATCTTCATTCATAAAATTATTAAGATATGTGTCATAGACAGCACCTGCCACGTTGGTTGTAGAAAGATCCATCAGACTGTTTTTCAGAGGACTTGCATCGTGAAGTGAAAAACAACAGCAGGTTATAATATCCGGCAATCCACCGTTTTCCTTAAGAAACTTGTAGAAATCCAGGTCATTATTGCCTACTACAAATTCAACATTGATATTCGGAAGCTGTTCCATTTTTTCTTTTTCAATATGCTCCCCCCTTGTAAAATTGTTTTCCACTAATTCATGAATTCATGAATTATCTTTACTAATAGTTTCGTATCAACAGATTTTATAAAAAAACACCATCTAAAATAGACAGTGTACATCCTTTTTTTACAACTGGCTACCATTTTACAGGTCCTATAGCTTTGCGTCGCAGACTTTCGTCTGTTTTGCCCAAAATATTATTTTAATTATAGCACTTCTTATTTTCTCATGTCTATATTTTTCTATGGCAAAGTATAAAAAGAAAAAAAAGAACTCACAATGTGAATTCTCTTTCCAAGTAGCGGGAACTGGATTTGAACCAGCGACACCGCGGGTATGAACCGCGTGCTCTAGCCAACTGAGCTATCCCGCCATATTTATATTCGCTGCTCTCTTGAACCAGCTTCCTAAGTTTACAATAAGATTCTACTTTCGTCAACAACTTTTTTTAAATTTTTCAATTTTTTCTACATTTGCAAAAATTTCATCTTTTATTTCGTCCCTCGCATCAGTAAATACCTGTGTTCCAATAGATACTCAAAAGAAAAAAGCGAGTCTGTGCGTGGAATCCGGTTTTACCTCATAGATACATTTTCCCGAACTCCTGCACATTCTCGCTGAGTGTATTCACTCCTCTTCCTGATCAGGCGTTTAAAATATTCATGAATTCTTCTCCTGTAATCGTTTCTTTCTCATACAGATACCTTGCCAGATCGTCCAGTTTTTCTCTGTTCTCCATCAATATTCCAGCTGCTTTTTCATGTTCACTTCGAACAACTTCCACAACCTTCTCATCAATCTTTGTCTGCGTCTCTGCCGAACAGGTCAGGGAAGAATCTCCTCCTAGATACTGATTCGTCTGCACTTCCATTGCAACCATATCAAAATCACACGTCATTCCATATCTTGTGATCATAGCCCTTGCAAGCTTGGTTGCCTGTTCAATATCATTGGAAGCTCCCGTCGTGACTGAACCAAACACAATTTCTTCCGCTGCCCTTCCTCCTGTAAGAGTCGCGATCTTATTCAGGATTTCTTCTTTTGTCATCAGATAATGATTGCCTTCCTCGACCTGCATCGTATAGCCAAGAGCCCCCGACGTTCTGGGAACAATGGTAATCTTCTGAACCGGTGCAGAATTTGTCTGCTTTGCAGCCACAAGTGCATGCCCGATTTCATGATATGCCACAATACGCTTTTCTTTATCTGTCAGTATTGCATTTTTCTTCTGATATCCGGCGATAACAACCTCAATACTCTCCTCCAGATCTTCCTGCGTTACAAATTTACGGTTGTCACGAACTGCACGAAGCGCTGCTTCATTTACAATATTAGCAAGTTCCGCTCCAGAAGCTCCGGAAGCCATACGTGCCACTTTATTATAATCTACATTATCACCAACTTTTATTTTCTTTGCATGAACCTTCAGGATATCTTCTCTTCCTTTCAGATCAGGAAGTTCTACCGGCACACGTCTGTCGAACCGTCCCGGTCTTAAAAGAGCCGGATCCAGGGATTCTGGACGGTTCGTTGCCGCAAGAATGATCACGCCCGTGTTGTCTTCGAATCCGTCCATCTCTGTCAACAACTGATTCAAGGTCTGCTCACGTTCATCATTTCCACCTATCTGTCCGTCCCGCTTCTTACCGATTGCATCTATCTCATCAATAAACACAATACATGGTGCTTTTTCTTTTGCCTGCTGGAACAGATCACGCACCTTTGATGCACCCATACCAACGAACATCTCTACAAATTCAGAACCGGACATGGAGAAAAATGGAACATTTGCCTCACCGGCAACTGCTTTTGCAAGCATCGTCTTACCTGTTCCCGGAGGTCCTACAAGAAGAATTCCTTTCGGCATCGAAGCTCCGATTTCTTTATATCTGGCCGGGTTATGAAGATATTCTACAATCTCGCTTAAATTCTCTTTCGCCTCATCTTCACCTGCAACATCACGGAAACGGATTCCCTCGGATGATTTCACATAAATCTTCGCACTGCTTTTTCCCATTCCGAAAGACATGGCGTTTTTTCCACCGGCCCGCTTCATCAATTTTCTGGACATGTATTCTCCCAATGCCACAAAAAACAAGATTGGAAGCACCCAGGATAAAATATTAACCAGAATCGGAGATGACTGATCAATTTCTTCTCCGTAAAAAGAAACATCCGCTTCATATAATCGTTTCGTCAGATCCGGATCATTGACCATCGCCGTTTTGTAAATGGTCTTCCCGTCTTTTCCTGTAAATAAGATTGTATTATCCTGTTGCTGCAATTCTACTTTTTTTATCTCCTTTTTCTCGGTCATAGAGATAAATGTTCCATAATCTACATCTTTAATCTGCTTTTCCTTTATGTAAGGCATCGCAATAATGTTAAATAATATCAGGATAATCAGCACAATCGTATAATAAAACATCAACGGTTTTTTCGGCCGTTTCACCTGTTCCATAATCATTCCTCCATTCTTTCAATATCGAATTCAATTTTCTTTTATATGGTAACAGTTTTTGTCTGATTATTCCAGTTTTATATTATAAAAATTGTATGAATTTCGTAAAATAAAAATATTAAAGTACAATCTTCCAATTATAATTCCTTCGGTTTCGGCCACTTCTGAGTACCGGCTTTTAAGAACTGTGATTTATCTATAAACTTCAGTCTCCTTTTCAAGAACCAGACAGATGCCAGGAAATAAAATGCAACTCCGCCTAGTATATTAATCCAATAACCCAGATACATACCCAGCAGCGTCATACCGATCAACACTGCTGCGATCAATGCAGGTACCGGATGGATTGGTGCAACATATCCACGCTCAATCGTTCCAAGGGGATACATTTTCCGGAACCGGAACATCATGATCACTGTCAGCACATATACCATCAACGCTGAAAATATAGAAAATGTAACAACCTGATCCAACATTCCTGTAAATGCAAATGCCATAGATATCGGCAGTAAAAATACAGTTGCCCGGTACGGTGTCTTATATTTCGGATGTGTCTTTGCAAATATCGGCGGGATCAGCCCATCTCTTGACATTGCAAACCAAGCTCTGCTTGCATCGTTAATGCAGCCATTTGCTGAAGCCAGACACGCCATAATCGTACCAACAAACAATGCAATGATAACATATAATTTTCCAGTTGCCAGTGCCGCGTCATACAACGGATATGCAGACTCACCAAGCTTTTCTGCCGGGACAAGACCTGAGCACACAAACCATGTTGTAGTAGCACCAATCAGCAGCACGGACAAACCTATCATAGTTCCCAGTGGCAGAGCTCTGCTGGTAGACCTGCATTCTTCTGCCGCCAGTGCTCCTCCTTCGATTCCCAGGAAAAACCAGACTGCAAACTGCATGGCTGCAATAATTCCAAGATAACCATATGGAAGTCCATCTGTCATTTTTTTCAAATTAATCAAAGTCAGCTGTGGATCATAAAAACTTGTTGAAAATAATAAAATAAATATCGTCACAAATGCAACTGCCGTAATCACAAAATTCAGGGTCAAGGTTGCATAGACACCACGGTAATTCATATATGTCAGCACAAGCAGACTTAATATGATAAATGGCAGTGCTTTTACATTCGGGTTCAATGATTCAAGTATCTGTCCGACGACCAGAACATCGGCTGCTTCCAACATTGCATATTCCAGCACAAGCATCAGCCCTACGTTAAATGCAGCTAAAGGTCCAAGCATATATTTCGCCATTGTATACTGTCCGCCTGCCTCCGGCATGACCGAACCCATCTCCGTATTCATCATCACGATCATGACATAAAGCATGGCTACCGTCCAAAGTGCAATAACAGAACCAATCGATCCTCCTTTTGCGACCGTAAAATTCCATCCCATGAACTCTCCAACAAGTACAATTCCTACTCCAAGAGCCCAGATATGAATTGGTCCGAGAACTTTCGAAAGTCCCTGACTCTTTTCATTTGTCTTTTCTTTCTCCATAAGTATGCCTCTTAGTCTTTCTTTTCAAGCTTTTTCTCTTCTCTGTTCCTTTTTTCCACTTTTATCAGATCACTCAAGATCAAATAAAGAAATACTGCACATAATACCCATGCTGCAATATTTATAATTGTCCATATGCTCATACCTGTTCCTGCTCCTTTTCGCTATATTCCAGTTCAATAATTTCCTTTAAATCTTTTTTGCTTCTTTTCACAAGAAATGTTACATATGCTGCCAGCGCAACTACAACCGGCACCAGTGTAGATGCCTGGATCACATATGCTTTTCCTGCCTCCTTGACACCTGCAAGATTTTGAAAAAGCATCGTCACAAGCAAAACCACAAAGCATAGGATCATTACGAAAAACACATCTATCACTTGCATTATTTTTTCTTTTTTCGTCTCTTTTTTATTTTCCATCTTCTGTCACTCCTGCTACGCATCTTTCTTCTGCAATTTCAAATTTTCAAGATCCTCTTTATAAATCACATCTTTGTTTCTTTTTAAGTGTCTGTAAACTGCAAAAAGTCCGAGGGACAATGCACTTCCAGTCACCAACGCAATACAAATCATAATTGTTCTTGTAGTAGAATCTCCCGCTACCTGTAAAGCCTGTCGCAATATCGTACTTAAAATACACCACATAAATATTGCAAACCCTGCCAGAAGAATGCAATCCCTATGGTAGACTTTCTGGATTTCCGCCTCAGACACTTTCATTTTTGAGCCCATTTTTTTCATCCTTTCTGTATAAAATTTCCCGCACGCTTTTCAATGTTATCACGATAACATTAGTCGTTTATATTATACTCTTTTTTGCATAAAATTCAATTATTTTTTTAATAAGTGGAAAATCTTTTGAACATAAAGTACTGATTCTGCCGGATACTTTTTATATAACAGGAAATAAAATTCCTGTTATGCAAAAAAAGAAAGCCCCGTAAATCCGGGACTTTCCAAATATTTTAGTGTTTTTTATACAATTCCCTGAGCTGTCATAGCATCTACGACTTTCTCAAATCCTGCAATGTTAGCTCCTGCTACGTAGTTACCTTCCATATCGTAACGTTTTGCAGCATCTACCATGTTGTGGCAGATATTTACCATGATGTTCTTCAGTTTTGCATCAACTTCCTCGAATGTCCAGCTAAGTCTCTCACTGTTCTGTGACATCTCAAGAGCAGATGTAGCAACACCACCGGCATTCGCAGCTTTTCCAGGTGCAAAGATTACACCGTTCTCCTGCAGATACTCAGTTGCCTCGTATGTAGTAGGCATGTTAGCACCCTCGCATACAGCTACGCAACCGTTTGCTACTAACTGTTTTGCATCCTCTAAGTGAAGCTCGTTCTGTGTTGCACATGGAAGTGCCAGATCTACCTTTACAGACCATACGCCACGTCCCTCATGATACTCTGAGTTCGGACGATAGTTCTTGTATTCTGTCAGTCTTGCACGTTTTACTTCTTTAATTTCTTTCAGAGCTGCAACATCAATTCCTTCAGGATCATACACCCAGCCTGTAGAATCGCTGACTGTAACAACCTTAGCTCCAAGCTCCTGAGCCTTCTGTGTTGCATAAATTGCAACATTACCGGAACCGGATACTGCAACTGTCATACCTTTTAATTCTTTTCCATTGAGTTTCAGAAGTTCCTCTGTCAAATACAGAAGTCCATAACCTGTAGCTTCTGTTCTTGCTAAAGATCCACCGTAACTTAATCCTTTACCTGTAAGTACACCTTCGTATACTCCGCGGATTCTCTTGTACTGACCGAACATATATCCAATCTCTCTTGCACCTGTTCCGATATCTCCGGCCGGAACGTCAGTGTCAGCACCGATATATTTGCAAAGTTCTGTCATAAAGCTCTGGCAGAATGCCATAACTTCTCTGTCGGATTTTCCCTTAGGGTCGAAATCAGAACCACCTTTTCCTCCTCCGATTGGAAGACCTGTCAGTGAGTTCTTGAATACCTGCTCAAATCCAAGGAATTTGATAATTCCAAGGTTTACGGAAGGATGAAGGCGTAAGCCTCCTTTGTATGGTCCGATTGAACTGTTGAACTGTACACGGTAACCTGTATTTACCTGAACCTGTCCATTATCGTCTACCCATGGAACACGGAATTTGATCTGTCTCTCAGGCTCAACCAGTCTCTCAAGCAAAGCGTCTTTTCTGAATTTCTCCTCGTTTGCTTCGATTACCACTCTCAATGATTCCAATACTTCTTTTACTGCCTGGTGGAATTCTGGCTCAGCAGGGTTCTTTGCCACTACTTTTTCCAGTACTTCATCAACATATGACATACCTTTGTACCTCCTGAAAAAATGTTATTATGAAATTTAAAGCGCCATATTTCTTGATTTATTTGCATTCATCATTCAAAAAAGAAGGACGGCAAAACCGTTCTTCTCCTTCGACGCTTTTGTCCTTTAATATTGTAAAGTATTTTACTTTATAACACAAGATTTTTTTTGCAAAAAAATGTTATTTTTATATTTTGTGCAATTTTAATTTTCATTTCCTGCATAATTTTGTATTTTTGCCGAAATACAGAACAAGCGCCTGCAAAATTTGCAAGCGCCTGATTATTTTTAAATAAAAACACAATAAAAATCTGATTATCCGCTAAAACACAGTATCTATCAGCATTTTCAAGGGAACAAATACATCAATTTACTACTTATTTACTACCATTGAATGAGCCTTGATACGCCAGTTTTCCTAGATATGCAAAGATATGGTACAGCACATCAGTATTGAAACAAGAAAAAAATTGAATATTTTATAGACTATGGAACGCCTAAAATGACGTTCCTTTTCTATTTTCAGCCGTTCTTATTGGACGGCTATTTTATTACCCAAAATGAAAGGAGCATTAGATTTATGAAAAAGATGTTAAAACGATTGTGTACGGGCTTCTTAGCTCTTGCAACTGTCGTTACTGCTTTACCGACTACACCCGTCCATGCAGAAAGCAAGCAATACTGGACGGAGTCAAAGGAGCGTGTCGGTATCGTTGAAAAAGTAATGAATGACGGTTCGATTGGTTCTACTTTTAACGAGGGGCATTTGACCGTTGAGGGCGAGGACGCTTACTGTATCGACATTAACACAGATTTTAGAAACGGCTACAAAACCAGAGCTGACGTAAGCACCCGTATGAGTGCCGACCAGATAAGCGACGTTGCCTTATCTATCGAATATGTAAAACAGTACACAGACAGCCACAGCGGAATAAGCAACAATCACGCCTACCTTTTAAGACAGCTTGTTGTCTGGCAGAGATTGAGCGTACATCTTGGCTGGCAATGTGATAATGTGCGAGCTTCTTATGATGAAATTCCAAAGGCAACGCAGGACGAAGTTTTCTCTGGTGCAAAAGCCTTTGTCAAAGAGAATAAAGGACGCTATGAATGTGGCGGTTATATCTACTCTGGCGAGGGGCAGGAATTAGGACAATTCTGGGCGAAGCTGAATGTTGGAAATGCAAAACTGCAAAAGACTTCCAGTAATACCAGCATTACAGACGATAACGGGAATTACTCTGTTGCTGGTGCAACATACGGTGTCTTTGCTGATAAGGACTGCACGAAACAGCTTGCCACCCTTACGACTGATGAAAACGGAAATACAGATGTTGTAGAGGTAAAAGCAGGCACAGTTTATATCAAGGAATTATCTGCACCAGCAGGATATAAAGTAGATAAAACTGTATATTCCTTAAAGGTTGAAGCTGGAAGGACAGCGACCTTGAAAGTATCAGATACACCGAAAGTAACAGACACTTTGATTAAGCTTTTCAAGATTGATATGGAAACACAGAAAGACAATCCGCAGGGAAACGCTTCTCTAGCAGGTGCGGAATTTACATGGAAGTATTATGCTGGCTTCTATAAGAAAGACAATCTCCCTGCCGAAGCTACTCGTACATGGGTTACAAAGACAATCGCTGAAACAGACAGCGACGGGACAACCCACTACATCACAAAATTAGCGGACGCATACAAGGTATCTGGCGACAGCTTCTATATGCAGGACGGTAAGGCGGTTCTTCCACTTGGAACGCTAACTGTTGAGGAAACAAAAGCTCCAAACGGCTACTTGTTAGAGGGTGCATATATGCAGGCTGGCGATAAGTCCGAACAGATAAAAGGCTTATATGTAACACAGATTACCGAGGACGGCGACCTTGCCGTACTATCTGGAAGTAACCAGTTTTCCGTATCAGACAAGGTTATCCGTGGCGGTGTCAAAATTCAGAAACGAGATTTAGAAACGGGCGATACAAAGCCACAAGGAAGTGCCACTTTGAAAGATACTGCTTTTGACATCATTTCCTTAAATGATAATTCTGTTTTGGTTGAGGGCAAGCTATACAAGAAAAATGAAGTGGTAAAGACAATCCATACAGACATTGAGGGTGTCGCTTCTACGTCTGCTGACCTTTTACCTTATGGAAAATTCCGTATCGTTGAGAGTAAAGCTCCAAACGGTTACTTAACTGACGGTGCAAAACCGATTGATTTTACAATCACAGAAAATGGTAAAATCGTGGACTTAGAGGACAAATTGGAGAGTGGCTTGTATTGCGAGCTGACCGACAAAACCTTACATGACGGCTATATCGAATACACCCTGCTTTATGATATGATAGCGAACCGCATTACCATTGATGAAGTACGGGCAGAGAACGGCTGTCTAAAGCTGATGAAAAATCTTGTCTGGGAATATGACGCACTTCCCCATGCTCTGATTGCTGGTGGGACTGGTGGCGGTAAAACTTATTTTCTGCTGACACTCATTGAAGCCTTACTGCATACCAACGCTATCCTTTATATCTTAGACCCGAAGAACGCTGACCTTGCAGACTTAGGGACAGTTATGGAAAATGTGTATCACACCAAAGAAGAAATGATTGATTGCGTCAATGCCTTTTATGAGGGCATGGTACAGCGAAGTGAGGAAATGAAGCGACACCCGAACTATAAGACGGGCGAAAACTATGCCTATCTGGGACTGCCACCCTGCTTTCTTATCTTTGATGAATATGTGGCATTTTTTGAAATGCTGGGGACGAAAGAAAGCGTGGGCTTACTTAGCCAGTTAAAGAAAATCGTTATGTTAGGACGACAAGCAGGTTATTTCCTTATCGTTGCCTGCCAGCGTCCAGACGCAAAGTATTTCTCGGACGGTATCAGAGATAACTTCAATTTCCGTGTGGGATTGGGGCGTATCAGCGAATTAGGTTACGGTATGCTGTTCGGTTCAGATGTGAAAAAGCAATTTTTCCAGAAGCGTATCAAGGGGCGTGGCTATTGTGATGTGGGAACAAGCGTCATAAGTGAATTTTACACGCCTTTAGTACCGAAAGGACATGATTTTTTGCAGACTATCGGCTCTCTTGCACAAGCAAGGCAGGACGGGACGGCGACGTGCGAAGCGAAAGGCGACGGCACGGACTAGCCGTTGCTGGTGTGGCGTAAGCCACGCCAGCAGGTAAAACCCCTCGGTATCTAACAGAGGGGTACGTTTACAAATAGACAATAGACAAAAAACATAGGAAACATAAGGCTTCTGGCATGATTTTCTAACAAAAATCGGCTGTGAAGTCGCCTTAAAAAACTTCACACTTTATAGATTGGGGGTATGGTTCTGAATGAAGAACAATGGATAAAAGAATTACGGGAGAAGCGGATTGCTTACGGTATCTCACAAGGCAGACTGGCGGTGGCTTCTGGTATCACAAGGGAATATCTCAACAAGATAGAAAGTGGAAAAATGAAGCCGTCAAAGGAACTTCTGGAAACTCTGTATAAAGAACTGGCAAGGTTCAATCCAGAAGCACCGCTTACCATGCTGTTTGATTATGTGAAAATTCGTTTTCCCACGCTGGATATACAGCACATCATCAAAGATATATTAAAACTGAATATCAATTATATGCTCCATGAAGATTACGGACATTACAGCTATACGGAGCATTATTCTTTAGGGGACATCTTTATCTATACGTCGGCTGACGAGGAAAAAGGTGTCCTTTTAGAGTTAAAGGGGCGTGGTTGCAGGCAGTTTGAAAGTTACCTGCTGGCACAGCAAAGAAGCTGGTATGACTTCCTCATGGACGCATTGGTAGACGGTGGCGTGATGAAGCGTATCGACCTTGCTATCAACGACCATACGGGCATTTTGGATATTCCAGAGCTTGCGGAAAAATGCAGGAAACGGGAATATATCGGAAAGTCCAGAAGTTATAAGTTTTACCAGTCGGGCGAGCTTATCAAGCACAGAGAGGACGACAGAGAATATATGGGACGCACCCTTTATCTTGGTTCGCTGAAATCAGATGTGTATTTCTGTATCTATGAAAAGGACTATGAGCAGTACGTCAAGCTGGGGACACCGCTGGAAGAAGCTGATATTATCAACCGTTTTGAGATACGGCTTCGCAATGAACGTGCCTATTATGCAGTACGGGATTTGCTGACCTATTATGACGCAGAGCGGACCGCCTTTTCTATCATCAACCAGTATGTGCGGTTTGTTGATGAAGAACCAGACAAGCGGAAAAATGACTGGAAACTCAATGACCGCTGGGCTTGGTTTATCGGCGATAACAGACAGAGCTTGAAGCTGACGACAAAGCCAGAGCCTTACACCTTAGACCGTACATTGCGTTCTTTGACTGCTCCTGCATACTTCGTATGGAGCTTTCTGTGGCAATCTGCAACGCATGAATTTTACCCTCACGGGACTGTGCAATGAGCTGTCTGAAACTGTCATGCACGATAAATTTCTGCTCTGCGGATAAGAAAGAATAGTTGTACGGTATCAGCTCATAGTAGGCGAATACCTCATTGTCCTTGTTCCAGACAAGGTTATTGTCAATATATTTTATCGGGAACATAGTTCACACTCCTTACTGCCGTGATTGTTTCATTCAAGGTCTGCTTATGCAGTTTTACGGCTTTTCCTGCATAAGTGATTTTAGGTCGCAGGGCATAGGTTATCTGTGATTTCAAAAAGCTGTACGGCTTCTTTCCGTCAAAGGTTTTCTGCGACATGAACCAAGTGAGAGCAACGGGAATACCAAAGTATTTGAGAAATGCTCCCTCAATCATGGAAAGTGGGGGAATATCCCCAAACAGAATGATGATAAATTCCGTAATCACAAACCATGTAATCTGTGTAAAGGTAACGGGAAAGGGTAAGTTAAAGTCATTGATTGCATACAAGACTTTTTCCACGTTCCAGATACCCGTATAAGATTTAATCTTTTTCAAGTTCTTTCAGCTCCTTTCGTAAGTTTCTAAATGGAAAGGACAGCCATGTTTCAGACTGTCCCTTAAAGAGAAATACGCTGTCAGTAGCAACCATGCTTGTCGCTGATCTTCCAGCGTTAATATGGTATCTCGCACATACCTCGGCTTGTTTCAATAAAGCAACCACCCATATCCAAATCTCGCCCGTAGGCTTCATAGTCAATGTAGTTCTGTAAGCTGGGTGGAATGTCCCCAAGTGCCTGCAATTCGTCTATGTAGTAGTAGGCAACGTCTGTCATGGTTTCACAGTCGGGATAATAATAAATATCGTCCTTGTGTTCCACAACTTCTTCCAGCGTCCCGTAGTGGCTGATAAATTCGTCCAGACACTCTACGATATAGTCAGGAAGTTCCTCTATGATTTCATACATCTCATTGAGTTCTTCAATGGAAACATACTCGCCAATCGCAATGGGGAAGTTGTCGGTATCATGGATTGCGTATTCCTCATACTGTTCATTCAAGCCGATTTTTTCTTTCACATCTTCCTCGTCAATAGGAAAAGTGAACCAAGCACCGACTAAATAGCCCTCATTGTATTTGCCAAGATTAGCAATATAAACCGCCATATCATCAATCATAAGCACCACCTCATTTCCTACTCTGGCAGTTCAAAGATACCGTGTTCTGTTACTAAAAATTTCCCGTGTTCCTGCAAGTGAGAAGCATAGGCTTCAAAGTCAAAGTAATATTCTTGACAGTCCTCGGATAAATGCTTGAATGTCGGGTCATTCATCAGCTTTTGCCTTGCAACATCTATCATGCTTTTGCAGTCGGGATAAACCGTAATCACGTTTCTGCAAATATAAAGTGCTTCTAAGTTTTCATACACGGTAAGAAGTGCTGTATATTCTTCCTGCATATCGCTTGAAAGCTGGCGGTACATAAAATCTAGTTCGTTGAGCTGGTACACGCTTGTATGTTCGTGGACTTCATCAGCAAAGGGCAGTACCTTTTCGATAATGCGGTAATCTTGACTTTCTGCACCGACACCTAACTTTTCTTCAAACTCTGCAACATCTATCGGCAGGTCGAACCAGTATGATGTTGTTTCTTTGCCAGTTGTTCCTCTCGTTTCCACCAGCACCCTTGTTTCCTGCATTGTTCCTCACGTCCTTTCTGTTGTTTCATCACATCTTTTAAGCTCTGGTACGACATACCAAACACATACTTTGAAAAATCTTCTAACTGTTTTTCTTCATAATCGGCAGGGTTCAACCGTTTCATTTCCTGCCACACCTTACGCTTGTAAGAGGGCAGGTCGGAAATGTATTCACAGCCGACTTTTGCCTGCATATCCTTAAAAATATCGTTCATGTAATCACTCCAATCTGAAATTTTAGGTAAGAAAAAAGCAGTCAATCCTAAGACCAACTGCTTTGCATATAAATATAAATTTGTAAACTAAAATTTTCGGAAGTTTTTTTGTATTTTGTGTAGCCATAGTCCAGCAATACCAGCTATAATTGCCAAGAAAAAAACTGCGGTAGGAATAGAATGATTTTTTACTATAATCGCAATTACCCCAGATACTAAAATACCAATCCCTACGAATAAAACAGGTTTTCCTAATTCTTTTGCATATCCTTTTTTGTTATCAGTAGTATCAAATACTTTACCATGAACAAAAGAGTAATTTCCCTTTAATAAAGAAATACTCACGAATATAAGGATAGCAGAAACAAACCACATCATTATACTAAATCCTAACATAAAATATCACTTCCTAAAGTTGTATTTTTATATCCATATTATATCACCCCATTAACAACATCACAATAAAAATTTATGCACCGATAATCTTGTTGAATAGCTCTAACAGTACATCTTTCACACCGCCGGCGTTAAATACCAAACCGACAGCAATCAAGGCAACTACCAAGAAGCCGATAAGTTTGGAAAACTCACGCTTGAACCCTAAGTAGATACCGATAACCACAATCGCCATAAGCACCAAGCTCTGTGCGTTTGATAAAAACCATTGATACAAATTGTTTCCGAAATTCATGTTATTTGTCCTCTCTTTCTTCTAATTGTTTCATTTCACAGTCAGCTTCTTTGCCGACAGTCAAAATACACATCAAGACTATGCCGATACCCATTCCCATAGATACCAGCAGGAAGTCTTTTAATAATATCCACATTTTTTATCACTCCTAACTTTCCACCAAATCTTTTGCAGGGGTCGTCTGCTGTTTGATTATCATTTCATGTTTTTCTGTGAGCTTTGCCTGCTGTTCGATTGTTTCCATGTAGTCTGTACCGTTTCCCTTATCAATTCTTTTCAGCATTTTCAAGGTCGGTGCTACCTGCCTTTGTACCCAAAGCAGACAGATACGTTTGTGAGATAGCGAGCCACGGGAACTGTACGCCACGACCTTTCCAAAAGAAAGCGAGCGACCCACGCAGTGATCCGAGAGCGACTGTTGGAAAAGTCGTTTTGCCACGACCTATCCTCACAGAATAATGATACGTCCGCATGGTGTGGTTCTGCCCACAAGAATGGGAATAGTTGAGATACTAACGGAGCTTTCCAAAGCCGTCTGCCTGCTTGTAAAAAATGACACACAGTAAAGGGGGTGCATAGATTATGAACAATACTGATGTGCCTATCTGGGAAAAATATACGCTGACGATTGAAGAAGCGTCCAAATACTTCCGCATTGGCGAAAAGAAATTGCGTAAATTAGCCGAAGAAAACATTGACGCTGGCTGGGTTATCGTGAACGGTAATCGTATTCAGATTAAGCGAAAACAATTTGAAAAAATCATAGATACATTGGACGAAATCTAATGTCATTGAGCCGTAGATATGGTATAATAAGGTATAGCGTATCACGGCTCATTCCATGACGGAAAGGAGCTTTACACTATGTCTAATGTGAAACGAAAAGACAGTAAAAATCGCAATTTGCGTAATGGAGAGAGCCAGCGAAAAGACGGAAGATACGTTTATAAATATACCGATATATACGGAAAGCCACAATTTATCTATTCTTGGAAACTTGTACCGACAGACAAGACACCTGCTGGAAAGCGTGATGATATATCGTTGAGGGAAAAAGAAGCACAGATAAAAAAAGACCTCAATGACGGTATCGACACGGCAGGCGGTAAAATGACAGTCTGCCAGCTTTATGAGAAGAAAAACAGCCAAAGAAAGAACATCAAGAGGGCTACTGAAAAGGGACGACAGTATCTTATGAACGCTCTGAAAAATGACCCATTGGGTATGAGGGCGATTGATACTGTTAAACAGTCGGACGCTAAAGAATGGGTTATCAGAATGAGCGAAAAAGGATATGCCTATAAAACGATTGATAACTACAAGCGTTCCTTGAAAGCGTCATTTTATATGGCAATACAAGACGACTGTATCAGAAAGAACCCGTTTGAATTTAAGCTAAGTGATGTTCTGGAAGATGATACGGAACAGAAAGTTATCCTTACACCAGAGCAGGAAGAACGCCTGCTTGCCTTTATGGAAAAGGACAAGATTTACAGCAAGTATTATGATGAGGTTGTGCTTCTGCTGGAAACGGGACTTCGTATTTCTGAATTTTGCGGACTGACGACGCATATTGATATGCAGAATAGAATACTCAATATAGACCACCAGTTATTGAAAGATAGCGAAATCGGCTACTATATTGAAACGCCAAAGACTAAAAACGGAAAACGGGAACTTCCATTAACAGAACGGGCTTATCAAGCAATCCAAAGAATACTAAAGAACAGAGGAAAGGCACAACCGCTGATTGTAGGTGGTTACAGCAATTTCTTATTCTTGAACCGTGAGGGCTTGCCTAAAGTTGCAGGAAACTATGAGGGCATGGTGCGAGGACTGATTAAGAAGTATAACAAGTACCACAAGGACAAGTTACCGAACATCACACCACATTCATTCCGACATACTTATTGTACGAATATGGCAAACAGAGGAATGAACCCTAATACCCTACAATATCTCATGGGACACGCTAACATAACCATGACACTTGGCTATTATGCACACGGTACATTTCAATCTGCAAAAGCGGAGCTGGAAAGACTGGCTTGTTAATATCGGAGCCTATATTTACTACTCATTTACTACTTTTGGTTGCATTTTCATGCTGGTAAATGCCAGCTTATGCAAGGTATCTTCCAAAAAGAAAATACCGATAAAGCCCTAAAATAAGGGATATATCGGCATTTACCAACTTATGAAAAGATAATCAGAAATTTAGTAAGTTTTTTATTTAAAATATTTCACTCCGGACTCAAAGATCTTCAGATCCTGTTCTCCGTAAATGTTCATTGCAACGGAACGTCCACGTCTTTCTGAATGAGCCATTTTACCAAATACTCTTCCATCCGGGCTGGTGATACCTTCGATTGCAAGATAGGAACCATTAATGTTCCATGTCTCATCCATAGATACATTTCCCTGTGGGTCGCAGTACTGAGTTACAACCTGTCCATTTGCGATCAGCTTGTCAAGCCATTCTTTGCTTGCAACAAAACGTCCCTCTCCGTGAGATGCCGGATTTGTGTAAACTCCACCAAGCTTTGCTCCGGAAAGCCATGGAGACTTGTTGCTGACTACTTTCGTGTACACCATCTTAGAAATGTGGCGTCCAATTGTATTGTAAGTCAGTGTCGGAGAATCCTCTGTCTGCCCTGTAATTGTTCCATTTGGAACAAGTCCAAGTTTTACAAGAGCCTGGAATCCATTACAGATACCAAGTACCAGTCCGTCACGCTCCCCAAGAAGCTTCTCAACCGCCTCTTTCATCTTCGCATTCTGGAATGCAGTTGCAAAGAATTTCGCAGAACCATCCGGTTCATCACCAGCGCTGAATCCACCTGGGAACATGATCATCTGAGACTGCGCGATTGCTTTTTCAAATACATCGACAGAATCTACAATATCGGAAGCACTCATATTGCGGAATACTTTTACGATTGTTTTTGCTCCTGCTCTCTCAAAGGCTCTCTTACTGTCATACTCACAGTTTGTTCCAGGAAATACCGGAATAAATACAGTCGGCTGAGCGATCTTGTGTTCGCAGATATGTACTTCTTTTGTATCAAAAAGACCTGTGTCGATCTTCTCGTCCTGTCCCTCTGCTTTGGAATTTGTAGCAAATACGCTCTCTAGTGTACTCTCCCATGCTTTTTGGGCATCTGCAAGGGCAATCTTTGTATCTTTGTATTCAAAATTCTGCTCTTCTGTCACTTCACCGATGACTGTGTAATCAATCGTCAGTCCATCCAGCTTGTCAGCCGGAACTTCAGCAATCAGATCTCCAAATGCAGGTGCGAACAAGTCTTTTGCCTCTACGCTCGCATCTAATGTTACACCCATGCGATTACCAAATGCCATCTTGCTGACAGCCGGAACGATTCCGTGTCTGTCAAGTGCATAAGCTGCCACAATCTTGCCGTCATGGATATCAGCAGTAAATTTACCATACTGGTCCATAACTTTTTCATAAACCGGAACATCATACTCATCTGTCGGGATCTGAAGCCATACAAGCTTATCTCCTGCTTTCTTAAGCTCCGGTGTAATAATATCTTTTTCTGTTGCCACATCCACCGCAAAAGAAACCAGTGTCGGTGGTACATCAATATGCTCAAATGTTCCGGACATACTGTCTTTTCCACCGATAGAAGGAAGGCCAAATCCAAGCTGTGCACTGTAAGCACCAAGAAGTGCTGCGAATGGCTGGCTCCATCTATGTGGATCCTCTGTCATACGGCGGAAGTACTCCTGGAATGTGAAACGGATCTTACTGTAATCTCCTCCTGCTGCCACAATTTTTGCTACAGACTCTGTCACTGCGTAAATAGCTCCGTGGTACGGACTCCATGTTGACAGATACGGATCGAATCCGAAACTCATCATTGTAACCGTATCGCAGTCTCCTGTCAATACAGGAAGCTTTGCAACCATAGCCTGTGTCTCTGTCATCTGATACTGTCCGCCATGCGGCATAAATACAGAAGATGCTCCAATGGAACCGTCAAACATTTCCACAAGACCTTTCTGTGAGCACACATTCAGATCTTTTAATGTCTCCATCCACTTTTCTTTGACATCTGTCACTTCTTCTCTTACGAGGATACTGTCTTTGCGGCTTGGAATATCTACAGCTACTTTTGTCTCCTGATGAGCACCGTTAGTATCTAAAAATGCTCTGGATAAGTCTACGATCTTCTTACCTCTCCAGGATAATACAAGTCTTGGCTCCTCTGTTACGACAGCTACCTTTGTTGCCTCTAAGTTCTCTTCTGCTGCATATCCCATAAATTCATCTACATCCTTCGGGTCTACAACAACAGCCATACGCTCCTGAGACTCAGAAATTGCAATTTCTGTTCCATCAAGTCCTGCGTATTTCTTCGGTACTTTGTCCAGATCTACCTGAAGTCCGTCTGCAAGTTCTCCGATTGCAACAGAAACTCCTCCGGCTCCAAAGTCGTTACATTTCTTAATTAATTTGCTGACTTCCTCTCTGCGGAACAGTCTCTGGATCTTACGCTCTGTCGGCGGATTACCTTTCTGTACCTCTGCTCCACAAGTCTCGATAGACTCCTCTGTATGTACTTTAGAAGATCCGGTTGCTCCACCGCAGCCGTCACGTCCGGTACGTCCACCGAGCAGGATAATGATATCACCAGGATCTGAAGTCTCACGGATTACTGCACGTCTTGGTGCTGCTCCGAGAACTGCTCCGATTTCCATACGTTTTGCCACATAATTCGGGTGATAGATTTCCTTAACTGCACCAGTTGCAAGTCCGATCTGGTTACCATAAGAACTATATCCATGAGCTGCCTCACGAACCAGTTTCTTCTGAGGAAGTTTTCCTTTCATTGTATCTTTGATAGATACAGTCGGATCTGCTGCTCCGGTCACACGCATTGCCTGGTATACATAAGTACGTCCTGATAATGGATCTCGGATTGCTCCGCCAAGACATGTAGCAGCTCCACCAAAAGGCTCAATCTCTGTCGGGTGGTTGTGTGTTTCATTTTTAAAGTTCACAAGCCACTCTTCTTCCACGCCATCTACCTTGATTGGTACAACGATACTGCAGGCATTGATCTCATCTGACTCTTCCTGATCCTGAAGCTTGCCTTCTTTTTTCAGCTTTCTCATAGCCATCAATGCAAGATCCATCAGACATACAAATTTGTCCTCACGCCCTTTAAAAATCTCGCTGTGATCGCGAAGGTACTGCTTGTAAGTATCTTCCATCGGTTTTCGATAATCTCCGTCTCCAAAGGAAACTTCTGTAAGTTCTGTTGAAAATGTTGTATGACGGCAATGGTCTGACCAGTAAGTATCCAGTACGCGGATCTCTGTCATGGAAGGATCGCGGTGCTCTTCCCCTTTGAAATGATTCTGGATATGCTGGAAGTCACGGAATGTCATTGCAAGTCCAAGAGAATCATATAATTTCTTAAGCTCTTCCTCTTCCATATCCTTAAATCCGTCAAATACAATAACATCAGCAGGCTCGTCAAATTTTGTCACTAGTGTCTCCGGCTTCTCCTCTGCTGCTTCTCTTGAGTCTACCGGGTTGATGCAGTGTTCCTTAATCTTCTGAAGTTCTTCTTCTGTAATAACTCCATTCTTACCATGAATAATATAAGTCGTTGCAGTACGGATGACCGGCTGCTCGTCCTCTTTTACGAACTGGATACACTGAACAGCAGAATCTGCTCTCTGATCGAACTGACCCGGAAGAAATTCTACGGAAAACAGACTGTCTCCGGAACCAACAGGAGCCTCCTCTTTCCAAAGGACATCTACCGGCGGTTCAGCAAAGATACCATTGCATGCTCTTTCGAATGTCTCATCTGATACGTTCTCCACATCATAACGATTCAGGATACGCACATACTCTACGTCTTTGATTCCAAGATAATTGCGAATCTCATGTGCAAGTGCCTTCTGCTGGACATCATAGCTGCCCTTTTTCTCAACATACACTCTTCTTACATTACTCATTCGTCTTCCTCCATTGTGTTTATATTTTTATTTGGTAATAGTTCTGTTACTTTAAATCTTCATTATTTATTTCATTGTAACATACCCACCATTATTATTAAAATTAATATATTTAAACCCTTTTATAAGTTTTACTAATTTCTTTCTTTTTCTGTTTCCACATGTTCACGACCGCTGCAACTCCAGGCACGGCAAGTAATACAATAAATATCACTCCGACCCGGATTACCATGTCCAAGAAAAATCCTTCCGGCAGCATGCGGATCATATAATCTGTCTCCGGGTCAAAGATCCAGAGATTATTTGTAAAAAACAATTTATGAAACAGCGTAAAACAGCTTGTAAAATCAATGCTCATGGCAATTCCCAGAATTGCCGCCAAAATAAGATAAACAAACAGCGCCTGCAAATATCCCTGCGGAACCAGTCTTCGGAAATCTGCTTTTTTTGCCTTAAGAACAATCATTAAAATAGATGCAAGAATCAACGCATAATTCCGAAGCTTCAAACCTCCCAGAAACAAATTTCTCACATCTGCCAGGTGAAGCCTGTCCTGTTCATTGAAGAAATCCTGATGCTCACCGTCCACATCTATGACAATTGACAGCTTTTCTTCCTTTCCAATCAGATACGCCATCATATGTTCTGTCACTGCCATCACATTGTCAATCTTCATATTCAGATCGTCCGTGACCCGGTACTTTTCATATTCCTTTTTATAAAATCCGTAATGGCTGTCTCCATAAACTGCAAGCTGAAATCCAGTGATCAGCAATGCAAAGATTACCAGGAGCATCGTAAATGTAATGGTAACTCTGTACCAGATCTTCATGTTATCTTCCTTTTCTTTCCTAAACTACCTGCGCATTTTTTGCGATCCAGGTTTTTATCTCTAGTATTATACCAAGATATCTCATATCTGTATAGAAAAATCACTTCAAAACAAATTCTGCCATTGCATTTTGCATTAATTTACCTTATAATCAAATTAGTATTTATTAGGGAGTCTTATTATGGATATTAATTACGAATTATATAAAGTGTTTTACCACGTAGCAACTACACTAAGTTTTTCGGAAGCTGCGAATAAATTATTTATCTCTCAGTCAGCCGTAAGCCAGTCTATCAAAGCGTTGGAAAAGAAATTAAATCAAAAGCTTTTTATCAGGAGTACCAAAAAGGTACGCCTGACACCGGAAGGCGAACTGCTTCTTCGTCATGTGGAACCAGCTATGAATCTGATTCACCGTGGAGAAATCCAGCTTTTAGAAGCTTCTGAAGGTGTAGGACAACTTCGCATCGGTGCCAGTGACACTATCTGCCGTTATTTTCTTGTTCCTTACCTGGAGCGTTTCCATAAGGAATTTCCGGGAGCTCACATCAAAGTAACGAATGCAACTTCTATCCACTGTGTAGAACTATTAGAAAATGGACAGGTTGACCTGATTGTTGTCAATTCTCCAAATCCATATCTTGGAAACTGTGAAACAAAACATATCCGCTCTTTCCAGGACGTGTTTGTTGCAAATCATTCTTTTGATAAACTTGTCGGAAGATGCTTAAGCTACAAAGAACTTTTAGAACATCCGATTCTGATGCTGGATAAAAAAAGTACAACCAGCGAATTCCTGCATAATCTCTTTTTACAGCACCAGTTAGATCTCGTACCGGAAATTGAGCTGAGCAGTAATGATCTTCTCATTGACCTTGCAAAAATCGGGCTCGGCATTGCATGTATACCCGATTACTGTATTACCGGAAAAGATCTGGAAAAATTATTTATTGTTGAGACAAAAGAAAAACTGCCGGTAAGAGAACTGGTCATTGCTTACAATGACCGCGTTCCCATCACCAAGGCAGCTACAGAATTTCTGAAATATTTTTAGCAGTTCCTTTTAAGGATCCCTGCACCATCTGAGGTTTTCCACCGCCACGGCCCTGGAAAGCCTCATTTAATTTTTTGCTGATCACTCTTACATCTTCAGAATGGCTTCCGATAACATAACGATATCCTTCTTCATCATTTCCTGCAAAAATTGCACAAATCTTTGCACCTCTCTCTAATAGAATGTTCATTAGTTCTCTCAGTTCATTTCCACTAAGTTCACTGTCAAATACCTTTACCAGTTCCGGAGTAACGTCAATCTCCTTTGCCTGATAAGCCAGTAATTTTTGTTTGAGAGCAGATACCTGATTTTTCAAGTCAAGCTGCTCTTCTTTTAATTTTTCTACAGCTTCGGCAACTTCTGTATCCTTTGCACAGAGCAGTGCGGAAATCTTCTTCACGCTCTCCTCTTTCTGCTGATGATCTGTAAGTGCACGGCTTCCACTTAACATAGTGATGCGTTCGCCGCCTTTGTATGACACCATATCCACCAGTTTGATATTTCCAATCTCCCCAGTTCTATCTACGTGTGGTGCACAGCATGCACAGATATCCACGCCCGGAATATTCACAATACGGACCTGTCCTTCAATTTCAATCTTACTTCTGTAAGTCAGATCTTTCAACTCTTCCTTTGTCGGGTAAAGAATCTCTATATTCAAATTCTTGTAAACGATGCGATTCGCCTCTTCTTCGATTTCTTTCAACTGCTCCTTTGTAATCGGTCCGTCAAAATCCATCGTACAGTAATCAGCTCCAAGATGGAATCCTACATTGTTGTATCCGAATCTTCCATGTACAATTCCTGAAATGATATGCTCGCCGCTATGTTGCTGCATACTTTCGAATCTCTTTTCCCAGTCAATTTCGCCTTTAACGATCTCGCCCGGTGTCAGTGCGCCATCTGTGTAATGATAGATAATTCCATCCTTCTCCTGCGCGTCCAGCACATGAACCCCTCCAAGAATTCCTGTATCTGCATACTGTCCGCCGCCTTCCGGGAAAAATACTGTCTTATCCAAAACTACTTTGTATCCTTCTCCTTCCGGCTCACATGAAATTACCTGTGCCTCAAAATCTTTTCTATGACTACTTTCGTAGTACAACTTGTCTGTCATGTTACCTATAAATCCTTCCTGTAATATATACTACTCTTCATGATACCTTCAGATTGCTCCGTGCTATGCACTCCCACAATCCGACCACACTATTCGGATATCGCGCAACTCATTACATTCTCTCTGGTGCTTCGAATCCAAGAACATCAATGCAGGACTCCAATACTTTCTTTGTCAGTATAAGCAGTGCAATGTATCCCTGTTTCTTTGCTTCGTTTTCCTCTGCCAGAATTTTGGTTTCATGATAAAAATGATTGAATGCATTTGCAAGATCATAAATATACGCACAGATTTTATGTGGTGCAAGTTCTTCGTAAGCATTTTCCATCATCTCGTTATATTTTACCAGCGCAAGCATCAATGCTTTCTCGCTCTCGCCGGACTGCTGATTTACCTTAAGTCCAGTGACCGCTTTTCCTTCTTCCTGGTATTTGTTCAGGATAGATTTGATACGCACGATGGTGTACAGAATATACGGTCCTGTGTTTCCCTCAAAGGAAGTAAATCTGTCTACATCGAAGACATAATCTTTGGAAGCCTGATTGGACAGATCCCCGTACTTGATTGCAGCCATACCTACCGTTTTCGCAGTGTTCTTCGCTTCCTCTTCCTCTACAGTACGGTTGTCCGTGATCTTCTTGTACATTTCCTCCTGAATCTCAGCGATCAGATTCTCCAGACGCATAACACCACCTTCTCTTGTCTTAAATGGTTTACCGTCTTTTCCATTCATGGTACCGAAACCTAAGAATTTCAGTTCTGTCTCAGAAGGAACGATTCCTGTCTTCTTTGCTGCACGGAATACCTGTACAAAATGTAACTCCTGACGCTTATCTACAACATAAATGACTTTGTCCGGATGGTAATCTTCCACTCGTTGAACCAGCGTTGCAAGGTCTGTCGTTCCGTAGAGAGATGCTCCATCTGACTTTTGGATCATGCATGGTGGAATTTCCTTTGTGTCTGACTCTTCCTGTACATCAATCACAAGAGCTCCGTCATCGACATGTGCAAATCCTTCTTTTTTCAGCCGCTCAATCATATCTGGAATGTAAGCCTGTGCATCAGACTCACCTTTCCACAGATCAAAGTCCACATTCAGGTTCGCATAGTTCTTCTTCAAATCATTTACAGATACATGCATAATGTGGTTCCAGATTGCTGTATAACCTTTATGTCCGTTCTGGAGTAAATATGTGGCATGCAATGCACGCTCTCTATACTCCTCATCCTCTTTTGCTTTTCCACTTGCTGTCGGATAGATCTCTTCCAACTCAGATATGGTAAATGGAGCCTCTGCCGGATATTCTCCTTTAAAATTCTCATCAAAATATGGAAGTTCTGGTTTTCTTTCCTTTAATTCCGTAATGATCAGTCCCATCTGATATCCCCAGTCTCCCAAATGGATATCTCCAAGAACATTATGTCCCATTTTTCTTGCAATTCGTTTTACGCTCTCACCAATAATTGCAGAACGAAGATGTCCTACATGAAGCGGTTTTGCCACGTTCGGTCCGCCGTAGTCGATCACGATCATCTTAGGATTGTCAGTCTTATTCAGTCCGAGGTCTTCATCCGTCTCCATCTCATCCAGATAATCTGCTACAAATCTTTCATCTAATTTCAGATTGATAAATCCCGGATTTACTGCCTGAACATCGCAGAAGCAACCACTTCCTTCTAATTTTGCCACAACATCCTGCGCAATCATGATCGGTGCTTTATGATAAGCTTTTGCTCCTGCCATAGCACCATTACACTGATACTCGCAAAGATCCGGGCGGTTCGACAATGTTACTTTTGCATAATTCCTGTCATATCCTGCTGCTTCGAAAGCTGCTGCCAGTTCTTCCGCTATAAAATCTGATATTCTCTTCATGCTCTCTACCTCTTATTTATCGTAATTTTTCATTTACAAAATATGTCACATTGTATTTTAGCACAAGAAAATAAAGCCAACAACCTTAATTCTTTTCACACACAAGATTTTCAACGCTTTTTTAGAAAGTCTGGTTGCTATTCCAGTAAATCCATGCTATTATAATAGTAATAATTACTGTTATTATGCAATTTAATAGATGGGAGGTTACCTATGAACAAAAAAGTACTTCGAAATTTATCTTATGGTGTATATGCCGTTTCGGCACTTGGGGAGAATCGTATGTCCGGCTGCATTGCCAACAGTATTATGCAGATTACTTCTTCCCCTGCAACTTTAGCTGTCAGTATGAATCATGATAATTATACGCATGAATGCATTGAAAAAAGTGGAATGTTCGCAGTTTCCATACTTTCTGAAAAGACTGACCCCAATATCATCAGCCAGCTTGGATTTCAGTCTTCCAGAGATGTGGACAAATTTATGAATGTTCCTTTTATTACAAAGCATAATATTGCCGTTGTCGATGATGCATGCGGTTATCTTGTCTGTAAGGTCATCGATAAAATGGAAACAAATACCCACACAGTCTTTCTTGGGGAAATCATTGACTGTGATACGTTGAATCAGGAAACACCTATGACCTATGCATACTATCACAATATCATCAAAGGCAAGAGTCCGAAAAATGCACCGACTTACCAGCCGGAAGATCCGGATACAGTAGATTCTGCTTCTTCTGATTCTTCAATCACCTCCAGTAATTCCTCCGGAAATGGCAAATGGGTGTGCAGTATCTGCGGATATGTCTATGATGGTGATATTCCATTTGAAGAACTTCCAGACACATTTGTCTGTCCAATCTGTAAACAGGGCAAGGATAAATTTAAGCAGCGATAACTTGTCTGACAGACACATTTCATATTAAATTAAAGGTTAGGTTACATCTATGAATTTAAAACTTGGATCTCATGTCAGCATGAGCGGAAAAAGCATGCTCCTTGGTTCTGCAAAAGAAGCTGAATCCTATGGAGCAAATACATTTATGTTCTATACCGGAGCACCACAAAACACCAAAAGAAAAGAGATTTCTGAACTCAATATTGATGCCGCTTGGAACTATATGAACGAAAAAAATATTTCAGATATCGTCGTTCACGCTCCTTATATTATCAATCTTGGTAATGCCGTAAAACCTGAGACATATGAACTGGCCGTGGAATTTCTGGCAAAAGAAATTGACCGCGCGGCCGCCTGCAAAAGCCAGACTCTGATTCTGCATCCTGGTGCCCACGTCGGTGCCGGAGTTGAAACCGGACTTCAACAGGTCATAAAGGGGCTCAATGAAGTCTTGACAAAAGACACGCCTCTTCATATTGCACTGGAAACCATGGCGGGAAAAGGATCGGAACTTGGCCGGTCTTTTGAAGAACTTGCAGCAATCTATGACGGCGTAGTCTACAGCGACAAACTGCGTGTCTGTTTTGATACCTGCCACACTCACGACAGTGGTTATGATATCCGTGGTAATTTTGACGGTGTGATCGACGAGTTTGATCATTTGATCGGTAAAGATCAGATTGCGGTCTTTCATATTAACGACAGTAAAAATGTGCGTGGTGCAAAGAAAGACAGGCATGCCAATCTCGGCACTGGAGAAATTGGATTCGATGCCCTCTCCTATATCGTACACCACCCGGATTTTGAACAAATTCCGAAAATCCTTGAAACTCCATATATTCCTTCTCCAACAAAAGAGAAGAAATCTTACGCACCATACAAATATGAGATTGCAATGTTAAGAGCCAGCCAGTTCGATAAGAATTTTCCGGATAATATTATTGCAGAAAATGAACATTAAGTTACTATTACAATCAGTCAGTACTACTTTAAATTTAAACAAATAGATATCTGAGCAGTAAATCTTTAAAGGTTTGCTGCTTTTTGTTACTCATTTTCAGCAAACTCTACTGACAGATTCTTGTAAAATGCCCCCTGATATTTAAATGAATCATTTTTTCACAATTGTGCTTGACACTTGCGATCATCTGTATTATTGTATTACTCAGATAGTACAACAATACAAAATGAAAGGAGTACATAATATGCCATGGTATTTAGATAGTGACCGTCCCATTTATCTTCAGCTCATGGAACGAATTCAGCATGATATTATCTCCGGCACCTATAAACCCGGGGACAAACTTCCTTCTGTTCGCGAACTTGCTATGGAAGCATCCGTAAATCCTAACACAATGCAAAAAGCACTTTCCGAACTGGAGAGAATTGGTCTGGTACACTCCCGCCGTACAAGCGGACGATTTATTACGGAGGACGAAACAATGATAAAACAATTAAAAACAGAGACTGCCACCGAGCATATCCGTGAATTTTTAAAATCAATGGAACATCTTGGATTTACCAGATTGGAAATCCTGGAACTGGTTCAAGATACAATGAAGGAGGAAAAATAATATGAAACCCATTTTAGAATGTAAAGGGCTTTCCAAAAAGTACAATAAAAATGCCTACGCTCTCCACAATCTGAACCTGACACTGAACCATGGTCAGATTATCGGACTGCTTGGTCCAAACGGTAGCGGGAAAACTACACTGATCAAACTGATCAACGACCTCTTAACACCGACAGAAGGGACTGTTCTTATCGACGGAGAACTTCCTGGTGTCCACAGCAAGAATATCGTGTCCTATCTCCCAGACCACAGTTATCTGGACGGTTCCATGAAAATCCAAGATCTGGTTTCTTACTTTGCTGACTTTTATGAAGATTTTTCCAAAATCCGAGCCACTTCGATGCTGAAGGACCTGAACATAGATCAGACAGCACGTTTCAAAACTCTTTCCAAAGGAAACCAGGAAAAAGTAGCTCTGATTCTTGTTATGAGCCGCGACGCCAAACTATATATACTTGATGAACCGATCGGAGGTGTTGACCCTGCTGCCAGAGATTACATCTTACACACGATTTTAAGTAATTACAATGAACATGCAACGATTTTAATCTCAACACATCTGATTTCCGATATTGAAAATATTTTAGACCGCGTACTCTTTATCCAGAACGGTGAACTTGTATTAAATGCAACCGTCGATGATATCCGGTCAGAACAAAAGAAATCTGTTGACGCATTATTCCGGGAGGTATTCAAATGTTAGGAAAAATCATCAAATACGATATGAAAGCCATGAATCGTTTTTTAATCATCATCCATGCATTCCTGCTTATATATGCATTTTTTATCCGTATACTGATCACAGGCAGACTTACAGCCAACAATGTTCATAACTTGGGTAATACTTACTTCTTAATTCTTGGATTGACTGTTTCTTTTGGTATTATCCTGCTTACCTGTGTTGCTTTTGCAACCTCAATTATCATTGCTGTGCATTTTTATAAGAGTACATACTCTGACGAAGGATATTTGACCCACACCCTGCCGGTCAAAAAGGGAACTCTCCTGATTGCAAAAGTCATTGCAGGAACAATCTGGTGCATAATCGACATAATTGGACTCTTTGCCGCTATATACATTGCTGCCTGGGTGCCATATGTAAAAGATTCTCTCTCCGGCAATAAAGCTCTCCTAATGGAAATTTTCGGTTTGGGATCCCATCTTGGAGTCTTTGGATCAATTGCCTTTTACATCTTTTTCATGATAGCCGGAACAGTTGCAAATGTTATTTTATATTACGCCTGCATCTCTCTGGGACAGATATTTACCGGTCATCGCGTCTTTGGCGCTGTTGCCATGTACTTTATCGTTACATTTGTAGAAAGCATTAGCTGTCTTTTGATTTTTATCCCACTTGGACTGTTAAACACCCAGGCTGTAACGATTGGGACAAGTACAACACTTTATATGTCTACACCATCTCAGTATATGCTCGGCCTTTTGGGAATCTCTCTGGCTTTGATGGTTATATGGAGTGTGATTCTTTATATTATTACTTATTATCGTCTGAACCGTAAATTAAATCTGGCATAATCGTTATACAGCAACAGCATTATTCACAACATAGACCAGTTCAAGAATGCCTCGGCATTCTTGCTGCGAGGTGCGCGTCATGCAATTGCATGACATACTTCTACTGCGCACCTCTGCAATCCTGCCGGAGGCTATATCAGCTGGGGGATTGACTCCCACCACTGATACCAGCTTGTTTCTCACCACCTATAGAGGTTGGAGTCATCTCCCAGCTGATATATATGAATCTGAAAAATCACAGACCGCCTGACGCAAGAAAAACAATGCATCAATATTTATTCTTTTCTCCGGACGGTCTGTGCTTCTTCCTTTTCTTTTTTCCAGAACTCTTCTATCTGCTCTGCCATATTTCCAAGGCTGCAGCTTCTTTGGTTTTCCCATTCTCTTGGAAAAGTCTCCTGATACCGCCTGTCAAAAAAGCGATCATCCAGCAACAATATCACTCCTCTGTCCTCGTCTGTTCTTATGACACGTCCGGCTGCCTGAAGTACCTTATTCATTCCCGGATACAGATAAGCATAGTCAAATCCCCTCTGCCCGTGCTGATCGAAATAATCCTTTAAAATCTCCCGTTCTCGACAAACCTGTGGCAGTCCTGTGCCTACAATCACGGCCCCGATCAGCTTATCCTCCGTCAAATCAATTCCTTCTGAAAAGATACCACCCATGACACAAAATCCAAGCAGGCTTTCCTTTCTTTCCTCTTCAAATGTATTCAAAAATTCCTCCCTGTCCTTTTCTGACATAGACTGGGATTGTGTCACACAAATAATTCGATGACCCAAAGCCGGGAAGGCTTCTAACTCTTCCTTTTCCTGAATCTTTTCAAAAGCTTCATAGACATCTTCCAGAAAACGATAAGACGGAAAGAATACCAGATAGTTCCCTTTCTTTCCATTTGAAAGCTTCCACAGATACCTGGCATATCTCTGATACATCTCTTCATTTCTCCGTGTGTACTTTGTACTTACATCTCCTCCAACCATTAGCAGGCGATGCTCTACATCAAATGGGGATTCTGCATAGATTGCATAATCTTCTTTTCCCGTGGAAAGCAGTTTTTTATAATATGTAATTGGCAATAATGTAGCTGAAAAGAAAATTGTGCTGTTTCCCTTTTGCAGAAATTCTCCCAAATTTCCCGCTGGATTGACACAGAACAGATGTACCCGGAATTTCCCTTCCCCATCCAGTTCACTATAAATCACATAATTCTCATCTAACCGCTCATGTATATCCATAAAGCTTCGAATGTGAAAATAAAACTCCAGAACTTCTTCCCGGATATCTTCTTTCTCACATTCTTCCAGAAAACGTTCCAGTTCTGTCATCAGATTTAAAAGCTTGAGGTAAATATGCGATACACTATTTAGAACTTTATATTCTTCGCATTCTCGTTTCATTGCCAGAAGCCCCCGGTTACAATCTTCCAGTCTCTCTGTTAGCTTCTCATCCTCATACCGGACCTTTTTCTTAATTCCAAGAAAATCTTCTTTGCAGATACTGGCACTGTACATCTGCCTGCCCCGTTCCACCAGATTATGTGCTTCATCAATTAAAAACAGATAATCGCCTTTATTTCCTTCTCCGAAAAATCTGCGCAAATGCGCCTGTGGGTCAAATACATAATTATAATCGCAGATAATTGCATCAACCCAGACCGCCACATCCAGACTCATCTCATACGGACACACCTTCCATTTTCTTGCCTGTTCCTCTAGTATCTCCCGGTTCAGTTCATCGGAAGATGTCAGAAGTTCATAGACTGCATCGTTCACCCGGTCAAAATGTCCTTTCGCATAAGGGCAATAATCTGGATTACAATTTGTCTCTTCACAAAAGCAAATTTTATCTTTTGCTGTCAGAACAATTACTTTCATGCGAAGCGCCTGTTCCCTTAATGTCTCAAATGCCTGCCAGGCTACTGTTCTTGTGATCGTCTTCGCTGTCAGATAAAATATCTTATCACCCAATCCCTCTCCTACTGCTTTCACTGCCGGAAATAATGTTGCGATTGTCTTTCCAACTCCGGTCGGTGCCTGAATAAACAGCTTCTTTTTTCTAAGTATCGTCCGATATACCGATGTTACCAGGTTCTTCTGCCCTTCTCTGTATGCAAATGGAAATTCCACATCCTTGATCGACTTATCTCTCTTTTTCTTCCACTGAATCTGATATCTCGCCCACTTTTCATACTTTCCGATCAGCTCATAAAACCACCGTTCCAAATCTTCGAATATGTAACCACTCTGAAAACGCTTTATCTCCTCTGTCTCCATATTACAGTAAGTCATCTGCACACCAATTTCCGGCAAATTATGAGATGCCGCATAAATATACGCATAACACATTGCCTGTGCAAGATGTACCGGTACCGGCTCTTTAATCTGATTCAGTTCTCTTAACACACCTTTAATTTCATCAATGACAATTCCTTCCGGAAGCTCAATAATTCCGTCTGCTCTTCCTTCCAGTTTCAGCGTAAAATCTTTACATGGAATCTCATATTTTAGTGAAATCTCTGCATGATAATCCGGACCCATCTGCTTTTGAATCTTCCTGTGGATTCTGCTTCCAAGCTGCATAGTATCTTTATCTGTCGACGCTATTCGATTGTCTATATCTCCCGCACGAAGTATAAATTCCACCAGATTTCGCACAGAAATGCGAATCACAGGCTGTTCAAGATCCATTGTGTTTCTCCCTTTCCCTGACACTTCTTGTAAACGCCCATATTATAACACATAAATATAAAATATTTTAAAGTAATTTTACACCTCGTCTGCCATCTCAGTCATCTCCGGCCGATATCTGAGTGGAAGATGCTGCATCTGACTTCTTGGATTCTCCCTGGATTCAATAGATATTGTCCTGCAAAAAGCAGTCCACAGACTTTCATACATCTGTTCATTTTCCGATATCTGTCCCAGCCTCTCCTCCTGTATCCGTTCATTTTCTACCAATACCCATTCCTTTCCCGCCTCATGCACTGCATACATATGATGTGTCTTATCATGGATCAGCCAGTTTTCCTGTGGAAGCCGGTTAGCAAAATGTGGAGCAATACAAGTCAGTATCCTGTTCTTTGGTGCAATCCCTCCATACAAAATCCCGCCAGACAACTCCCGAAATCTCAAAAATCCTTTATAATTATGGGCTTCACTTCCTACCTTCCTGCTCAGTTCAAATACACGTTCCACTTGTGGGTGGCTCAAATGTTCCATAACCTTTTTACTGTCACGAAGCCTTCTTGCAGCCAGCATTGTCCCATAAATTGCATCTGCCTTATCCTTATCCGAAGCAAGAGATGCATGCCAGATATCAGCATAAGCCTGTCCTCCCAGATGTTTTCGGATCAAGCGTTCTACTGCCTGTTCCTTGTGAAGATTCTCCTCCACCAACATGTACTCACAAAAAAGCTCCTGTTCTAACATTCCCTTTATTGCAATCCCACACTCTTTTTCTTCTCTTCCTTCTTTCCATGCATCATAAATTGCAGAAAATATTCCTGTGATCGTATCATTACACACATAAATCTTTTTCATAGAAATTCTCCCGGAACCTGACATCATCAAATAATGAAAGCTGTCTGTAACCGAGATTTCTCACCTCCTGTGGCAGTTTTTCTCTGGAATCCAGAAGATTTCTGGCTATGGATTCCTCTTCTATCCTGAGCGGATACATGGTCTTCCCATTACAGGTAATAAAATACACCGCCCGTTTCAGTACTACTCCAAGTTTCTTAAGATCTGCAAAATCCAGCGTTCCAAGTCTTCTCGCTTTCACAATTCTTGTTGCTGATTTATATCCAAGACCCGGTACACGAAGCAGCATCTCATAGTCTGCCCTGTTGATCTCCACAGGAAAATACTCCAGATGCTTCAGCGCCCAGTTACACTTCGGATCAAACAGAACATTAAAATTAGGTTCCTCCTCCGACAGTAATTCATCTGCCTGAAAATGATAATAACGAAGCAGCCAGTCTGCCTGATAGAGCCGATGTTCCCGGAGAAGCGGTGGTCCGTCATCTGTCCTTGCCGGAAGTGCTTTATCTTCATTCACATGTACGAATGCAGAATAAAACACTCGTTTCAATTCAAACTTCTTATACAGACTCTCTGTCACCTTCATAATCTGATAATCCGATTCCAAAGTTGCTCCGATAATCATCTGGGTACTCTGCCCTGCCGGTACAAATCTCGGTGCCTGACGGTATAATGACAGTTCACGGCTGTTTTCATTCCTCCCTTCTTGGATGAGCCTCATCGGTGCGAGGATATTCTTTCTGGATTTATGCGGTGCCAATAGCTTCAATCCTTCTGCTGTCGGAAGTTCCAGATTCACACTCATTCTGTCCGCCAGAAATCCTGCTTTTTGGATCAGTTCCTGACTTGCTCCCGGAATGGCTTTCACATGGATATATCCCTGAAAATTACACTCTTTTCTCAGCTTATAAAGTGTTGCACAGATTAACTCCATCGTATAATCCGGACTTACCAGAATGCCGGAACTTAAAAATAGTCCTTCAATATAATTTCTCCGATAGAATTCCATTGTAAGCGTACAAACTTCATCAGGTGTAAAAGAAGTCCTCACTACATCATTACTTCTTCTGTTCACGCAGTACTTACAGTCAAAAATGCATTCATTCGTAAACAGGATTTTTAAAAGTGAAATACATCTGCCATCTGCGGAAAAACTGTGGCAGATTCCACACTGTGTACAGTTTCCTATTCCGGAACCATCACCTTTTCTCTTCGTTCCACTGGAAGTACACGCCACATCATACTTTGCTGCATCCGATAAAATATTTAATTTTTCATAGATAGACATGGGATTCTGTATCTTCATATTCTTTCCTGCTTTCCTAATATCATAGCACAAACATCTGTTCTGTTTTTATTATAAGAACATTTGTTCGATTTGTCAATTTATATTTTAATGATGCCAGGATAAAAAAAGAATAACCAACTGATATCTTTCTTCTCACATATCAGTCGGTTACTCTTTCTTTTATTGTTACATGAAGTACATCTCTGCACTCTTATCAGCAAATATTTTTCAAAATATTCCTTGTAATCTTCTTATATTTTATTTACTGCATCTGCCAGGTACTCATTCGAAACTTCATAGAACTTCTCATTCTCTACCATCTCAGAAAGAGCCGGATCGATCGGCATCTTACCAAGAACCGGAATACCTAACTCAGCTGCCACTTCATCGATATGGCTTTCTCCAAATACGGAAATCTTCTTTCCACAATCCGGGCAAGTCAGATAACTGTAATTCTCTACGATTCCGAGCACTGGAATATTCATCTGTCTTACCATCTTGTAAGCTTTCTCTACGATCATACGCACAAGATCCTGTGGAGATGTTACGATCACTGCTCCATTCACCGGAAGTGACTGGAATACTGTAAGTGGAACATCACCAGTTCCAGGAGGCATATCCACAAAGAGATAATCCAGATCTCCCCAGATAACATCTGTCCAGAACTGCGTCACAACACTTGTAATAATCGGTGCTCTCCAGATTACCGGATCCGATTCATTCGGTAAAAGCAGGTTGACAGACATAATCTTTGTTCCGTCTTTTGCAATCTCCGGAAAGATTCCATCATCGCTTCCTTTTGCTGTATCATGGATTCCATACATCTTCGGAATAGACGGTCCTGTAATATCTGCATCCAGAATTCCTACAGAAAATCCTTGTTCTCTCATCATTCTTGCCAATGATGCAGTTACCATCGATTTTCCGACTCCGCCCTTTCCACTGACAACTGCGATCACATTACGAATGTGTGATTTTGCATTCGCCGGTTTATGAAAATCCTGCGGTTTACTATTACAAGTCCCTGCATGTGCACACCCCTGGCAATCGGATGGTGAGCATCCGTTCTGATTCTCTGACATAACTAAAACTTCCTTTCTGGCCTCTTTTACTCTTCTACTGCTGCGATTACTTCAATCTCGCAGAGTGCTCCCTTAGGGAGATCTTTCACTGCAAAACAGCTTCTTGCCGGTTTAGATGTGAAATATTTTGCATAAACTTCATTGAATGCTCCGAAATCAGCAATGTCAGCCAGGAAACATGTTGTTTTAAGTACATGCTCATAATCTGTACCTGCTGCTTTTAAAATCTCTCCTACATTCTTGCAAGACCACTCAGCCTGCTCTTCGATTGTATCTCCGCCAAGATTTCCTGTCTCAGGATTGATTCCAAGCTGTCCGGATGTATAAAGAACTCCGTTATTAACATATGCCTGTGAATATGGTCCGATTGCTGCCGGTGCTTTTTCTGTTGCGATTATTTTCATAATCCTATACCTCTCTTTCATTATTCTGAAACTGCTCTGTATTTCTGAGCTCTGAATCTATTGTACTACCTTTTCAGGTAATTTATCAACCTCGAATTACCTTTAATCTTTGCTTTTACTCCCTCTTTCACAGCTTTAAATTTCCAGGTTATTCCTCGTGACATCTTTGAGCCATTTGTAACTGCGGTACCTCTTTAGCGTAAGCGGTAATTTCACCAGCTCATCACTCATCAGAAGTATATAAACGACCGGTACACTTGCGTGTAAGAAAAATGCTGCGACTGCACCCAGTAATATAGAAAATCCCCACATCGTAGACACATCCAGAATTAATCCGAATCTCGTATCTCCTCCTGAGCGAAATACACCTACTACCAATGTTGTATTGACTGCCTGTGCAATGACAAAATAAGACATGACGCCAAACATCATATAAAGATATTCTTTTGCCTCAGGCGATAATACAAGAAATGTATTTGCAATCGGAGCACAGATTAAAATTACACATGCACCACAACAGCCCATAATAAGTGCCAGCCGGATAAATCTTTTTGCATAAGCCTTCGCATAATCGAATTTACGCTCCCCGATCGTCTTACCCAGATAGACGGCTGTCGCATTTGCAATTCCAAATACAACGACCTGGGCAAGCTGTCTCGCTACTTGTGCAACTGAATTTGATGCAACCGCCGCACTCCCAAGATGACCGATGACAGCAGTATTCGCAGAGACTCCAAGTCCCCACATCATTTCATTTAACACAACCGGCATGGCATAGATTAGATAATCTTTTGCAAGTACTCTGTCAATCTGTATCATAAATCGAGGACGAATTTTCACATCCTGATTCATGAAATGTGCATAAATAAGCACGATCAATGTCTCTGTCATTCTGGCACATAATGTGCCGATTGCAGCTCCTTGTATTCCAAGTGCCGGAAATCCAAGAAGTCCAAAAATCAAAATTGCATTAATAATTGCATTGACAACCAAAGACATAAAATATACAAAAGTAGCAATCATCACCCGTTCAATACTTCTCATAATATTCAGATAAACCTGCGTTACCGCTATGAAAAGATAAGATATTCCAACGATTCGTAAGTATTTCACTCCCTCTGCAATTACTTCCGGATCCGATGTAAAAATACGCATCAAAGGACCCGGAATAGTCAAGGCCAATGTCATAAAAATTACCGCAATTGCAAGTGAGATTGTAAGTCCCATACCAAGAATCTTCTCAATAGTTCTGATATCTTTCTTTCCCCAGTACTGCGCTGTCAGTACTGTTGCTCCAGATGTGATGCCGAAAAAGATCAGCATCATAATAAACTGGATCTGTCCTGCCAGCGAAGAACCGGACAACACTTTTTCTCCCACTCTTCCAAGCATCATAACATCAACTGCAGTCACTCCGACGTTGATCAGATTTTGGAGCGCCATTGGAATAATTAAGGCAAATACATTTCTGTAAAATGCATGCCAGTCAATATTTAGATTATCTGTGGTTTGCCTTTTTATAAATCTCATATAACTCTTTTTCCCCCATTTTCTGGAAAGCGCCCACTTTCATGGTATCCCCTGCAGTCGCCTTGCCAGCCATTTCTTTTAATACTTCATCCGGCTGTACACCCATTTTCATATCTCCCAGACAAGTCGGCATATGCAAAGACCGGAAGAATTCTTCGGTTTTCTCAATCGCTGCCACAGCCGTTTTTTCATCATTTTCCTCATCAATGTTCCATACTTTTCTTCCGTAATTTGCAAATCTTGCCTCGTCCAGATGATAGACGTATCTCGCCCAGCTTCCCCAGACTGCAGATAATGTTGCACCGTGAGCTTCGTCAAATTTTGCACCAAGCTGATGTCCCAGCTTATGACACAGAAAATCCTTTGGTCTTCCAAGTCCGGTAATTCCGTTATGGGAAATACTTCCGCACCACATGATTTCACTCATAGCATCATAATCTTCTTGATTCTCATATGCCTTTGCTGCATTCCGGATCAATGTACGCATCAGTCCTTCTGCAATCTCATCTGTCAGTTCATTTCCATGTACCGGTGTGAAATAACGTTCAATTGTATGCATAAAAATATCTACAATTCCGCAAGTAAGCTGATATTTCGGAAGTGTGTATGTCAGCTTTGGATTCATAATTGCAAATTTCGGACGAATCAGATCGCTTCCGATTCCAGATTTATCCTGCGTCTCTTCATCTGTCAGTACCGCAGAATTACTCATCTCACTTCCGGCTGCTGAAATTGTCAAAACGGTTCCTACCGGAAGTGCCTTCTTTAATTCTTTTTTATTCTTCCAGAACTCCCAGATATCTGTGCCCGGATTTGCAGCACCTATCGCAATTCCTTTTGCTGTATCGATTGCACTTCCACCGCCTACTGCAAGAATCAGCTCTGCTCCAAAAGCAATCGCTTTTTCAACTCCTTTTCTTGCAAAGGACAGACGCGGATTCGGTTTTACACCGCCAAGTTCCTCATAAGAAATGTGTTCTTCATCAAGAGATTTCTTAATTTCATCGAGAAGCCCACTTCTTATAACACTTCCACCGCCATATACAAGAAATACCTTCGTTATCCCCAATTCACTGACCAGCTTTCCAGCTTCTTTTTGCGTGTCTTTTCCAAATACAACTTTCGTTGGGGTATACTGTACAAAACTCTGCATCATCAATTTCTCCTTCTTTTTTAGATTTTTCATCCACAGCTGATTTTATGTGCAATTTCTGAGATAAAAAACTGCAAGCTGTGTACGGTCTCTTAAATTCAATTTATCCAAAATCCCACTGATATAATTTCGGATTGTTCCCTCGCTTAAAAACATTTCCCCTGCAATTTCTTTATTGCTCTTTCCGTCTGCCACAAGCTTCATAACAGCGCGTTCTTTTTCTGTAATCTCATAAGTCTCATAATCAAAAGCACTCTTTCGCTCTAAAAGTTCCGGCAGTCTAGATATGATCTGAGTTCCGAACACCGTCTGCCCCGTGCACACTGCCCGGATTGCCGGCAGAATACTTGCATAATCCTGTTTTAAAAGATATCCTTTCACACCACATTTCAACGCTTTTACAATATACTCGTCATCAGAAAATGTTGTAAGGAGCAATATCTTTGCCTCTGGTTTTTCTTTTAAAATCTCTTCCGATGCCTCCAGACCGCTCATTGGACTCATGCGGATATCCATCAGCAACACATCCGGCTCATATTTCCGGTAAAGTTCTATAGCTTCCTTCCCATTTGAGGCAATACCCTGAACTTCTATATCCTGATCTTTTTCCAGAATCGTCCTAAGTGCCCCTGATACAAGCATATCGTCATCTGCAATCACGATCCTCATTTTAAGATACCTCCTTGGGAATCGTAATAAAAATACGAAATCCCTCTTTTCTTACAATTTGCATCATGCCTCCAAGCATCCGGACACGGTCGCTCATATTGCGAAGTCCCATACCCTGTCCAGACTGATATTCTCTGGATACAGCTTTTACTCCGCCACTTTGTATTGGTTCTTTCACAGTCCCATTATCCTCCACGATCAGCTGATAAAGCGCTGGGTGCTCCCGCATGACTATCTTCACTTTACTTGCATCACTGTGCCTTACAATATTGTGAAGTGCCTCTTTTACAATTGCGATAAAGCCGTATTTAATCTCTCTTGGAACATCATATCCCATATCATAAGATAAATCTACCGGGCAAAATGTAAACTCTCCCACCAGTTCTTCTGTCACTTCTCTCAGATTCACAGAATCATCATGAAGGTCATGGACACTCTCCCGCACACTGGTCATGGCTGTATTCAACGACTCCTCCAATTGTTCAATGGAAGAGGACAGTTTTTCGTCTTCATTTACAATCTTCATTGCGCCCACTATAAGGATGCATCTTGAAAGCAAATGTCCCACATTGTCATGAATTTCTCTTGCAATGCGATTTCGCTCCTGAAGTGTTGCCGTATATATTTCATAGTCCTGCTTCTCAATCAGGCTGCGATTCTTTTCATGTAAAAGCAGATTCCTTTCCTTACTGTCATCACGGGTTTTCCGGTATTCCTGTTCCAACTCCTCATAAGCCTCTTCTTTTAACTTCAACACAAGCGACAGTAAAATTCCAACTATCAAAAGATACATTTGTCCATGACTTAGATTCGCATTCCCTGACGCACCGGTAAATATCCCTCCTGCCACAGCGAGTATCATGATACCCCGGTTCTCTTTCATCCAGAATCCATAAAAAAGAACCGGCAGGAATTCACAGATTCCCACACAGTACCAACTTCCGGCTAAAATACATATTAACAGAACATACCTTTCCCAGTCATCTTTTAAGAACATCTGCATGCCAATACAGATCAATGACACCAGAAAGCCCACCACAAAATTCAGGTCAGCCGGCGAAAGCAACAAAAAAAGAAAACTATATAAAATTAACAGAAGCTGCCCTGTCATTCTTCTCATATTTGTTCTCTCCTAACTTTTCTAAAAAGCAAAACATGACATTTGTCACATCGTTTTATGACGTCTGCCACTAACATTATAAGCATAAGACATTTATAATTAC
Organism: Dorea sp. 210702-DFI.3.17; assembly: GCF_020560825.1. Lineage (NCBI taxonomy): Bacteria > Bacillati > Bacillota > Clostridia > Lachnospirales > Lachnospiraceae > Dorea > Dorea sp. 210702-DFI.3.17. Next base: position 409,135 of record NZ_JAJCNB010000001.1, read on the forward strand.
AAGTAAGAAATATGCAAGTCTCAAAACTAAGAACTGGAGGAATTTCCTATGATCCATATTGAAAATCTTGTAAAAAGATATGGTGATCTGATCGCACTGGATCACCTGAACCTGGACATTAAAGAAGGGGAGATTTTTGGACTTTTGGGACCAAACGGCTCCGGAAAATCCACCGCGATCGGCTGTATGCTGGCGCTGTTGAAATATGACAAAGGTACGATTCAGATTTTTGGCAAAAACATGACCCCGGACAGTTACGATATCAAAAAAGAGATTGGTGTTGTCATGCAAAATGTGGCTGTGTTTCATCAGATGAGTGTCCGTGAAAATGTAGACTATTTCTGTGGTCTGTATGTAACTGACAAACAAAAGCGTAAAAAGCTGGTGGACGAAGCACTGGATTTTGCGGGACTTACGGAATATGCAAAAAAACGTCCCGGAAAATTGTCCGGCGGTCTTCTTAGAAGACTCAACATTGCCTGCGGTATTGCCCACAAGCCAAAGCTTATCATCATGGACGAACCAACGGTAGCTGTCGATCCACAGAGCCGGAACCGGATTCTGGAAGGAATCTTAGAACTGAACCGTCAGGGATCTACAATCATTTATACTTCCCATTATATGGAAGAAGTTGAACAGATCTGCAGCCGTATTGCAATCATTGATCATGGCCATGTACTTGCGACCGGAACATGTGAAGAGCTGAAAAATATGATCAAAACCGGTGAGACGATCACCATCGAAGCTATAAACCTAAATCCGGAAACACTCTCTGAAATCCGTACGATGCCAAATGTATTTGAACTGACCTATGAAGAACAGGTATTAAAAATCCGCCTAAGTGGAGGAAAACACAATCTGATCAGCCTCTTAAAATACCTTGGAGATCACAACATTTCTTTCGGACGTGTATTTTCAGAACTTCCAACACTCAACGATGTCTTCTTGGAAATCACGGGAAAAGAACTTCGGGACTAAGGAGGAATTTTTATGTGTCATTTAATAAAATATCGTTTTCTACAGATTACAAGAAATCGGCCTATGATGTTCTGGGCACTTGCATTCCCAATGATTCTCGGCACACTGTTCTACATTTCCTTTGGAAATATCGGCATATCTGCCACCGGAGACTCCGACTGGGATCCGGTACCCGTTGCTGTTATCAATAAGCTTGAAACGAAGTCATCCGGTACATTTTTTGCAGATTTCCTTGACGCCATGAATGGGAGAGTTCTAGATATTCAAGACGTAAAGAATGAAAAAGATGCGAAAAAGAAACTGGAAAATGATGAGATTCTTGGAATCTACTATATAAAAGAGATCCCGTCTCTTACAATCACAAGAAATGGAGTCAGCCAAAGTATTCTGACTTCTCTTTTAAATACTTATAACCAGAATGCACATCTGTTCAAAGTAATTGCCAGGACTCACCCGGAACGTCTGTCTGATGCTGTTGCTTCCTTGCAGACGAATGGCAGTTTCATCACGGAAAAAAGTGTCGGCGGAAAAACATTAAATCCGACTGTATTGTATTTCTTCGCCCTGATTGCCTATGCTTGTATGTCCGGTGCATATCTAAGTATCGAAGCAGTACGTGATACCCAGGCGAACTTAAGTCCCTTAGGAGCCAGACGAAGTATCACCCCTTACCGAAAACAATTTCTTATTTTTATTGATATGTTGGTGCTGATTTTTATACATTTCATAAATGTAATGATTCTGACTTTTTATGTGAACTATATTCTTGACATTGACCTGGGAAATAATTATCTGGCTATCCTTGCCACGAATTTTATGGGAAGTCTCATCGGAATCTGCCTGGGACTCATGATCGGCTGCATCGGAAAACTTACATTTTCAGCAAAAATCGGCATCTGTACCTCCACAACTTTACTGACCGGTTTTTTGTCTGGTCTGATGTTTGGCAATATGAAAGATGTAATAGAACAGAATGCCCCCATTCTGAACCGTATCAATCCGGCGGCTGTTTTAAGTGATGCTTACTATTGCATCAGTGTCTACAATGACACGTTACGATACCAGAGATGTATGATTACTCTGCTGATCATGAGTATTCTTTTCCTTGGTATTGCATTCTTAGGAGTAAGGAGGGAACGTTATGACAGTATTTAAAGGATTTTTGACAATTACAAAAAGAAATCTCGGATATGTTTTCATGTATATTATCATTTTTCTCACAATTACAATTGCTGTACAAAAAAGTGAACTTACAGATACCGATAAAATGTTTGAACAGACAAAACTCGACATTGCAGTCATTGACCATGACAAAAGTCCGGTGTCCGAAGCCCTGACCGATTATCTGGCTTCCCGGCACAATCTGATTGATATTCCGGATACCAAAACTGCCATTCAGGATAACCTGTTCTATCGGCACGTCTATTATGTATTGACGATTCCAAAAGATTTCACTCAAAGCTGTAAAAGCAAAACTGCAAGTCTTACCGTCACAAAAGTTCCGGGCAGTACAAGTGGTTACTATGTAGACAGTCAGGTCAATGCATGGGTTCAGGAAATGCATATGCTTCTTGCCTCCGGTTATTCAGCCGAAGATGCCACTGTAATGCTTAATGAGGCTATGACAGAAGAATCTCATGTAACGATGCTGGATCAGAACGGATATGGTGGAAATATTCCGATGCACGCATACATGTATCAGTATATGCCTTACATTATCCTGTCCATTCTATGCTATGTCATTATAACAATCATGATGTCATTCAACAATCCAGAAGTCCGCTCACGAATACTGTGTACTTCCATTTCCAACCGGAAGTACAACCTGCAGCTTGCGCTCGGCTGCACAGTCATCGGACTTGCCGTCTGGTTTTTATGCACACTCCTTCCAATCATATTGTATGGGAAAACCTTTCTGGCAGACACAAATCTTACATACTATCTAATCAACAGTTTTATGCTGTCTCTGTCCGCATTAAGCCTGGCATTCTTTGTCTCCACATTTACGGACAAAGAACAACTGATCAGTGCAGTCGTCAATGTGGTCAGCCTTGGAATGTCCTTCCTGTGCGGAGTCTTCGTCAGTATGGATATTCTCGGAAAAAGTGTACAGAAAATTGCCCAGTTTCTTCCGGTCTACTGGTACGAAGTTGCAAATAACCTGCTGAAAAGCCACAACACATTCAGTGGAACACAGATTCACACCCTGTACACCTGCTACGGCATACAACTCCTCTTCGCCCTCGCATTCTTAAGTCTCGCCCTCATTGCAGGCCGTATGAGACGTCAGACCGCATAATTTACATTTATATAAACGGGAAGAAGCCCCTGATGAACTTAATCATCAAAGGCTTCTTTTACTTTATCCATAAATCCTTTTTTCTTCTTTTCCGGCTTTTCTTTCTCACCGTCATTTTTTCCTGCCTGATTTAGTGTATTTCCCGCCAGTTCATCGAACTTACGAAGTGCTTCTTTTGCCTCATGGCTCAACTTCTCCGGTGTCTGGATCACCAGTGTTACATAGTGATCACCGCGAACCTGCGGATTACGAAGTGATGGAACACCCTTTCCTTTCAAGCGCACTTTCGTATCTGTCTTAGTACCTGGTTTCACATTGTAGATAACTTCTCCATCTACTGTCTTGATGCGGATATCTGCACCAAGTGCTGCCTGTGCAAAGGAAATCGGAACCGTTGAGAAAATGTGTACATCCTGACGCTGAAAAATTGGGTGTCTGGATACTGTGACCTGAACAAGAAGATCTCCTCTTGGTCCGCCATTCACTCCCGGTTCACCTTTATCACGAATTCTTACACTCTGTCCGTCATCAATTCCTGCCGGAATCTTGACAGAAATCTTCTTCTTACTGGAAATATATCCTGTACCGGCACAATCCGGACATTTCTCACGAATAATCTTACCAGTTCCGTGACAATCCGGACAAGTCTGTACATTCTGTACCATACCAAACAGTGACTGCTGGCTGTATACAACCTGACCTTTTCCGCCGCACTTTGAGCATGTCTCCGGAGTCGTTCCTGGTTTTACACCTGTTCCATTACATTTTGGGCATGGATCCTTTAAAATTACATCAAGTTCCTTCTCACATCCAAATACCGCTTCTTCAAAAGAAATTCTTACAGTCTTGCGGATGCTTGCCCCCTTCATCGGTCCCTGGCTGCGGCCTCTGCTTCTTCCACCGCCAAAAATATCGCCAAAGATATCACCGAAAATATCGCTAAAATCAGCGCCATTAAAATCAAAGCCGCCATATCCGCCGGCTCCTCCTGCTCCACCTTCAAATGCTGCATGACCAAACTGATCATACTGACGTCTTTTTTCAGGGTCGCTAAGTATAGCATATGCTTCCGAAGCTTCTTTAAACTTCTTCTCCGCCTCTGCATCTCCCGGATTCATATCCGGATGATACTTTTTGGCAACTTTACGATATGCCTTTTTCAAAGTCGCTTCATCGACATCCTTACTGACGCCGAGAACCTCATAGTAATCTCTCTTTGCTTCTGCCATTACTTTCTCTCCTTAACAAAAGGAAGTTCCGCGAAACCTGACCTCCTTAAAATCCAGTCACATTCCGCGGAACAGCCTTCGCATTCGATGCGGTATTATTCCGCCTTTTTATGCTTTAGACTTCTTTATAATCTCCGTCTACTACATCGTCTCCCTGGAAACCGTCTGGTGCCGGTCCTGCCTCTGGTCCTGCCTGAGCACCTGCTCCCTGTGCTCCCTGTGCAGCTGCTCCTGCCTGCTCATACATCTTTGTGAACAGTTTCTGAGCACTTTCAGAAAGCTTCTCTTTACCAGCTTTAATCTCAGCAATCTGAGCGTCTGTAATATCGTCCATATTTACTTTTTCAAGAATCTCTTTCAGTGCTTTGCAGTCAGCCTCTACACCAGCTTTATCGTTAGCATCCAGTTTATCTCCAACTTCCTGGATAGCTTTCTCTGTCTGGAACACTAAAGCGTCTGCCTCATTCTTTGTATCGATTCCCTCTTTACGTTTCTTATCTTGAGCCTCAAATGCTGCAGCCTCTTTTACAGCCTTATCAATCTCATCATCAGACATGTTAGATCCTGCTGTAATTGTGATGTGCTGCTCTTTACCTGTTCCAAGGTCTTTTGCAGATACATTTACGATACCATTGGCATCGATATCGAATGTAACCTCAATCTGCGGTACTCCTCTTGGAGCTGGTGCGATTCCATCAAGCTGGAATCTTCCGAGAGACTTGTTGTCTTTTGCGAACTGTCTCTCACCCTGTACAACATTGATGTCAACAGCTGTCTGGTTATCTGCTGCTGTTGAGAAAATCTGGCTCTTCTTTGTAGGAATTGTTGTATTTCTCTCGATCAGTCTTGTAGCAACTCCACCCATAGTCTCGATAGACAGTGACAATGGTGTTACATCAAGAAGAAGGATATCTCCAGCGCCTGTATCTCCGGCAAGTTTACCACCCTGAACAGATGCTCCAAGTGCTACACATTCATCTGGGTTCAGAGATTTGCTTGGCTCTTTACCTGTCAGACGTTTTACTTCTTCCTGTACAGCAGGGATACGTGTTGATCCACCAACAAGAAGTACCTGACCAAGTTCAGATGCTGTAATTCCTGCATCAGACAGAGCTCTCTGTACCGGCTCAGATGTCTTCATAACAAGATCATGTGTCAGCTCATCGAATTTAGCTCTTGTAAGATTCATATCAAAATGCTTCGGTCCTTCAGCAGTTGCTGTGATGAACGGAAGGTTGATGTTTGTTGTTGTTGCGGAAGACAGCTCTTTTTTCGCTTTCTCTGCAGCTTCTTTTAATCTCTGAAGTGCCATCTTATCTGTAGATAAGTCAACGCCTTCCTGTTTCTTGAACTCAGCAATCATGTAGTCCGTAATCTTCTGATCGAAATCATCTCCACCAAGTCTGTTGTTACCTGCTGTTGATAATACTTCGATAACTCCATCACCAATCTCAATAACAGATACATCAAATGTACCACCACCAAGGTCATATACCATGATTTTCTGCTCATTCTCATTGTCAAGTCCATAAGCAAGTGCTGCTGCTGTAGGCTCATTGATGATACGTTTTACATCAAGTCCTGCAATCTTACCAGCATCTTTTGTTGCCTGACGCTGAGCATCGTTGAAGTAAGCAGGTACTGTGATAACAGCCTCTGTTACTTTCTCTCCTAAGTATCCTTCTGCATCTGCTTTCAGTTTCTGAAGGATCATAGCTGAAATCTCCTGTGGAGAATATTTCTTATCATCGATTGTTACTCTGTAATCAGATCCCATCTCTCTCTTAATAGAAGAGATTGTTCTCTCTGCATTCGTAACTGCCTGACGTTTTGCAGGCTCACCAACAAGACGCTCACCTGTCTTTGTAAATGCTACAACTGATGGTGTTGTTCTTGCTCCTTCTGTATTTGCAATAACTGTTGGCTGTCCACCTTCCATAACTGCTACACAGCTGTTTGTTGTTCCTAAGTCAATACCAATAATTTTGCCCATGATCTATTCCTCCTTAATTTGCTACCTTTACCATACTGTGTCTCACTACTGAGTCACGATACATATAACCTTTCTGGAACTCTTCTGCGACTTCATTCTCTCCGAAGTTTTCATCTTCCACATGCATCACTGCATTATGGAAATTCGGATCGAACTGATTGCCAAGCGCCTCTATCGGCTTAACCTCAACGCTCTCCAGAACTGTCATAAATTGTTTGTAGACCTTTTCCATTCCCTGAATGAACGGGTCTTCTTTTTTCTCTTCCGAAACTGCATCTAATCCTCTTTCGAAGTTATCTACCACCGGGAGAATCTTCTCTATGATATCTTTCGCTCCTACTTCGTACATCTGGGATTTCTCCTTTTCTGTACGTTTGCGGAAGTTATCAAACTCTGCCATCTGACGAGTAAGTCTGTCTGTCAGTTCTTCAATCTTCTCGTCCTTTTTGTCTTTCTTATCCTTCTTGCCGAAGAATTTTTTTGAAGCTTTTTCTTCTGTCTGATCCTCTGTCCCTGCTTCCTGTTCTTCAGAAGCTTCTTCTGTCTTGGCTTCTTCTGCTTCATCTTTTGAAGCTTCTGCCTCTTTCTTTGCCTCTTCTACGGCTTCTTTTACCATATCTTCCTGACTTTTCTTTTCTTTATCTTCCAAGGATCAATTCCACCTTTCTATTCCTCTTTATGAAACATCTGATCCAGTTCACTCTGGAGACGCTTCATTGACTTTAACACATTCTCATAATCCATTCTTTTCGGTCCGATAATACCTATCGTTCCCTTTACACCGTCCCCTAATTCATAAGTGGCGGTGACAACACTGCAATCTTTCATAGTCTTCACCGGAGCCTCATCTCCGATATATACCTGAATGCCTGTGTTCTCTTCATTGGATAAAGTCTGCGTAACGAGATCTGTAAGCTGCTGCTTTTCTTCGAATGCACTGATAATTTCCTGTGCACTCTGCTTATCACTGAGTTCCGGATATTTAAAAATATTTGTTGCACCGCTTGTGTAGATCTGCATGTCTTCATCGACCTGAATAACTTCTGCAACTGCATCCAATACATTCCCCACAACCTCGCTGTGGATTCCGGCTCCTTCTTTCAGTCTCGCGATCAGTCCAAGATTAATCTCTTCTATAGACATGCCATTAAGTGTTGTGTTCAGAAGCATGTTGAGTTTTAACAAGTTCTCATTGTTGATTGGCTCATCTACATGTATGATCTTATTCTTGATCACATTTCCATCAAGCACGATCACTGCAATCATCTGTTCCTCATCAACCATCGTAAGCTGTATGAACTTAATCCGGTTGCGATTATTCATCGGTGAAGAAACCAGTGTCGCATAGTTCGTACTGTTCGCCAGAACTTTTGCTGCCTGTTTCAGAAGCTGATCCATCTTATCTGCTTTCTCAAGCATCTGATCCTGCATCTCACTTAGTTCCTGTTCTTTCTGCTCCATCAGCATATCTACATAGAGTCTGTAGCCTTTGTCCGAAGGAATACGTCCAGCAGACGTATGAGGCTGTAAAATATATCCAAGTTCTTCCAGATCCGCCATCTCATTACGAATGGTTGCTGAACTTAAGTTCAGATCCGTGTACTTGGAAATTGTTCTGGAACCCACCGGCTCGCCTGTCTCCAGATAATTCTTAATGATTGCCTGAAGGATCTTTAATTTTCGTTCGCTCAGTTCCTGTTCCTGAATCATCATATGCCTCCTTCTTTCGGATTTGTTAGCACTCATTATATTGGAGTGCTAACACCTTTCGACTATTAATGTATCACTCGATTTGACTTTTGTCAACAACATTTCTTACTTTTTTGTGAAATAAATATGAAGAAAAATAATCTTTCCATTATACGAAAGAAACTGACAGATGCAATTGGGAAAAATTGCATCTGTCAGTTTCTTTTTTTATTACAGATTTAAATTCTTTTGTTTTCAGCTACTTTGATTTTTTATATTAGCTTAACTCGATCTTCTCTGCCTCTTCTGGCTTGAAGTCGTTCTGTAAATCGTAGATGTTGTGTCCTGTAGACTCGGTCAGAACCTTTCCTTTGTAAGAATAGCAGCGAATAAATCTCTGCTTGTCAATGCTTGACCAGTGCTCAACATCCCATGTCAGATATCCATCTGCATCAGATTTCTCTCCTTTAAGATAAATGTCTACCTGACGTCCGGATACCATAATGTCGATAAGTCCCTGTGTTCCGTCTACTTCTACTTCTGTTTTGTTTACTGAATCGTATACCTTCATTTTATTTTCCCTCCTGATAATAACATACACTCTGGCGCCACATTTCTGACGACAGTACAGATTCTGCTTCGATTATACGTTTTCTCTATAAAAAATTCAAGCTTTTCTATGAATTCTTCTTTAAAAACTCCATCCATTCTTTTATTTCTTTTTCATGTCCGTTGTCACTCGGCTCATAAAATTTTGCTTTTTGGATTTCGGAAGGCATATATTGCTGTTCCACATAGTGGTTCGGATAATCATGTGCATACTTGTAACCCACACCATGTCCAAGTTTTTGTGAACCTTTATAATGAGCATCCTGCAAATGCGCCGGCACCGTAGTTTTATAATTTCTTACATTTTCCATAGCGGCACTGATTGCTTTGACTGCCGCATTACTCTTTGGTGCTGTTGCCACATATGTCACTGCCTGAGATAAAATGATCTGGGATTCCGGCATTCCGATCCGCTCTACTGCCTGGGCTGCTGCCACAGCCACTTGTAGCGCCATCGGATCTGCATTTCCAACATCTTCCGATGCACAGATCATGATCCTTCTGGCAATAAATTTCACGTCCTCCCCTGCATATAGCATTTTTGCAAGATAATATACTGCCGCATCAGGGTCTGACCCCCTCATACTTTTGATAAATGCAGAAATCGTATCGTAATGATTGTCTCCTGTCTTGTCATAGCGCACTACACGTTTTTGAATACACTCGGACGCCACGTCAAGTGTAATATGGATCTTTCCGTCCGCACTTCGCTCTGTCGTGAGAATCCCGAGTTCAATAGCATTCAATGCATTTCTCGCATCTCCTCCTGCAATGTCTGCAAGGAACTCCAGTGCTTCCTCGTCAATTTCCGCATGATAGCTTCCCATACCTTTTTCCTGATCATAGACTGCCCGCTTCAAAAGTGTTTTGATATCTTCTTTTTCAAGCGGATGAAGTTCAAAGATACTGGAACGGGAAATTAATGCTCCATTGACCTCAAAATAAGGATTCTCCGTGGTAGCTCCAATCAGAATAATTGTTCCGTCCTCCACAAATGGAAGCAGATAATCCTGCTGTCCTTTGTTAAAACGATGAATCTCATCTACAAAAAGAATGGTCTTCTTCTGATACATGCCCAGCGTCTCTTTCGCTTTCTGTACCACTTCTTCCATATCTTTCTTGCCTGCCACCGTTGCATTGATCTGGGTGAATTCTGCACTTGTCGTATGGGCAATCACTTTCGCCAGTGTCGTCTTACCGGTTCCCGGCGGCCCATAAAAGATAATAGAACTTAACTTATCTGCTTTGATTGCACGGTACAACAACTTGTCTTTTCCAATAATATGCTGCTGTCCTACCACTTCCTCCAGCGTTGTCGGCCGAAGCCTGGACGCCAGCGGTGCCTCCTGATCCATATTTTTCTGTCTTGCATATTCAAACAAATCCATGCTTTTTCTATCTCCATTCTTCCTGATTTCTTCTGGTTTTCCTTACTCAAGAATCAGTTTATCTACTGTCACAAATTCAAAGCCTTCTGCCTTTAAAAGATCTACGATCCGAAGCGCCGCCTCTACCGATGATTTATAACAATCATGTAATAAAATAATATCATTCTCCTTCGCCTGCGGCACTACTTTATTCACAACTTCATCTATATTTTCCGTAGTCCAGTCCAAAGGGTCTACCGTCCACATGACAGGTAATACGTCCAGATAATTCTCCAGTTCTCTCTTCCAGACTCCAAAGGGCGGACGGATATACTGCACGCGCTGTCCGGTAATTGCCGCAATCAGCTCATCAGTCTTGTTAATTTCATACATTGCTTCTTCATCAGAAAGTTTCGTAATCTCAACATGATGATACGTGTGATTTCCAATTAAATGTCCTTCTTCATAGATTCGTTTCACAATATCCGGATAGGTCTCAACATTTTCTCCTACTAGAAAAAATGTTGCCTTCACACCTCTCTCTTTTAATCCGTCAAGAAGTGCCGGTGTGCACACACTGGGTCCGTCATCAAATGTAATGGCAATCTGAGGCAGCTCTGTCTGTATCTGCTCATTCAAAATCCGGGATATTGTTTCCCGTGTTTCTGACTCAATTTGCAGATTTGAATCTCGTCTGTTCGTTTTTGATTCTTTCTTATTAATATCAATTGTTTGCATTGTTTTCATAGAAATTCCTGAAACATTTAAAACAACTATCATTGCCAGACACGCTGTAAGAATCTGTATCACTTTTTTTAATTTCCATTCTTTCATAATAAAGAGACCTGTTACCTTTGCACTACCAGTCTCTTTATATATATGAAATCCTGCGCTTTATTATTTTTTCTTTTTCACCTTTTTCTTCTTTTTCACACTGTAGCCAAATGTTCCAAGTGATTTTCCAAGATCAAAATATTCCCCGTGGGAATATGCCAGAAGTCCTGTTTTGTTCAGTGCAAATTTTCCATTATCCTGCATGAACCGGTCATCCACCTGCACGCCGGTCACTTTTGCAAGAAACATGTGATGTGAACCCAACTCTTCAACTTTCACGACCTGACACTCAATATTGACTGGGCTTTCCTCAATTATCGGAGCATAGATAAGTGTCTGAGCATTTCCGCGAGTCAGATGCATTTCACTCCATTTGTCCACATCTCTTCCTGAACGCACCCCGCACCAATCCGTCGCTTTTACCAGATCTTTTGTCGTCAGGTTCACTACAAATTCTCCGCTTTCCCTAATCAAATGATAAGAATATCTCGTCGGACGCACGGATATATATAACATTGCCGGATTTGTACAGATTGTCCCTGTCCATGCAATTGTAATGATATTGTCATGCCCTTCTTTGTCCGCACAACTTACCATAACCGCCGGGAGCGGATACACCATATTCCCCGGTTTCCATAATTCTTTTCCCATAGTATGCTATCCTTTCTACATCTGCTGCATGGTCTCGACCAGCACTGGTATCAGCTGTTTCTTTCTGGACACAACTCCTTTTAATATCAGACTCTTTGCATTATCCGGAAGATCAAATGCGCTGAGGGCAATTCCTCTCGCACCAGTTCCCACACACAAAAGCTCCGTGGATTCTGCCAGAATATCTGTCAGCATAAAATAAATCATATTCAGGTTATGTGCTTCCAGTACCTTTGGCAAATGCTCCGTCATCATATCACGAATAGCTGCCAGTTCTTCTTTGCTCATGGACGTGATCTGTCCTACACCAAATATCGTGTCGTTGACTGTAAACTGCTTGAAATCCTGGAAACAGATATCCTCTGCACTCTTGCCTTTCAAGTTGCTTCCTGCATTGAACATTTCCTGCGCCATCTGCTCCAGGTCAATATCTGAAATTTTTGCCAGTTTTTTCGCAGTCCTTTCATCTAACGGCGTACAGGTCGGTGAACGGAACAATAATGTATCCGAAATAATTGCGCCACATAAAAGCCCGGCAATCTCTCTTGGAACTTCGATCTCATTCTCCTCATACATCTGGTTAACAATCGTCGCCGTGCATCCCACTGGCTGATTACGGAACGTAATCGGGCTGACTGTCTCGATATCTCCAAGTCTGTGATGATCAATAATCTCAATGATTTCTGCTTCCTCAATTCCATCAACTGCCTGTGACCGCTCGTTATGATCCACTAGGATTACTTTTTTCTTGCTGGCACCGAGGAAACGACGTCTGGAAATGAATCCTTTAAATCTGCCATGACGATCCAGAATCGGGAAATCGCGAAAACGCTTTTTCGCCATAATATCTTTAATATCATCAACATAATCATTCATCCGGAACATAGTCAGTGGTCCAGAGGTCATATAAAACTTCACCGGAATGCTCTGATTAATCAGTCTTGCTGTCGTAAATGTATCATACGGAGTCTGAATGATCACTATACTCTGTTCTTTTGCCTTCTGAATCAATTTCGGAGAAACTTCTGCATCTTTGCAGATAACCATACAGCTGGCATCAATATTCACGGCACATGCCTGCGCTTCCTCAAGATCTCCTAATATCACCAGATCGTCCTTTTCAATAAACTCTTCCATAAGATTCGGACTTGAGGCTCCGATTGCTACTTTTCCTCTCATAAAATACCCATGCTCATTACCTGTTATCATTGTACCGTCCAGTGTCTTGACAATATTCCGATATTGGGTTCTCGCTTTTGATAATATCTCACTATCATACACATCCATATAAGATTTTGCAATATCTCCGGTAGATACAACTCCTACCAGCTCATCATCCTTCACGATTGGCAGTGTCTTTGCCTGCTCCTGCCGCATACGCTCCCATGTATCACGAATGGACGCATTGGGCTTAAGCCCCGGCATCTCGTGAATATCCAGATCTCTCACTTGAAGTCTGACATCTGTAAGAAGCTTGGGAGCCTCTACCCCAAAACGATCCAGTACATAAGCAGTCTCATCATTCACATGTCCTGCCCGCTTTGCCTCATGAACCTGTCCGGTTACTTTCTGCCTCAGATCTGCATAGGCAATCGCGGAACAGATAGAATCTGTATCCGGATTCTTATGTCCGATCACATAAATCTTTTCTTTTCTCTTTCCCATATATATCACCTTATAATCTTCTTGCTAATTCGAGCAGTCCATATCGGTTTTTCTGATTGCATCCGGCTATACTCATCATTTTTCCAATAATTCGTATATCTCACTCGAACTGTTACTTATTTTCTACAACATATTCTAACATAGTTAATTTTCTTTGTACAAGCAGTTTATTTATGCTATACTAAAAGCAACAATTTTACTGATAGGAAGGAATATACTATGAGCGAAGAATTCAACGAAGAAAATGTAACTATGGCAGATTTGGAAGATCATTTTGATGATGCAAATCCATGGAATGTAGTTCAGTCCTACCTCGAAAAAGGAACTGTGCTCCCTGTAAAAATCGAAGGAATTGTAAATGGCGGTGCTATCGCAATGGTAGAAGGAATCCGTGGATTTATTCCTGCTTCCCGACTTTCTTTATCCTATATCGAAGATCTGGAATCTTATCTGTTAAAAGATATCGAAGTTCAGGTCATTGATGTGGATCAGGCAAATAACCGGCTGGTACTTTCCGCCCGTGAACTTCTCAAAGAAAAAGAGAAAAAAGAGCGTGAAGAAAAAATTGCAAACATCAAAGTAGGAAGCGTTCTTACCGGAACCGTAGAATCCCTCCAGAACTACGGTGCATTTGTACGTCTGGAAGACGGACTTTCCGGACTTGTACACGTTTCCCAGATAAGCCAGAAACGTATCAAATTCCCAAAAGATGTCCTGAATGTAGGTGATGAAGTTCAGGTCAAAGTCATCGGTGTCAAAGATGGCAAGATCAGCCTGAGCATGAAAGCTCTTGAGGAAGCCATCCAGGAGGAGGAAGAAGTTAAGGTCGAGATTCCAAAGAGCGAAGACATCGGAACAAGCCTTGGCGATCTTTTCAAGAACATCCAATTATAAAACTTTTCATTTACTTGCAAAACTAAAAAAGGAACATTCCCGTAATCTTTATAATTCGGCGATGTTCCTTTTTTTGATCTCTTATTACCTTTATAGACGTTATTTTCCCGCTTCTTTTTCAAGATTCTGTATCCACAATGCTACACACGCATCACTTGGCATTCTCCAGTCGCCTCTCGGAGATAAAGCGACTGTTCCGACCTTCGGACCGTCCGGCAGGCAGGACCTCTTAAACTGCTGTGAAAAGAATCTCCAGCAAAATGTACGAAGCCATTTATAAATTGTCTCGTCGTCATACTCCCCGGCAAAGGAAAGCTTCGCAATCCGGTAAATCTTTCCTGGCTCATATCCCATTCTCAGGAAATAATACAGGAAAAAGTCATGAAGTTCATATGGCCCTACAAGATCTTCTGTCTTCTGCGCGATTTCACCGTCTTTTGGCGGCAGAAGCTCCGGGCTTACCGGCGTATCAAGCACATCATAAAGCACTTCTTTCAATGATGGATCCTCACAAGTGTCTGCATAATAATGAACCAGATGTCTGACCAGCGTCTTTGGCACGGAAGCATTTACTCCGTACATAGACATATGATCTCCATTGTAGGTCGCCCAGCCAAGTGCCAGTTCTGACATATCTCCGGTTCCGATTACAAGTCCTCCAGTTTGATTGGCAATGTCCATAAGCACCTGTGTCCGCTCCCTCGCCTGTGAATTTTCATAAGTTACGCTGTGGTCTTGTGGGTCATGTCCGATGTCTTTAAAATGCTGCATGACTGCATCACCGATCCTGACTTCTCTCAGAGTTGCTCCGACTTTCAGAGACATTTTACATGCATTCTGATACGTTCTGTCTGTCGTTCCAAAACACGGCATGGTGACTGCCGTAATACCGCTGCGCTCAAGTCCCAGTGCATCAAATGCCTTGGCTGTCACAAGCAGTGCCAATGTAGAATCCAGACCTCCGGATATTCCAACTACTGCACTTTTTGCATGAGTATGTGCAAGCCGCTTTTTCAGTCCCATCGCCTGAATTGTTAAAATCTCCTCACAGCGCTTTGCCCTCTCCTGATCATCACGAGGAACGAATGGTCTGGACGGAAATGTTCTTGTAAGAATAGTTTCTGTCTGTTCTAATCCAAACGGAATCCTCGGAAGTACATGTTCCTGTGTCTCTGTAAATGTCGTATTTTTTCTGCGTTCATTCGCAATTTTCTGTACATCAAATTCTGTATAAATAATCCCGTTCGAAAATCTCTTCGCCTCTGCCAGAATCGTTCCATTTTCCGCGATCAGATTATGTCCGCCAAATACAAGATCTGTAGTCGATTCACCTTCTCCTGCGTTGGCGTAGATATACCCGCTGATCAGCCTTGCAGACTGCCCAGAAATTAATGCCTCCCGGTAAGAAGCCTTTCCAATCGTCTCATCACTGGCCGAACAGTTAACGATCACAGTCGCTCCCTCTCTTGCCGCCTCAATGCTCGGTGGAACTGGTGACCACACGTCCTCACAGATTTCTGCTGACACGATCAGATTAGCCATCTGATTTTCCACAAATAAAAGCTGGGGTCCAAATGGAATCTCTTTTCCGCCAAACAGAATTTTCTCTGCTTTTTTCGGTCCCGGACGGAACTGGCGCATCTCATAGAATTCCCCATAATTGGGCAGAAAGCTCTTCGTTGTGAAACCTAATATATTTCCATGGTTCAAAGCCGCTGCTACATTATAAAGTTCCCCGCCAACTGCAATAGGGACTCCCACAAACACAAGCGCATCCAGATTTTTTGTATGTTCTGCAATTTCTACAAGTGCTTTTTTCGCACTATTTAATAAAATATCCTGAAGGAAAAGATCACTGCATGTATATCCTGTAATACAAAGCTCCGGAAATACAATAATCTTGGCACCTGCTTCTGCTGCCTCATCCATCTGCTTTATAATCTGCCCTTTATTGTAATCCACATCCGCTACCCGGATATCCGGTGTTGCTGCCGCGACTTTTATAAAACCATGTCTCATAATCTTCCTCCATATAAATTTACATCTAATATCTTATAATGAATTGCGGTCATAAATTTGACCGCAATTCTCTCTCTACTATTCTATTATCCGGTCTATTCACCTGATTATTTCTTACTTCTTTTCAGAATGTTCTTCAAGTCTTCGACTGTATAGTTATATGCCGTATTGCAAAAATGACATTTTACTTCAATGTCTTTTCCTTCATCGATCATTTCCTGAATGTCTTTCTTTCCGATACTTGCAACTGCCTGCTCTACACGTTCTTTAGAACAATTACAGTAAAACTGTGTTGGAATAGTATCTGTGATTTCAAGATCCAGATGTCCGATCAGTTTCTCTAACATCTGCTCCGGTGTATAGCCCTTGTCCAGAAAATCTGTAACAGAAGTCACATCCTTCAGATTCTTCTCCAACTGGCTGATAGTCTCTTCTGTTGCAAATGGCATCAACTGAATAATAAATCCACCTGCACAGCGTACAGTATTATCTTTATTCATCAGAACACCAAGTCCCACTGAAGAAGGTACCTGCTCGGAACTTGCAAAATAATAAGTCAGATCTTCTGCAATCTCACTGCTTACAAGAATTGTCTGTCCCACATAAGGCTCTTTCAGTCCCATATCTTTAATCACCTGTAAAAGACCGATACCAACTGCTCCTCCGACGTCCAGCTTGCCATTCTTTGGCGGAAGCATCACGTCCGGATTTCCAACATATCCTTTTACATTTGCATGGCTGTCTGCAGTTACAGTGATGCCCTCGATTGGGCCGTCTCCACGAATCTGAAGTGTCAGCATATCTGTATCATTTTTCATCATACTTCCCATGATTGCCCCTGCTGTCAGTGTCCTTCCAAGTGCCGCAGTCGCAACCGGGCTTGTATTATGATGCACTCTTGCAGACTCTACAAGGTTTTTCGTTGTCGCAGCAAATGCACGCATCTGTCCTCCTGCTGCCGTCGCTCTTACAATATAATCTTCCATCATCTATCTTATGCCAATCCTTTCCCATGTTCTCTTGCCACTACGCAGATTCTCTCACTCCGGTCATGTGGACTTTCTTTTGTATAGTCATCGTAGGCAGTTACATATTCAAGTCCTGCCTCAGTAAGCATATGTCTGATCTGCTCCAGCGTATATGCTCTCTGAAAATGTTCTTCCTGATACTTACGATAAAGCTGTGGTTGTTCTTCGTCCCGCACAAAAAGAGTCAGTTCATATTCATTGATCCGTTCGTCTTCATCGTAATAATTATCCCAGATAAAGCTGCATTCCTCACGGTCTTCTGCAATTGTCTGTTCTCCAAGTAGCTCCCGATACTTATACTCCGTATTAAAATCAAATACAAACAGCCCTTCCGGATCCAGATAATTATTCACCAACCGGAAAACTTCCGTCAGGTCCTCATCGTCCGTAATATAGTTCACAGAATCGCAGGCACTTATAACCGCTCTGACCGTTCCGTATAATTCAAATTCCCGCATATCCTGAAGAAGATACAAAATATCATGTCCACTCTCGACCTTCTTCTCCATGGCAATCTCCAGCATCTCTTCTGCATTATCCACACCGATCATATCATAACCAGATGAAGCCAGCATTTCTGTCATGTTTCCAGTTCCACAGCCAAGATCCAGAACAAGCCCGTCATCAATTCCATATTCCTTTAATATTTTTCCCAGATAATCCGCCCACTCTTTATACGGCACATTATCCATGAAGGTATCATATACCCTCGCAAAACTCGTATAAGCTTCCATATTCAGAAAGACTCCTTCTATACTTTCGTATCATATTCCAGGTAGCGCATCCGTTACCATCGTCCATTATATCTTATTTTTCCGGATATGCCAACTAGTAAACAATGCAGATTTTACTTCTGAAAACTATCGAAAACTACTAGTATATACATTGAACATGTCGTCTACAGCCCCAGTTCTTTTAAAAGCTTCGCCTGATACTCGGAATTCGCTGCTGCTTTTGCCAAGTCTTCATTGCGCCCCTGCTCAAGCAAATACATGATCAGTTTGTTAATTCGCGCCTCTCCAGCACGTTCACCTTCCGCATATGCTTCCTGCCTTTCCATTTCTTTTTCTTCCCACTTCTGCATAAACTTTATCTCCATTTCTTTGTTGCCCTTTAACCTGGTGACACGCTCATGCATCTGATGTATCCGTTCACTTTCACATTCCTCCGCTACTGCATCTGTAGATTTCTCCATGTATTCCAAAAGTTCAATCAACTCCTGGCTGACTAACTCCGGATGTTTTCCATGGCTATTCAGGAAGATTCTCGTTGCATCATCCCCCAGTTCCAGTTCCGGAACTTCCTCACATTGCATTTTGAATGTATAGCGATATAACTCATATCCAAATAAGTCAAATGGCATAATCATTATAATTACCACAGGATTTAGCAAATTAAAATCAATGCACCCCGGCGGTAACAAACGGCTGTCTATCATTCCCTGATATAACCGGCTTCGTTTTGGAAGATTTTTCGTGTTTGTCTTTTGTGGTTCTGTATCATACACCACATCATCTTCATCGATAGTGTAAACATCTAATCTTATCTGACGTTTTTCTAAAGAACTTCTGCACTCCTTCTCCGTCTGGGGCGGCTGTTTCAGATGCGTATTCTGTCCCAGAATGATATCCAGAAGTGTCTTCATATTTTCCTCATCTTCCATCGCTTCATCAAACAGGAACTTATCCAACAGGTTCAGGTCTTTCAATTTTCTCTTCTCTTTTGTTGACATAGCTTCTCCTTTCTTTTTGCAGATAAATGTCTGTTCAAAAGAAAATGCTATGATTTCTACTTATAGATTAACATATACTTTCAGTATATTCCAGTATATGAAGATAATTTCACATCATTTTTTAACTTCATTTATCTGTCTGCTTATCATCACTTTGGGAATTACTGCCGATTCTTCCGGCTCCGAAAATGAATGAAATTAATATAGATACTTTGCAGATAATTAGAACCATCGTCTGCGTGTAGATAGAATCGCATAGTCATGTGATAATCTCAAGAAATATTTTCTTATCTTTTCCTTAAGAAATAAGATTGAACAGGACGGAAGTCATTTCACTCCCGCCCTGTGTTTGTTTATTTTTCTTTACATTTGTAATAAAGAAATAACTAGTCGTCGATACCTTCTGTCTCGATGATAAATTTTGTTGTTCCGGATACTCCGTCACTGATTCCTGCAAATGATTTGTATTCTTTTGCAAGGTTAGTCATTGCATCAATTCGATCTGTCACACCACTAATATCTCCATTGAAGAGATCTGTCAGTTTATCAATTGCCTCTTCTTTGTATTCCTGCATTCCGTCTGCCAGAGTCTGGTTTCCATCCGCTAAGGTGTTCGCTCCGTCTAATAATGTCTGAGTTCCGTTAGATAATGTTCCGGCTCCGTCAGCAACCTGATTAGCACCACTTGCTAACTGGCTAACACCACTTGCAAGCTGGGAACCACCGTCTTTTAAGGAAGTAACACCAGCCATAAGCGGTGCACTGTTGTCATGGAGCTGCGATGCTCCTGCCTGAAGTTTTTGAGTTCCAGCCAATAGTTTTTTGCTTCCACTTGCCAGACCTGCTGCTCCTGTACCAATTGTCAATGTTTTGCCGTCTCCCAATCCTAAATATCCAGCTAATGTAGACGCTCCAGATTCAATACCATTCACGCCATCCCAAACACTTGGCTGTTCCTTAGAGCCAGAACTTTGAGTAAGAGAAGTACCTACTCCATTCATATAATCCTGCGCCCCTTTTACACTTTGTGTAATCAATTGAGCATTACCATTTACTGTTTTTTCCACTTCAATGCTGTCTTTATCTACACTTGCAGTACATTGCTCCAGTGCATCTTCAACAGCCTTTGTTATTGCTTCTTTTTCTTCTGCTGTTGTATTTTCATCAATGTGCTGATTGACAATAGCTGCTACTTCTGGTTTATTTACAGATGCTGTCACTTTATCTGTACTTACGGTTGCTGTCACACTGTTTTTAATATTCTCTTCTGTAACATTATTTAACACCTTAACACCTTCATCCAGCGTATCTTTTGCCGTTTTCAATCCATTTTTTAAAGATTGTGCGCCTGCAACAAGGCTGTTTGCACCATCAGCTGCTGATGCTATGTTCGTATTTAATGTATCAGCTCCACTTGCCAATGCCTGTGCTCCTGAAACCAGGTCATTACTTCCGGCATAGATTTCTTCTACTCCGCCCGTATAAGCCTGCACTCCGCTTGCCAGTGTGTTCACTCCACTGACCAGTGTTCCACTCTTTTCATTCAATGTATTCACACCGTCCGCCAGTGTTCCGGCTCCACTTGCCAGTGTTCCGGCTCCGTCATTCAATGTTCCGGCTCCATCTGCCAGTTCTTTTGAGCCATCGGCTGCTTCTTTAGAACCGTCTACCAACTGATTTGTTGCGTCTTCAAGATCGTCAATAGAATCCTGCAAGTCATCAAAGCTGTCGATGTCGTCCAGTCCGAATTCATTCATCAGCTCTGCGGAAGCCATTGTAATACTTGTTCCGACTGTTGCATCTTTGACATCTGCTGTAATTGTTACTGTCTCCGGAATATCAATGTCCATATCCAGATCTTTCAGATTCAGATCATTTGCAAGTCCCGGGAATGCAACTCCGACTACAATATTTTTATCTCCGTCAGAAATAAGTTTTCCATTTTCAACAGACACATTGCTGTACTCATCAGAGGAAAGCATCATTGCACTGACCATGGTAAATGGTGTGTACATTTCTACATCTTCACCATTTACATTGACAGTCTGTTTTGATTTGTTGTCATAGCTAAACTGAATCTCAACCTTTCCGCTTTTACCTTTCAGATCTTTCGGGGAAATGCTCTTTCCGTCCAGTTTGTAGGATACTTTCACATCTACCGGGAGCTCTTTATCTATTGTTCCCTGATAGTAAATGTCATTTCCTTCAGACTTCCAGCTTACGTTGTTGTTGCTTCCTGTCTCAAATGTTTCGTCACCTTTTACATTTTTAATATCTTTCAATTCAGATGTGTCAGAAATGGTTCCTTTTTCCGGATTTTTCAGCCATTCAGATACCGTCGTTTTCTTTACATTTCCACTTGCATCTGCTTTTACATACACAGATTCCTCTTTTGAAAATCCTGTATCCTCAGAATCTGTTGCGTGGTCTGCCAATACATTTTCCGCAGTCTCTTTTAATTCCTGAGTGTCTTTGTCCTTTTGCTCTGCTGCCTGTACCTGCATGACATTATTGTGATATTCATATGTTCCGGCAAGTCCGGCAGCCATCATGACAGCCATAGATCCTGCTACAATTTTTTTTGCGATTTTTTTATTTCCGTTCATAGTGATCCCTCCTGTGAATCTTATGCCTCTTTCGGCAGAAAACCTTTACTTGTTTTTACGATTACTTTGTCAAATACCATAAACATGGATGGCAGTACGAAGATTACGACTACCATACTGATCAGCGCTCCCCTTGCCATCAGGATACACAGCGAACTGATCATATCAATGTTGGAATAAAGTCCGACTCCGATAGTCGCTGCGAAGAAGCTTAAGGCACTGACCATAATGGACTGTGCTGATACACGGTGGGCTGTCGTAATGGCATCATGTTTATTTGCCCCATGGTTTCGTTCACGCTTATATCTTGTCGTCATCAGGATTGCATAGTCAACCGTAGATCCCAGCTGAATCGTTCCGATAACGATAGAAGCAACAAATGGAAGCTTCGTGCCTGTGTAATAAGGAATTCCCATATTTACAAAGATTGCAAATTCAATAACACCTACCAGAATGACCGGAAGTGAAATGGATTTGAATAACACAAGGATAATGACAAATATAATTCCAATGGATACTGCACTGACCGTCTTAAAATCCTGATCTGTAATATCAATCAGATCTGCGGTCAGCGGTCCTTCACCAATCAACATTCCGTTCTTATCATATTTGTGCAAAATCTTATTCAATGTCTTAATCTGGGCATTGACTTCATCAGATGCTACCTTATATTCAGAGTTTACAAGAAGCAGCTGATATTTATCATTTTTCAGCATACTGGATACGGACTCCGGAATCATATCAGACGGAACTGACGGACCTACAAGAGAGTCCAGCCCAAGTGCCCATTTGACACCGTCTACCTTATCCATTTCTTTTATCATTTTATTGACATCTGTTGAAGATACGGAACTGTCCACCAGAATCATGTGCGTTGTATTCATATCGTAATCTTCTTTTAACTTTTCATTTGCAATGATACTTGGCAGATCCTTTGGTAATGTCTCGTCCAGGTTGTAATAAACTGCTGTATGGTTATTTCCATAAATTGCAGGAAATAAGAATAACAAAAACAATACTACATATACCAGGTATCGTTTCGTAACCTTGTCAGAAATTCTTCCAATATCCGGGAGGAATGGTTTGTGTTTCGTCTTCTCAATGATTTTGTCACAACAAAGAATCATAGACGGAAGAATGGTCACACATGCAATCACTCCAAAGATAACTCCTTTTACCATAACGATTCCAATATCCAGTCCCAGTGTAAAGGACATAAAGCATAATGCAATGAATCCGGCAATTGTTGTAATGGAACTTCCCATAACTGATGAAAATGTCTGGGAAATCGCATGTGCCATGGCACGCTTCTTATCTCCGTCGTATCTCACCTGCTGTTCTTCATAACTGTGCATCAGGAAAATGGAATAATCCAACGTAACACCTAGCTGCAATACCGCTGCCAACGCTTTCGTAATATAAGAAATTTCTCCCATAAAATAGTTACTTCCCAGATTGTAAATGATTGCCATTCCGATACTCAGCATAAAAAGTAACGGTACGAAAAATGATTCCATTGTCAGTCCAAGTACAATGACCGCCAAAATAACGGCAATCAGTACATATACCGGAGTCTCTTTTTCTGCCAGATTCTTCGTGTCCGTAACTACTGCGGACATTCCACTTAAAAAACATTGCTTGCCGGCAATTTCCCGGATCTGTGCAATTGCATCCATCGTTCCATCTGAAGATGTTCCCTCATCAAAGAAAATCGCCATCATCGTTCCGGTATCGGAATTAAATACATCGTAAATGTCGTCCGGCAACATACTCATCGGCACGGAAATATCTGCAATAGAGTCGTACCATATTACATTTGCCACATGATCGACTTTCTCAATCTTCTCTTTCAGTTCCGCTACATCTTTCTCTTCCATACCATCAACAATGAACATAGAAAATGCTCCGGTTCCAAAATCATTCACCAGAATATCCTGTCCTTTCATCGTCTCGATATTGTCTGGAAGATAAGTCAGAACATCATAATTGACCCGGGTGTTCAGATAACCGAGGACTGACGGAATCAGCAACAGCACGCCAAGTATCAGTATCAATACTCTGTATTTCACCACTTTCTTTCCAAAGTTAACCATAACTCCTTCTCCCTTTCATTTATGACTGTTAGTCATTTTCTTTTTCAAACAGCATAATACACCAAAAATGACCAATAGTCAATATATTTTTGACTATTGGTCATTTTTATGTTAAATTATTTTCATCAATAAAAATATGACACATTACTTTTACAATCATACATTAGAAATGCACTCACGTTTTCTACCTTTAAGCAAAAAATTAACTTGCACATTACCTTGCCGTACAGTTATAATTGCTGTTGAACAGAAAAGAGGATAATCATGGGAAAAGTAGACGAAAATAAAAAAAAGAAAAAAGAAGCCCTCTTCAACACCGCATACGAACTTTTTACCACAAAAGGTATCAATGCTACTGCTATTTCTGATATTGTAGAAAAAGCCGGTGTTGCAAAAGGAACTTTCTATTTATATTTTAAAGACAAATATGATATCAAGAATAAACTTACCGCTTTCAAGACTCATGAACTATTTGAGAAAGCAGCAAAAGCATTACGGAAAGCAGACATTTCCGGGCTGGAAGAACAATTAATCTTTATCATTAATTACATTATAGATGCTCTCGCCAGCAATAAGGCATTGTTAAACTTTATTTCCAAGAATCTAGTCATGGGTGCACTTCGCTCCGCCCTTCTCACCGAAGAACGGACCGAACCAGATTTTTATGAAGAATTTCTCAATCTCGTTAATGAAGATTCTTACAAATACGAATGTCCGGACGTTATGCTATTCACCATCGTAGAACTGACCGGATCCACGGCATATAATTCAATCTTATATAACGAACCACTGCCCATCGAAGAATATAAGCCTTATCTGTACCGGACAGTACGGCTGATAATTGCAAGCCACAGACAATAAAACTGCATTTTTTAAAAATTGGGGACGGGGTTTTTCTAAAAAAACCCCGTCCCCAATTTTTTTACCATCACGTATTCTCAGTCTTTACTGTTTCTCACACCTGTCCCTTTTTAAAATTCACGCTTTTTCATTGCTTTCATTGCGCACACTAGTGAAATGCAAATTAATATAACCGAAACTGCAAAAATCAGTAAAATTACAATTCCATCACTTAATTTTTCAGCTCGACTTATGATTTTCAGTATCGCCCCATTCCGTTCTTTTGATATTTTTATTCCCAGGTACAGTATTAAAAAAATAGCTGCCATTCCGCTTACTGACACAATTCTGCTCTTTTCTATTCCGAACTTTATATACAACGGAATCATATAGCTTATCATAATAATTGATACAAAGCAGGCACCGGCCAGACCTGAATACATATCACTTTGTGATATCGCCAGTCCGCGGATTTTAACGACACCATATGCCATAGCATACATGATCACTCCAGTCGCGGTGCTATTCACCAATGCAAATACATACTTTTCTAATACATATGTGTTTCTACTGATTGGAAGTGTGAACAAATAAGCCATTCCATTTTCATATTCATCATAACTTAGTGTACTAACTGTAAACATAGTACACATGACCGTAATAAATACAACAGCAAATGTAGGGTCTTTGTAAATAATGAGATATAATACCGCCATAAGAGCTGCCATTCCCAAAAAGGATTTTTGTCCCAACATGAGTTTGTAATCTTTGATCAACAATCCTTTCATTCTTGCTGCCCCCTTTTCATCATAATGATCACATCATCAATTTTTCCTTTTTCAATGGTGATATCTGGATAGTTTTCCTGATAATACTGCCGTTCATTTGTCAGGCAGCTATAACCATACTCTTCTTTCTTATGCGCCAAAATGTACGCCTTGTCAAGCGCCTCGTACTGGTCTGCCTTCACCTTTAAAAGTCCATACTGATCCAAAAGTTTGTCGGTCTCTTCATGCAAAAGAATCTTTCCTTCATCAATCATATAAATGTCATCACAGATTCCTTCCAGATCTGTGGAAATGTGTGAACTAATCAGAATAGAACGTCCTGGTGTTTCCATATACTCTCGTAAAATATCTAACATCTCGTCTCTTGCCATAACGTCCAGTCCTGCGGTCGGTTCATCCAGAAGCAACACATCTGCGCCATGTGAAACTGCCGCTGCAATCTGTAATTTACGTTTCATTCCCGTTGAAAACTCCTTGATCTTTTTGTCTAATGGCAACTGGTATTTTTTGCACATTTCCAGGAAATCTTCTTTCTGAAACTTATGGTACATACTTTCAAGCATCGGAAGTATATCTTTCACACGTAAATATCCACTGAAACCAGAATCAGCCAGAACAACTCCAATCCACTCTTTATCCTGCACTGTAAAATCTTCTACATTTTTTCCCAGCATCTTTACAACACCTGCATCTGGTCTGATCAGACCTAATGCTGCTTTGAATGCTGTACTTTTTCCTGCACCATTGGCTCCGATCAGTCCGGTAACATAACCTTCCGGTACTTCCATTGTAAGATTCAGTTCAAAATCTTTATAGTGCTTTTTCACACCTTCAAATTTCAACATACTTATCAATCCTCCAAAACAATCTGAAACAACTCCAGTAATTCCTGATCCGTCATTCCACAGCTTTTGCCTTTTCGGATGGCCATCTCCAAATCAGCTTCCACTTCTTTTTTCTTCTCCTCCAGCATCAGCCCCTGATCTGCAAATGCTACGAAACTTCCTTTTCCATGAATCGTAATTACAAATCCTTCTTCTTCCAGAGCATCATATGCTTTTTTCACGGTCAGTGCACTGACCTTAAGTTCTTTAGCTAAAGTACGAACTGACGGGAGTGGGGTATCTGCTTTTAATATACCATGCATGATCTTTTCTTTTATCTGATCTCCAATCTGTTCATAGATTGGCTGCATGGATGAATGGTTTACTATGATATCCATAAAACTCCTCCTTCGTTATAAACAGTATAAAACAGTATATAACAGTTTGTCAACTGTTATATACTGTTTTATACTGTTTTCTTCTCATTTTAATTTTTCGAAATATTAAAAACTCCTGGCACTGGATATCAATGTCAGGAGTTCTCTTATCTTAGATTATGTAATAATGCATGATGCATGCGGATTACTCTGTGCTTTGCACTCCCACAATCCGCCCTGGC
Source organism: Dorea sp. 210702-DFI.3.17 (assembly GCF_020560825.1). NCBI lineage: Bacteria > Bacillati > Bacillota > Clostridia > Lachnospirales > Lachnospiraceae > Dorea > Dorea sp. 210702-DFI.3.17. Next base: position 435,892 of record NZ_JAJCNB010000001.1, read on the forward strand.
ATCATTACATTAATTTTCTGAACAGATTCTTCAGATCTTCAACACTTGCATCTTTCGGATTACCCGGAGCGCATGCATCTGCGTGTGCAGACTCAGCTAAGAAGTCAAGATCCTCTTCTTTTAACGCTTCCAGTTTTGTTGGGATTCCAACGTCGATAGAAAGCTGCGAAACAGCGTCTACTGCTGCTTTTCTGTATTCTTCTACAGACATATCATCAACACCTTTGACACCCATAGCTCTTGCGATCTCTTTGTATTTCTCGCCTGTGCATTCAGCATTATACTCCATAACGATTGGAAGCATCATAGCACATGCAACACCATGTGGTGTGTCATAAACAGCTCCAAGTGTATGAGCCATAGAATGAGCAATTCCAAGACCTACATTTGAGAATCCCATTCCTGCGATATACTGTCCAAGAGCCATTCCCTCACGACCCTCTTTCTCATTTGCAACTGCTCCTCTTAAAGATTTGGAAATAATCTCGATTGCTTTGATATGGAACATATCTGTCATCTCCCATGCAGCCTTTGTTGTATATCCTTCGATTGCATGTGTAAGAGCATCCATACCTGTGGAAGCTGTCAGTCCTTTTGGCATAGAGGACATCATATCCGGGTCTACAACTGCGATGACTGGCATATCATGTGGGTCAACACAGACAAATTTTCTCTTCTTCTCTACATCTGTAATTACATAGTTGATTGTAACCTCTGCTGCTGTACCTGCTGTTGTCGGAACTGCTATGATCGGTACACAAGGTTTCTTAGTTGGCGCAACACCTTCCAGACTTCTTACATCCTCGAATTCCGGATTAGCAATAATGATACCGATTGCTTTTGCTGTATCCATGGAAGATCCTCCACCGATTGCTACAATGTAATCAGCCTCAGCCTTCTTAAATGCTGCAACTCCATTCTGTACATTCTGAATAGTAGGATTGGCTTTGATGTCAGAATAAATCTCATATACGAGTCCAGCCTCATCTAATACATCTGTTACCTTTTTTGTTACCCCAAATTTAATAAGGTCTGGATCAGAGCATACAAATGCTTTCTTAAATGCTCTTGTCTTTGCTTCTGTTGCAATCTCCTTGATTGCTCCTGCTCCGTGATAAGATGTCTCATTCAGCATAATTCTGTTTGCCATTTCAATCTCTCCTTTTCTTACATGACATGATTTGCTTTCATTCAGCTTTTATGTTTTTATTTTAACAATATTGCCCCCAAAATGAAAGTTACAAAATTGTGAAAATGTAACGCGAATGGATTATAGAAGATCCAGCCCTTCAAAGACTCCCGCCAGTTCCTCTGGCATCGCTTTCACGAGATCTGCTGCCAGTTCCTCCGGCGTACGTTTCACTCTTCCAAATACCCACTGTACAGTCATGTAAATAGAACCCTGGCAATACATTTCTAGCAGGAATTTTAAATCTTCCGACAATGGCTTTCCGGATTTTTCCTGGATCCGGTCTGAATAAAATGCCAGGATCAGTTCAAAATCATGGTCTCTCAGACAGTTCTGATCATCAGATTTAAATGCCATTTTAAAGAAAAGTTTCTCTTTCTGAATATACTGGAATTTTTTCACCAGTCCTTCATAGATGGTCTCGCCTTCTCCCATATGTTCAAATGATTCCAGAAGAATCTTATCAAAATACCAGTTAACCAGGTCATATTTATCCTGAAAATGCCGGTAAAATGTTTGTCTGGTCGTTCCGCACGCATCTACGATTTCCTTTACCGTAATCTTCTCCACCGATGTCGTCTTCATGCAGACTTTCACAGCTTCCGCCAGGCGATATTTCATTTCTTCTGACTTACACTCCTCTTTGCACATGCGAAATCTCCTCTAACTTGGGCATTACCCGAAGCGCCCCTTTTCTTGTTGTTACAATAGATGCTGCTGCATTGGCAAACTCCAGCATCTCTCCAAGTTCCTTTTCATTGTATTCACGCCATCCATGTTCCAGTATGTAATGCAGGATACAACCGCAAAATGCATCTCCTGCCCCAGTCGTCTCTATGGTATCTTCTGTCACAAATGCCGGTCGTTCCACTCGGAACTTGTCTGTATAAGCTCTGCTGCCATTCTTGCCCATAGATAACAGAATCAATGGAATATGATACTTTTCCATCAAAAGCAGAATCCCCGCATCATAGTCTTCCATTCCGGTCAGCCACTGAATCTCATTATCCGATATTTTCAGAACATTACAATGCTGCATTCCATATAAAATCTGTTCTTTCGCTTCGTCCATTGATTTCCAAAGCGGCTCTCTTAAATTTGGATCATACGAAAGGATTGCACCAGACTTTTCTGCAATCTCAATTGCTTTTCTCGTTGCCTTCCGACACACTTCGTCTGTCATAGATAATGAACCAAAATGAAATATTTTGCTGTCTTTAATCAGTGTCTCATCAATATCTGATTCCGAAAGCATCATGTCCGCTCCCGGATTCCGGTAAAATGAAAACTCCCTGTCCCCGTCTTCCAATGTATGTACAAATGCAAGTGTTGTATGTACCTGTGAATCACGCTTCAGTCCTGTTGTATCAATTCCTACTTCTTTAATTGCATAAGTCAACTGATTGCCAAACATATCATCACCGATTTTTCCGATAAATGCTCCTTTATGCCCAAGCTTTGACAGCATAGATAATACATTGCATGGTGCTCCTCCGGGATTTGCCTCCAGAACTGGATTACCTTGTCCGCTAATTCCATTTTCCGTAAAATCAATAAGTAATTCACCAAGCGCCGTCACATCGTAAGTCTTCATACTTCAAAACCTCTGTTCTTTTATTTTCTGTATGCGAATTCAAATCTGACATTCACAGTTTCTATATCATATTGCGAAAAGAGCGGGACAGATTTTCGCGTTTCTGTCCCGCTCCATATGTCTTGACATTATTTTACAAAATTCTCATTTTCCCGTCAACCTGATCTGGCATGTGAATTTTGTTTTATTCTAACTCATACGAATCAAATGCCTGTTGATTGTTCTGCCCTACACGCTCACAATCCTAGCAGATCTTGCAGATCCAGCCCTCTGGTGCTTCAATGTGACCCATCTGGATTCCTGTCAATGTCTCATACAGTTTCTTTGTAACTGGTCCCATCTCTTCCATTCCACTTGGGAAGCAGATTTCTTTGCCATGATCTACAATCTTGCCAACTGGTGAAATAACTGCTGCTGTTCCACAAAGTCCACACTCTGCAAAATCTTTTACTTCATCAAGGTATACTTCTCTTTCTTCTACTTCCAGTCCAAGATAATGCTCTGCTACATACATCAGAGAACGTCTTGTAATAGAAGGAAGGATTGTAGATGACTTCGGTGTTACGACTTTATTGTCTTTTGTTACGAAGATAAAGTTTGCTCCACCTGTCTCTTCTACTTTTGTTCTTGTTGCAGCATCCAGATACATATTCTCATCGTATCCTTCTCCGTGTGCTGTCACGATTGCATGAAGGCTCATTGCATAGTTAAGACCTGCTTTTACATGACCTGTTCCATGCGGTGCGGCACGGTCAAAGTCTGAAACCTTAATTGTGATCGGCTTAGCGCCGCCTTTAAAGTATGGTCCAACTGGTGTAGCAAATACACGGAACTGATACTCCTCTGCAGGTTTTACTCCGATAACCGGACTGGAACCAAACATATACGGTCTTACATAAAGTGTAGCTCCTGACCCGTAAGGCGGTACATATGCCGCATTAGCTGCTACGACCTGTTTGATTGCATCTACGAATCTGTCCTCTGGGAATACCGGCATCTCAAGTCTTGCTGCTGAATCAGCCATTCTTGCTGCATTTAAATCCGGACGGAAAGTTACGATATGTCCGTCTTCTGTTGTGTAAGCTTTCATTCCTTCAAAGCATGTCTGTGCATACTGAAGTACACCTGCGCACTCGCTGATTGTTATGGTTGCGTCGGAGGTAAGAGTTCCTTCATCCCATGCTCCGTCTTTGTAGTTGGATACATATCTCTTATCTGTCTGCATGTAGCCAAATCCGATGTTTGACCAGTCAATGTTCTTTTTCTCCATGATAATTTCCTCCGTTCATCTATATAACTTTAATTTTTTAACTATTCTACTGATATTATTATAATACCATCATATTCAAAATTCAAGAGTGCGCTCTGTTTTTTTAGAATTATCTTTCCATCATACTAATAGACTCAATTCCAACGCTTCCTCCACGCACAACTTCAATACTCTTGAACTCTTCTTTCATCAGCTTAATAACTGCGTCATTTTTGGTTCCTGTCTGTACAAATTCCAGCAAAAGACTATCTCTTCCGTAGTCAATGACTTTTGCCTTAAACGTCTCCGCAATCTGGAAACATTCCACCTTATCCTCCGGTGTACATTTTTGAACTTTAATGTACATAATTTCTTTCATTCTTACAAAAACATCTGTAAAATCAATGACTTTAATAACCTCTACCGTACGGTTAAGCTGCTTTTTGATCTGTTTAAACGTCTCATCGTCACTGACCGTTGCTATTGTCATTCTCGACACAGTCGGATCTTCTGTTGTTCCTACAGTAAGGCTGTCCAGATTATATGACTTTCCAGAAAAGAGTCCGGAAATTTTAGACAGAACACCTACCTGATTTTCTACATAAAGTGATATCCAGCGTTTTTTCATTCCATTATTTGTTCCACTCATAATTCCATTCTCCCTTCTAACAATCCATGATCAGCTCTTCCAGAGTTCCGCCCGGTTTGATCATTGGGTATACAAGATCCTCCGGATCGATCATAAACTCGATAATCGTCGGTCTGTGTTTATTTTCAAGTGCTGCTCTGAATGCAGGCTCAATATCTTCTTTTTTCTCCACACGGATTCCTACTGCGCCATAACTTTCTGCCAGTTTGATAAAGTTCGGTGTATACTCCGGATATTCAAAATTCTCATCATCTGCTGCCCTTCTGCTTGCAGCACCGGATCGTAAATTCGTCATAGAGTAACGTTTTCCATAGAATAATTTCTGCCACTGGCGAACCATTCCAAGGTTATAATTATTAAAAATGCAGCTAATGATTGGAAGTTCCTCTAATACTGCTGTTGCAAGTTCCTGAATATTCATCTGCATCCCACCGTCACCGGAGATGGAAATGACCGGTACATCCGGATTACCGATTTTAGCACCAATCGCTCCCGGAAGTCCATACCCCATTGTTCCAAGTCCACCTGACATAAGAAGTCTCTTCTTCTGTGTAATCTCAGCAAACTGAGCCGTGAACATCTGATGCTGTCCTACATCAGTTACAATAATTGCTTCATCAAACATGCGGTTGATCGTCTCAATAATATCCTGAGGTGTCATGATCGGTTTTTCTTTCATTTTCAGAGGATGTTCCTCTTTCCAGCTTTCAATCTGTTCCAGCCACTTTGATGTCTCATTCGGCTCTACATACTCTAACATCTTCTCAATTGCATCTTTTGCATCCGCAACAATCGGAATATCTACCTGTACATTTTTTGAAATTGCAGCTGTATCAATATCGATATGTACAATCTGTGCATTCGGTGCAAATGAATGCAGCTTTCCGGTAATTCGGTCATTGAACCTAGTTCCGATTGAAAACAGCAGATCACAATCACTGACAGCCATATTGCAGGCATATGCTCCATGCATTCCAAGATTTCCGATGTAGAGTGGGTGGTTTGTCGGAATTGCCCCGCGTCCCATGACTGTTGTTACGACCGGAATATTCGTCTTCTCCACCAATTTGGTAAATACTTCGTTTGCACGGGAAATAATCACACCTCCACCTGCTAAAAATAATGGTTTTTTTGCACGTCCAAGCATTTTGATCGCACGTTTTAACTGTCCGATATGTACGCTTGTATTCGGCTTATAACCACGTATATTAACAGTTTCCGGATATTCTGCGCTTCCAAGTTCTCCCATAACATCTTTTGGAAGATCGATAAGGACCGGACCTGGACGTCCTGTTCTTGCAATGTAAAATGCTTCTTTTAAAATTCTTCCAAGGTCTTCTCTGTTTCGCACCGTTACTCCATATTTGGTGATACTTCTTGTAATTCCTACAATGTCAACCTCTTGAAATGCATCATTTCCAATCAGATGTCTGGACACCTGCCCAGTGAAGCACACAAGCGGAACACTATCATAATATGCTGTTGCAAGACCTGTTACCAAGTTCGTTGCTCCCGGACCACTTGTAACAAGGCAAACACCGACTTTTCCGGTAGATCTTGCATAGGCATCGGCCTCATGGACAAGTGCCACTTCCTGCCTTGGCAAGATTACTTTCGTAAAATCCTGCTTGTAAAGTTCGTCACTGATATCAATGGTACATGCCCCAGGATAACCGAACAGAGTATCTACTCCTTCTTCTTTTAAGGCTTTTACTAATAACTTATTGCCACTGATTTTCTTCATAAATGTCTTCCTCCTTTAACATTCCCAGATTTTGCTTCGTCATGAATATCCAACAGAGTATACATTTCCCGTCAGATATAGAAAAACGCCCTAAGCGAAATAGCTTAGGGCGAATATACCATCCGTGTTACCACCTAAATTCAGAGAATTCTCTCTGCACTCATGTCAATACGGGAAACCATAACGATTATCCGATATTGCTCCCTTGTAACGTCGGGACAGACGTTGAAGTCTACTCAGATCATGTAACGGTAAAGGCTTTCTTTCAAAAGCACGATCAGCCATTCATCTTTTCGGTTCACTGCTCAGAGGCTACTTCCATAAATCCTTCACGAAAACTTACACCACCCGTCTTCTCTCTTAGCTTCCGGTATCTATGTACTCCTCCCCGTCATTGCATTTCACAAAACTGTTTTATCGAATATTTTTATATATTATAATCATAACTTTGTGTTACTGTCAATGACATTTTTCATCTGTTTTCTTGATATATTTTATGATGTCAGAGATAATACTTTCAGCACTTCGCCTGCGATTTTTGTCCAGGAAAGTCCGCTGACATCTACTTCTTTTGTTTTACCTGCCTCCACAGACTCCCAGATTCGCTGACCGATCCGCCTTTCAAAATCCGGCAGCGTCGCAGGAACTGCCTCGTCCACATTACGCATCAATGGCAGTGTCACATATCTTATATCTGCCCCCGGCGCATAAGTATCAATCCATTCTTTCACTCCGGGCAGGTCCGTCATGACTACTCTGTCTCCGCATGCAAGCGCCTCAATGACCGTAAGAGGCAGTCCTTCAGAGAATGACAGAAGTGCAAAGATGTCACAGGAATTGTAGACCTTCGCCAGTTCTTTCTGTGGAAGCTTTCCTAAAAATGTCACCTTATACGGACATTTTTTCGCAAGCTCTACTATCTGCTCATACTCTTCTTCATTCCCGGCTCCTCCGGCAAGCAAAAGCTCAATCCTTTCCTTTTCATATCCCAAATAATCCAGGCTCCGGATCAGGCTTTCCACTCCTTTTTTCACCGAAATCTTTCCGGCAAATGCAATTCTTGTCACACCGTCATTCACACGCAGGCTTTCATTCTTGAAAATATGGCTGTTATACCCCATTCCAATCACCTGTATTTTTTCTTTCGGCACATCATAAATATCCTGAATGGTCCGCTTCTGCTCTGCATGCAGTGCAAAAATCCGATCAAGTCTTCGAATCTGCCCCGTAATGTACTCCCGTTCCAAATCTGTCTTCTGCATCTGCCGCAAATCTGTATTATGGCAAAATCCAAAGACCTTCCGGTCTGGAAAATGTTCCCGTACGATGGCAGTCAAAAGATAAAGATGATGGCACAAAATCAGATCCGGATTCAAATCTCTTACCGCCTCATCCAGCTGTTTCAAAAAACTTTCTTTGAATGCCGCTTCCATCTTTGGTGTCATATCCCGGTATCTGGTACTCGGATATGGCATCTCGTCCGACATTCCTACAATCGGAAAGTTCAGTTTCCCCTGTTCAAAATATACCGGATAAAATGTGACCCGATCCGGTACCGGAGTTTCCTCCTCAGGATACACACCGGCCACCAGTGCCTGTGTGTGTCCCTTATTTGCAAATTCCTTCATAAGCTCCGACAGAAAAATCCCACTGCCGGTGCTGTTCGGTTTCTGCGCTGTTACATTTAAAATTCTCATGATACCCTCTCGTAAATTGTAAATACATACTCCAGATCAAAATACGTCTGCTCATCACTGATCTTGGTCATCTGCCACTGTGGGTCCTGATCCAGATCCGGGAAAAATGTATCCGCCTGGTAAGCGTGATCGATCTTTGTAATATATGCCGTCTTACAGTATGGCAGAAGCTGTCTGTAAATGCTCTCTCCCCCGATCACAAAAATATCTTCATCGTTATATTTTTTCAGTTCTTCCACCATTTCGTCAATGCTGTGGACCACAACAGTTCCTTTCACATTGTATTTTTTATCTGATGTCAGAACAACATTGACTCGGTTCTTTAAAGGCTGTCCGCCCGGAAAACTTTCCAATGTCTTTCTTCCCATGGCAACGACCTTCCCCTTTGTCGTCTCACGGAAGAACTTCATATCCTGCGGAATACTTACAAGTAACTTATTGTCCATTCCAATTGCCCAATTCTTATCCACTGCCACAATCAAATTCATGCCGGTTTCCCCCTGTTTTTTCTTACTTCATTTTTATCTTAAACTGCCACCGGAATATTTTTAATCTGCTCATGTGTCTCATAATCGATCAGTTTCACATCATCCGGTGTAAAATCATAGAAATCCTTCACTTCCGGATTAAGCCAGAATTTCGGTGCCGGAAGCGGCTCTCTTTTTATTAACTCCTCCACGAGCGGAATATGGCGGTCATAAATATGTGCATCTGCAATCACATGTACCAGTTCCCCGACTTCCATATCACACACCTGTGCCAACATATGAAGAAGCACTGCATACTGACATACATTCCAGTTATTCGCAGTGAGTACATCATTGGATCTCTGATTGAGCATTCCATTCAGCGAAAGCTTCTCATGTCCTTCTTTTTTCGTAACATTAAATGTCATACTGTACGCACACGGGTACAGGTTCATCTCATGAAGATCCTGATGTACATAAATATTCGTCATGATCCTTCTGCTGTACGGATTGTTCTTCAGATCATAGATCACACGGTCTACCTGATCGAACATTCCCTCCTTGTACTGATGTTTTACGGACATCTGGTATCCATAGGCTTTTCCAATCGATCCATCTTCATCTGCCCAGCTGTCCCAGATATGACTGTTCAAATCATGAATGTTGTTCGATTTCTTCTGCCATATCCATAAAAGTTCATCTGTACAGCTCTTAATCGCAGTTCTTCTAAGTGTCAGTGCCGGAAATTCCTTAGACAGATCATACCGGTTTACCACACAGAATTTCTTTACTGTATAAGCTGGTGTTTTATCCTCCCACACCGGACGCACTTTTTCCCCTCTTGTGTCTGTTCCATTGTCGATGATGTCGCGGCACATATCTATAAATACCTGATCGGCATAACTCATTTGCCTTTCCTCCTGCATTCTTATCATTTATTGCTTTGTAGCATCAAACCATTTGATTATTGTACCATGAATTGCATACAAAAAAAAGAGGAATGCAATGTTATTTTTTTTACATTCCTCTTTTTATTTTGTGAAAACATATCCTTATTAACAGCAGCCCTGAAGTACATTTTCCAATGCACTTGCGCTACTGGAATGTGCACGCTCCACGCGGATATTGTAACGCTCTGCTTCTTTCAATGCACAATGTACCATTTTATGTGCCACAGTTGATGTGAATAAGATGATCAGATCTGGCTGTCCGATCTGTGTCTTCAGATTACCGGACATTCTCGTGAATACTTTTGCTTTACATTTATGCTTTTTACAGATCTGCTTGTACTGCTGTTCCATTCTTTCATTGCCGCCAATGATTACTACACTCATTTTTATCACCTGTCCTTTTAGCAATGCCACAGACCACGAATATTTTAGCATAATTTATGTCTTGCTTTCTTCCATTCCTGATCTGCTATATCCTGTTCCATATTAATCAACAAGTTTTGCTCCTGCCGCCTTGCATGAATCCAATTCATCACTTCCCGGTGTCTCATTTGCGATTACGCCTTCTGGTTCTGCCATCTCGGCTCCGGCTGCCGTCATACGTTCTACCCAGCTTCTCATCCATTCTCCGTCTCCCCAACCATAGGATCCGAATAACAAAATCTTCTTTCCACTTACTTTTCCTTCAAGCTCAGCTACAAATGGCTCCATCTCAGACTCTTCTAACTCCTCAGCTCCCATAGCAGAGCAGCCAAGGGCAAACACATCTTCTTCTGCCAGCGCATCTACACTTGCCTGATCTACAGAGATTACATTTGCCTGTGCTCCTGCACTTTCAATTCCTTCTCCAATTGCCTCTGCCATTGCCTGTGTGTTACCTGTTCCGCTCCAATATACTACTGAAATACTCATGATTTATTATCCTCCTGCTGTTCTATTTAATCAACTATCATTTAACACGCTGCCACATATGCAATATCTCGAATGCTCTTTCCAATCAGATATTCATTTACCGCACTGGTCTTTGCCTTATCATACGCCCAGAAAATCATTTTTGCTCTCCCTGGATTGTTATAGACTTTCCAGTATCCGGAAAACAGATTTCTCCATCTGAATACTGACAGACACGTTTCGAGAGACGTTCCAGCATCTTCTCCGGTTCCACGTCCTCATATCCGTAGGAACCTAAAAATTCCCTGACATCTGTCCGTTTCAAATATCTGGAAAACGACTCGCGCCGGTACAAAAATACAAGACATTTTCCATGATTTCTTGTCAGAATTTTAAATTTGATCTCTGTTCCTTCCAGGATTTCATAAAGCTCTCTACTGTTTTCTTCCGTAATATTCAAAATACAGGCAATCTTGATTCCTTTCAGAAACGGCGCACACTGCAGAATTAACTGAACCTGCAGACTTTTCATATTATCCATACCAGATAACATATAAGACACTACTTCCTTTGACATTGCATATCCTCATCCGTAATTGATTTTGATTATCATTTGCATATTTATAATATCATAGAGGTTAGTTTAATGCAACTGTTTTAAATGATTGTCTTTTATCAAAAAAGGCACCATGCATTTTCATACATGATACCTTTTATATTTCCTACGGCTCTGCAATATTATACAATACTTTGTTCAGCATCTTCTCCAAAGCCTCAATTTCTTTTTTATTCATTCCGATTGTCAGCATCTTATCCAGCTTCCGTCTCTGATTCTCCATGCGTCTCTGGATATCGTAAGCTTTCTCCGTCAGGTAAATGTTCTTGCAGCGCTTATCCGTATTACTTGGAACTGATAAGATATATCCCTTTTCGTCCAGCCGTTTCAGCAGACCGGTCACGGTAGGATTTCTGAGATTCAATCCTTTTTCAATGTCCCTCTGTGTCACTTCTTCTTTCTCACAGTCGAACAGATAATCCAGTACTGCACACTGTGATGCGGTAATGCCAAGCGTACGCAGCCGGTTATTAAATTCCTTCTCATACACATTATTTATCTGCTTGAACATAAATCCTATCGTTCTCTTCTTTTGCATACGCCTTATCCTTTCTTTTAATCCCAGATCCTGACAACCTTCTCTTTACTTATCAGCTCATCTTTTTTATCTCACTTCTCGCAAGCACAATTGCAACTACTGCTGCCGTTCCGTCCGCGATCGGACCTGCATACATTACACCATCAATTCCGATAAATATCGGGAATATAATAATGAGTGGCAAAAGAAATAATATCTGTCTCGTCAGAGACACAACTGCTCCCTTTGCAGCTTTTCCGATTGCAGTGAAAAACTGCGAGCAGACCGGGTGGATTCCATTTACAAACGTCATAAACATATAAATGCGGAAATACCTCTCTGCAAACCGGAAATATTCTTCGCTTCCATTTCCGAAAATACTGACGATCTGTCTTGGAAATACTTGAAAGCACACAAAACAGATACCGCCGACCGCAAGCGCTATCTGCATGGATCGCTTATATGTGTGTCTGACTCTCACATAATTGCCTGCTCCATAATTAAAACCCCAGATTGGCTGGCATCCCTGGGCAAGACCGATACAGATTGCCATAAACACCATATTGACTTTTGCAATTACACCGACACACGCCAGTGGAATATCTGATCCATATACAGAAAGAGAACCATAATATCTCAATGTATTATTTAACACGATCTGCACGATTGCCATAGCTATCTGATTGATACATGAAGCCATACCAAGTGTGAGAATGCCTTTGATATACATTCCACGGGGCTTTATCATCTCCGCTGTCAGTCCCATCTTTTTAAAATGTACAAAATACACAATTACCAGACACCCAGACACGATCTGACCGATTACAGTTGCCCATGCAGCTCCTTTAATTCCCCAATGGAATCCAAAAATAAACAGTGGATCCAGAATCGTATTGATGATTGCCCCCGTAAGCATACAAGTCATAGAATAAGTCGGGCTTCTGTCTGCACGGATCAGATGATTCCCCCCTGTCGTCAGAATCAGAAAAGGAATTCCAAATGCTGTAATCCCTGTATAATCCTGTGCATAAGGCAGGACGTCTTTTGTAACACCGAATACATGAAGCAGCGGGTCTAAGAACAATAATACGATGACCGCGATCGTCACACCGCAAAGCATCAGCATTGCAAGTCCTGTCCCTGCATACCTGCACGCACATTCCTGCTCTCCTGCCCCCGAGGACAGATTAAAATTTGAAGCACTTCCAATCCCAAGAAGCAATGCCGTTGCAGTACAGATAATCGTAATTGGAAATGCGATATTAGTCGCTGCATTTCCAAGAAGTCCTACACCTTGTCCAATAAATATCTGGTCTACAATATTATAAAGCGAGCTGACCAGCATACTGATGATTGCCGGGATGGAGAATTTTAATATCAACCGCTCGATCTTCTCTGTTGCAAGCGGATTGACCTTTACACTTTCTTCCAAACCTAAACCTCCAATATTTCTACTAATATTCACGAATGACACTGCTGACTTCGCGAATTGTCTCCATATCTTTGAGATGCTCCAGAGAATCCAGCATCTGGCTTTCTTTGACAGCCTCTGTTACAATAACAAGTTCAGCTACATCAGCGTTCTCGCACTGTTCCTTCTGCATGACTTTTGTAATGCTGACCTTGTGAACACCAAATACCATGGCAATGGAAGCCAGAACTCCAGGTTTATTCTCCACCTGCATACGGAGGAAAAATTTATTTTTCACATTCTTAAAATTCTTGACTGGTGTTGTCCGATAACAGGTACAACTGATTCTTCCGGTACAGTGATACTGCGTGTCACGCACTACGTCGATCACATCTCCGACAACTGCACTGGCAGTCGGGAACTCTCCCGCACCACGTCCATAGAACATTACATCTCCAACTGCATCTCCATGCACAAATACGGCATTGAAAGAATCTCTGACAGATGCCAGTGGGTGATTCTGTGAAATCATCATCGGATAAACACCCACTTCAATTCCATCTTCTGTATTATGAGCCACGCCAAGTAATTTGATAACATTGCCAAATTCTTTTGCATATGCTATGTCTCTTGAAGAAATCTTTGTAATTCCCTCTGTATATACATCCTTGAACACAACTCTGGAATGAAATGCGATGGAAGCCAGAATTGCTGCTTTACGTCCGGCATCTAATCCTTCAATATCTGCTGTCGGGTCCGCCTCTGCATATCCAAGCTCTGTCGCTTTTGCCAATGCTTCATCAAAATCCATATTGTCTTCAAACATCTTTGTCAGGATATAGTTTGTTGTACCATTCATGATTCCAATGACTTCATCAATCTCATTTGCCACCAGGCATTGCTTTAACGGACGGATGATCGGGATTCCTCCGGCTACTGCAGCCTCAAACAGAAAATCCACACCATGCTCTTCTGCTGCATCCAGAAGTTCTTTTCCGTGCTCAGCAATCAGATCTTTATTAGCAGACACAACATTTTTTCCTGCATTTAAAGCATCCAGGATCATGGTTCTTGCCGGCTCAATTCCACCCATCACCTCAATTACGAGTTGAATCTCATCATTATCAATAATATCTCTCCAGTGATCGGTAAGAAGAGACGGATCCACACCTTCACGCTTTTTCTCCATATTGTGTACAAGAATCTTTACAATCTCAACATCTGCTCCTGCCTTTTTACAAAACTCCTCTTTTTGCTTTTCAATTAACTTATATACCCCACTTCCAACTGTTCCCAGTCCTAAAAGTCCGATTTTTATCTTGTGCGGCTTGCTCATTCCTGTTCTCCTCCTGCTTTATAACATTTTTTTCTTTTTAAAGTAAATACATTCCGCAATAATTACTACGATTGATATTATGATGACACAAATATATCCATATTGACAGTGAAGTTCTGGCATATTATAAAAGTTCATTCCATACCACCCGGTAATCAATGTCAACGGCATAAATATTGTCGTCACTACTGTCAGAAAATTCATAACTCTATTTTGCTGCAAGGTAATCTGGGTCTGATAAATTTCACGGATCTGCTGAGTATACTCTTTCATCTCCGCGGCATACTGATGCAAACGCTCAGTTCTATGAACATAACGCTCCCAACCCATTTCTTCATCCTGGATTTCATTTCTGTTCATATAAAGCTGCATATGCTCACCCATATTGGTCATCTGATCATAAGAAACCAGCAGTTCCGAAAAATGTTTCCGATACTTCATAATTCTTTCATCCAGATGTTTCTGGACATGTCCAATTACATTTTCTTCGATTTTCTCCAGTTGTTCTTCAATCTTCTGCATTCTGTACACATCATCATCAATCAGATAGTTTAAAATCATAAGCAAAACTTCATGAAGTCTGCAGTTTTTATAGACATCATTCTTCACATGTTCCATAAGAAGTTGAATTTGATTTGTTTCCTCCACAAAATAAAGAGTCTGCTTATACATGCAAAAGCCAAATACGAACATTTCATGATTTTTCAAATCTGGCACCCGCATAATTCCCTGTACACAATCATGAAACGAATCTACTTTACAGTACCTGACATGATTCATACTGTATAGAAGATTCTTCTTATGTGGAATATATTCCTTAATCTGTTCGTATTCTTTCAGATTCATAATCTGAACCTTCATAGTATCATCTATTTTTTTATCACTTATCCTCTTGTAATCTGCTTCTTGCATCCTATCCTGAATAAGCTGTCCTTTTTGCCAATCCAGAGTGTATGTTTCCATAGTCTGCCTCCACTTTTTATCAACATTGTTTCTTTCTGAGATTTGACTCTCATATCATATCATAATTTTTTATTTTACGCATGTTTTTCTATCTGTAATTATTGGAATTATAGGAGAATTTTAATGCATGAACCTCGCAGCAAGAATGCCGAGGCATTCTTGAATATATAAAAAATACAAGTTATCATATACGAAAAAATCTCAATCCGAAGATTGAGATTTTTATAAGAGCGACAGACGGGGTTCGAACCCGCGACCCCGACCTTGGCAAGGTCGTACTCTACCAACTGAGCCACTGTCGCATTCATTATATTGTTCCGTTTGTTTCTTGTGTTCCTTGGAACAATACATACTATACAGGATAATCAGACTTTTGTCAACAGCTTTTTTTAATTTTTTTCAAAATTTTTGATGCAATATATTTTATTCCATTTTTTTGCACACTTCTCATATATGAAAGTCTCTAATCTCCTTTCTTTTAATAAGACTAATCTTGGAAAATCAGTTGTTTTTTATTTTTTTTACTGTTATGATAAACAAAACGATGATTCAAGAATGCCTCGGCATTCTTGCTGCGAGGTGGGAGTCATCTCCCAGCTGATATATATAATTCACATAGGAGGTCTGTTATGTCAGAGACAATTACAGAAGGAAATACAACTACAGAAGAAAATATAACTACAATAGATCATGCATCTGCTACAGAAACTATATCTGGTCAGAAAGATACATCTGCTACAGAAAATGCATCTGGTCAGGAAGATACATCTGCTTCTAGCAGCACAACTATCCAGAAAGATACGTCTGCTTCTAAAAGTTCAACTATCCAGGAAGATACGTCTGCTTCCGGTAGCACAACTGCCCGGAAAAATGCATCTGTCATCAATAATGCTACTGCTCCAGGAACGGAATCTGCTTATAACCTGGATTCTGAGATGGATCCGTTTGACAAAGCTGAAAAAGAACGTGATTCCTCCGGATTTTTTGCCCGTTTTTCTGCTAAAATTGCAAATATCCACTCCCGCCGCGAAGCCAGACTTGTTCGCGATGAAATTATACTTTCCCGTATTCCAGACAAGGACTTGATGGAATACTTAAAATTAGAACAGAAGCGTCTGGAATCCCAGCAGCATGCCAGAGAAATTCGTGAAAAAAGAATCTGGATTGCATTCCAGATGACCATTGCGTTAATTGCCGCAGTCTTAGTTATTTATTTTTTGAAAGACAGTCCGGCAATTCTGATCAGCATCTTATACACAGCCGGTCTTTTGATCGCATTTAACATCTGGAATAAACACAAAGATGGACGCTCACCAAAAGATCAATAATTTAATAAAAAATCCCATCCGGTATTCTTCAACGCAAGAATATCCGGGTGGGATTTTTTTATTCTTCCTCTTCTACCACTGAAAGTCCCAATTCATCAAGCTGTTTCTGATCAACTTTTGTTGGAGCCTCTGTCATAAGATCCGAAGCATCTTTTACCTTCGGGAATGCTATCACGTCACGAATGCTATCCTGTTTTGCCATGAGCATAACAAGACGATCCAGTCCATATGCAAGTCCTGCGTGTGGCGGTACTCCATACTTGAATGCTGTCAGGAGGAATCCGAACTGCTCCTGTGCCTGCTCTGGTGTAAATCCAAGCACCTCGAACATCTTGCTCTGGATCTCAGGGTTAAAGATTCGCACACTTCCTCCACCAATCTCATTTCCATTCAGAGTAATATCGTATGCTTTTGCACGGACTCTTCCCGGATCACTGTCGATGTACTGAAGATCTTCTTCCATTGGCATTGTAAATGGGTGATGCATTGCTGTGAAACGGTTCTGTTCTTCACTCCACTCAAGAAGCGGGAACTCTGTGATCCACATAAATTTGTACTCATTCTTATCTAAAAGATCCATCTGGCGTGCAAGTTCCAGACGAAGCGCACCTAATACATCCCATACAACTTTATTCTTATCTGCTGCAAAGAGAAGCAGATCACCATTCTCACCGTCCATAGCCTGAATCAAGTTCTTCTGCTCATCCTCTGTCATGAATTTTGCGAAAGAAGATTTTACAGTTCCATCTTCATGGATTGCAATGTAAGCCAGTCCTTTTGCACCGTAATCCTTTGCATAATCAACCAGCTTGTCAATCTTCTTACGTGCCATTCCTCCCTGGCCTTTTGCGTTGATACCACGAACGGTACCACCATTCTCAATAGCACCCTTAAATACAACAAACTCGCTGTCTTTTACGACATCTGTCACATTGACAAGCTCCATGCCGAATCTTGTATCCGGTTTATCGGAACCGTAACGATCCATAGCCTCCTGCCATGTCATTCTCGGAATCGGAAGCGGAACTTCCACACCAAGAACTTCTTTAAACAGCATCGCAAGGAATCTTTCATTGACATCAATGACATCATCAACATCTACGAAAGACAGCTCCATATCCATCTGTGTGAACTCTGGCTGACGGTCTGCTCGAAGATCCTCGTCACGGAAACATTTTGCAATCTGGAAATATCTGTCATAACCAGAACACATTAAAAGTTGCTTAAATAGCTGTGGTGACTGTGGAAGTGCATAAAAATGTCCCTGATGAACGCGGCTTGGTACAAGGTAATCTCTTGCTCCCTCCGGTGTACTTCCGATGAGTACCGGTGTCTCAATCTCAAGGAATCCTTCATTTGCCATAAACTGACGTGCAAGTGTAGCCACCTTGCTTCTCATCATCAGATTGCGCTGCATATCCGGTCTTCTAAGATCCAGATATCTGTATTTCAGACGGACTTCTTCTTTTGTCTTAGAATTCTCCTCAATCTGGAACGGAGGTGTCTCTGACTCAGAAAGTACACGAAGCTCCTCTGGGATAATCTCAATTTCACCTGTTGCAATGTTCTCATTGACTGCACCAGATCGTTTTGCAACTTTTCCTACAACTGCAACAACATATTCACTGCGAAGCTTTGCAGCCTTCTCGATCAGTGCTGCATCTACACTTCCTTCATCAAATACAACCTGGATAATTCCGGAACGGTCTCTTACATCTACAAATACGAGACCTCCTTTATTACGATTTTTCTGTACCCAGCCCATAATGGTCGCTGTCTCGCCTACGTTAGCTGCTGACAGTTCCCCACATCTGTGGGTTCTCTTTAAGCCCTGCATTGACTCTGCCATTTTTCTATATCTCCTTTTTCACTTGTGCGTTCTATTCTCTACAGCCTGTCTACGGAATCTGCATAACAGTCTGCAATTTCTGTATATCCATCTTCTATTAGCTGCTCTTTCTGAAACTTCTTATTCTTCTTCATATTGACGATCAGCACCTGTCGTCCTGCCTCCCGATCAGCTTTTGCAAGAGCAAGAACCTTCAACATGGCCTCTTTTGGAAGCTTCTTCTCCAGAAGATATGCCTTTTTCTGGCGTCCTCCCGGAACTTTATATCCATTTTCCAGAAGCAGCATGACAATTCTCTCAAATCCAATGGAAAATCCGCATGCCGGTGTATCCTGCCCTGTAAACTTGCCGATCATCTTATCATAACGTCCGCCTCCGGCAACAGAACCGCCAAAGTCGTCCATAGTTACCTCAAAAATTGTTCCGGTATAGTAGGACTGTCCTCTTACGAGGGTTGGTGTGAACTGAAGCTTAAAATCACACTCTTTTGCAGCTTCTACACTTGACATAATCAATTCCAGACCGTCAGCTGTCTCATCGCTCAGATAATCTCCAAGCTTTTCTTTCAGGTAACGGACTCCGGATACATCAGAAGCAACCTCATCAAAAAGAGAAAGGTAGGTCTTAACACTTTCCCTGGTATATCCCATCTCAATAAGCTCTGCCTCGACACCTTCCGGTCCAATCTTATCCATCTTATCCAGAACAATGAAGACTTCATCATAGTCTTCCTCTTTAAAACCACTGTAAGCAGCCATAGATTTCAATATATTACGGTCATTAATACATACAGTAAAATTCTTAAAGTCCAGTTTCCCAAGCATCGCCGTTGTGGCAAGGATCAGCTCGATTTCGGCGAGATTAGAAGCCTCTCCTAATATATCGATATCGCACTGCACAAACTGGCGGAAACGTCCTTTCTGCGGGCGGTCTGCTCTCCATACACTTCCAATCTGAAGTGCTTTAAAAGGAGACGGCAGCTCATTTGCATGATTAGAATAATATCTTGCAAGCGGAACTGTCAGGTCATACCGAAGTCCTCCATCCACAAGATCATTTTCCTCTTTTGCCTCGTCAATTTTTAACTTTTCTCCACGTTTCAAAATCTTGAAGATCAGTTTTTCGTTATCTCCCCCCTGCTTGCTGCATAGGTTCTCGATATGCTCAACACATGGAGTTTCCATAGATTGGAATCCAAATGTTTTATAGGTGTCTTTAATCAGGCCGATCAGGTAATCCCGGATTTCCATCTCTGCCGGCATTACATCTTTCATACCGGTTACTGGTTTCTTCTTTAACGCCATAGCCATTCTCCTTTTCGTTCTATCATCTCGTCCACCCGGCTGATGTAAGCATCGATTGCTTTTACATTCTCCTGCCGGATCAGACTGGTTTTTTTCTTCTTTTTGCTTTCAGGATTTATGACAGGTTCTTTCAGTACGATTTTTGTAGACGCACCTGCACCTGCTGCAATAATGGATTGCTTTTCCTCCATAATTAGTATATTGTATATTCCTGCTTTGTCAACCTTTGCATAGCCCACATTTTCAAAATTTCCGGCAATATTCTTCTGACGATACAGATAATACGGAAAAAGTCCCATCTGTCGGGCTTTATTTCCTGCCATCTCTACCATCGTACCTATTTCATCTTGTATGATCGTTAATCGTTTCCCTTCTCTCTCTTCCTGGCCCATTTTAGCTGCACGTTTAATTGCAAGGGAATGTACCGTCAGATTATCAGGTCCAAGTAACGCAATCTGTCTTAGAGTATCCTCCATATCCTCCGGTGTCTCTCCCGGAAGTCCTGCAATAATATCCATATTGATATTATCAAATCCCAGCTTTCTCGCCATATGAAATGCTTCATACACTTGTTCTACAGTATGCTTACGCCCAATTGTATCCAAGGTCTTCTGCTGCATGCTCTGAGGATTGATAGAAATTCGATTAATACCGTGATTTCGAAGCACCTGAAGTTTCTCTTTCGTAATACTGTCCGGTCGTCCGGCTTCCACCGTAAACTCCAGAAGTCCTTCCCTTACAAAATGTCTATCAATGCATGTAAGCAGCCGGTCTAACTGATCCGCATTCAAAGTTGTCGGTGTTCCACCGCCCATGTAAATGGTGTCAGCTTTTCTTCCTTCAGACATTTTCGCAATTGCTTCCAGTTCCTTCATAAGTGCAGCCAGATAGTCTTCTACCCGGTGTTCCCAGTCACCTAATGCACCAGAACTAAACGAACAGTAACTACAAACCGTTGGGCAGAACGGGATTCCCACATAAAGACTATAGCCATTTTCATAATCCAACTGATCCAGAAGCTTTTTTTCTCTCCCTGCAATCTGCCATGCAAGATGTGCTTTTTCTTCACTCACCAGATTTTCCTTCTGGAACCATGGAACAAACGTCTCCTGTGTCATACCTTCTTCCAGTTTTCTCATAGCAATTTTAGTCGGTCGTACTCCCATCAGGATTCCCCATGCAAGAGTTCTGCCACTTTGCTCTGACAACTTTTTGTATAACATCCGGTCGAGATATTTTTTCATTGCAGATTTCTCCGCTGGCATGTCATTTGTCTGCCTGTCTGCAATTTCAATCATCGCCTCTTTCTGCCCGTCTGTACCATCTTCTGCAAATTCCACGGTTACATAATTAGAGGCTTTTTCGTCCACTGAAGACGTAACAGTCTCCGATGGATAAAAAGCCTTCACCATATGATATGCATTATATACAAATGTCTCCTGATTGCATATAACCCGGATCATTCTTAGCCCTCCTGTACATATGGATTGTGAAGCTTCTCATACTCTATCTTTGTCTCACCCATATGTCCCGGATAAACAATCGTATCATCCGGAAGTGCGAACAGTCGTTCTCTTACAGAACGTACGATTGCATCCTGACTGCTGTTCGGAAAATCCGTACGTCCGACAGAACGCTGGAATAAAGTATCTCCACTAAATACTGCATGTTCTACAGGCAGATAATAGCAACAGCCTCCCATCGTATGTCCCGGTGTATGAATGACTTCTATCGTCTCACCTGCCAGTTCCAGTTTTTGTCCGTCTTTTAACGGTTTTGCACCATCAAAGGAATAACCATTCGTGTAAGACGAAGACAGATTCAGCTCTGGATCCGTCATAATCGGAAGATCCTCTTCCTCTACATAGACCGGAATATTCCAGTTTTCCAGAATAGAATCAATTCCCATAATATGATCGAAATGTCCATGAGTCAGAAGAATTGCCACAAGGTTAAGTTTTTCTTCCTCAATGTATGCTGTAAACTTCTTAGAATGTCCACCTGGATCCACTACAACTGTATCCTTTGTCTCTTCATTTATCAAAAGGTAACAATTCGCCCCCAAAATTCCAAGGGGAAATTTCTCTATCTTCATTGCTTTTTCTTTCCTCCTAGCCTGTTGTTCTCTCAATATCAATCACGTCATCAATCTGACGCAGTTTACCAATTACTTTTGCAAGTTCCTCTCGGCCATGCACAATAAATCCAGCCTCGATGGTCGCAGTTCCCTGCTTGCTCGTGCGGATATTTAAGGATTTGACATCCATCTCCATCTCCGTAAATACTTTGGAAATACTCATCAGAAGTCCCTGCTGATCTCTTGCATACATCTTGATCTCAGCCAGATACTGACCTCCTGTCTCTTCTGCCACATTTCCTTCCCACTCAGCCGGAATCAGTCTTGCACGTTCTGCTTCTGTCAAATGTATCATATTAACACAATCCGTGCGGTGAATCGAAAGTCCTCTTCCTCTTGTAACAAATCCGACAATCTCATCTCCCGGTACCGGATTACAGCATCTGGAAAACCGGACTGCCACATCATCAATTCCTTTTACGACAATTCCACTCTTGGACTTGGCAATATGGACTTTATTCTTAGCCGCCTCTGCAACTTTTTCAAGTACAATTTCATCTGTCAGTTCCTGCTTGTGATCCTTGCCATATTCTTCCGCCAGACGATTCACGACCTGTCCTTCTTTTAAGCCGCCATGTCCGATCGCGGCAAGCACAGAATCCCAGTCCTTGAATCCATATTTTCTCTGTACGATCTCTTCATATTTTGGCTGGAGCAGATTAGAAAGGTTGAGAGATTTTGCTTTGCAATAGGAGGCCACCATCTCTTTTCCTTTGATAATATTGCTCTCTTTAAATTCTTTTTTGAACCACTGATTGATCTTATTTTTTGCCTGTGTACTCTTGACTACATTCAGCCAGTCACGGCTTGGTCCTTTCGAATTCTGGGAGGTCAGAATTTCTATTCTGTCTCCATTCTGGATCCTGTAATCAATCGGAACAAGCTTTCCATTCACTCTGGCACCGACCATCTTATTGCCGACTGCACTGTGTATGGAATAAGCAAAGTCGATTGGAGTGGACCCCGTCGGCAATGTCTTTACATCCCCCTGCGGTGTAAAGCAGTACACATCATCTGCAAACAGATCCAGATCTCCTTTGATGAGGCTTAAGAATTCCTTGTTGTCAGACATATCTCTCTGCCATTCCAGAATCTGTCTGAGCCAGCTCATTTTCTCTTCTTCAGCCATAACACCTTTCTTGCTGCCGCCGGACTCTTTATACTTCCAGTGAGCAGCAATACCATATTCGGCTGTCTTATGCATCTCCTGTGTACGGATCTGGATCTCAAACGGCTGACCGATCGAACTCATCAGCGTTGTATGCAGAGACTGATACATATTCGGTTTCGGCATGGCAATATAATCTTTAAATCTTCCAGGAATTGGCGTATAAATCTCATGGATAATTCCCAATGCCGCATAACAGTCTTTGACAGAATCCACAATGATACGGACTGCAAACAGGTCATAAATCTGATCTACTGTCTTATCCTGATTGACCATCTTCTTATAAATACTGAAGAAATGCTTTACACGTCCATTTACATCTGCTTTAATCCCCGCATTTTTCATATGCATGGACACTTCATCCACAATCTGTTGGACAAATTCCTCACGCTCTGTTTTTCTGGCATTGATCTGATTTACAAGATCAAAAAATACATCTGGTTTCAGATACTTCAATGACAAATCGTCAAGTTCTGTCTTAATTTTAGAAATACCAAGCCTTCCCGCGATTGGCGCATAAATATCCATTGTCTCACGAGCCTTTTCCTGCTGTTTGGCCGGAGTCATGAACTGCAGTGTACGCATATTATGCAGACGGTCCGCAAGTTTAATGATAATAACCCGGATATCCTTTGCCATAGCAAGGAACATCTTTCTCAAATTCTCCGCCTGAAGTTCCAGTTTGTCCGCAGAATAAGCTACACGGCCAAGTTTCGTAACACCGTCTACCAAAAGAGCTACCTCTTCTCCAAACTCTTCTTTGATATAATCCTCTCCAATCCGAGTATCTTCCACTACGTCATGAAGAAGAGCTGCAATAATTGTCTCCTTATCCATCTCAAGATCCGCAAGAATGATTGCTACCCAGAGCGGGTGGATAATATACGGTTCTCCCGACTTTCTCTTTTGGTCTCCATGCGCTTTTTTTGCCAGATTATATGCCTTCTCGATCTGAGTAACATCCGCAGACGGATGATACTTTTGAATACGGGCAATTAACATGCCATAAAGCTTATCCGGATCATCATAATCTGCCTCCTGTTTGATCCCGTGCCCATCTACCATCTGAAGTTTCCCTCTTGTGTCTTTTAGCAATGCTTCCGGAGCAATCTTGCCGTCCAGTG
Organism: Dorea sp. 210702-DFI.3.17; assembly: GCF_020560825.1. Classification (NCBI taxonomy): domain Bacteria; kingdom Bacillati; phylum Bacillota; class Clostridia; order Lachnospirales; family Lachnospiraceae; genus Dorea; species Dorea sp. 210702-DFI.3.17. Next base: position 460,075 of record NZ_JAJCNB010000001.1, read on the forward strand.
ACTCATATGTTGTTTTATTCTCTGACATATTAACGCCTCCTTCCCTCTCTAGTCTCTCAAATGTATATCTTTTTCTATTTTCCAGGATATACAATAACTGAATCTATATCATATCCCTGTAATCTGTCACGTCCATGAAGTCCTGCCAGTTCCATTAAAAACACAGTCTTTACAACCTTTCCGCCAAGACCTTCAATCAAATGGATCATTGCCTCATTCGTTCCGCCTGTCGCGATCAGATCATCAATGATCACAACTCTCTGCCCTGGCTTGATCGCATCTTTGTGCATCTCGATAGTTGCTGTGCCATACTCTAATTCATACTCTGCAGAAACCGTCTCTCTTGGAAGCTTTCCTTTTTTACGAATCGGAATAAATGGCTTTTTCAGATTATATGCGATCGGTACCCCGAAAATAAATCCTCTGGATTCCGGTCCGACTACTACGTCAAAGTCAAGACCTTCTAATTTTTCCTGCATCAGATCAATTGCAAGATGCAGTCCTTCCGCGTCCTGTAATACACTTGTCACGTCACGAAATATGATCCCCGGTTCTGGAAAATCCGGAATACTTACTACATAATCTTCTATCGGTTTCATAATTATTCTCTCCTTCTTCTCTTTCAAGGTAAAGTATATCTTTTAGTATAGCATTATTTGTTCCATTTTTCAAAAAAAATCTATCGATAATGAGTAATTACAATCTGAATTTGTCTTTCTCCCCGGAATTCATTGATTCCAGGGTAAAATGTAATGGACATTTTACCGTTATTTCTTTCACACCGTTCTGCAAATTCCTGTGCATCATGAAAACAGATGGCTTCCATCCGGTTTCCCGCCGCATCGATTGCTGTTGCTTTTGCAACATTTTTATTTTTCCCGATGATCTTCACATGCTGCATGACGACGCCTCTTGCCGCAAAAACCGGTTTTGTATTACCTTTTCCAAATGGTTCCATGTATTCAAGTTCTTCTATAAAATGTTCTGTAATAGCAGCAAATGGCAGTTCCATATCGATCACTACTTTTTCTGTCAGCTCTTCTTCTGAAAGCGTACACTGATCATTTAGTCTTCTTTTGAATTTCTCAACATTTTCTTTATCAAGTGAAAGTCCTGCCGCCATCGGATGTCCGCCGAATTTTGTCAGAAGATCCCCACAGCCTGTCAGTTCTTCATACATGGAATAGCTTTCGATCGATCTTCCCGATCCTTTGACTCCATCTTCGGAATCCGTCAATACAAATACCGGACGATAGTAATTTTCTCTCACACGTCCAGCCACAAGGCCGGCAAGGCTTTCATGACAATCCGGCAGATAGATAACAAGCACCTTATCCCCCCGGATATCTGTCTGTTCCACTTTCGCCATTGCCTCATCTACAACGCGGTCTGTCATATCTCTACGGCTTTCATTTAATGCTTTCAGATCACCTGCCAGCATATCTGCCTCCCGCTCTGTCTTTGCCCGAAGCAGTGCCAGTGCTCTTTTTGCCGTATCCAGCTTACCACTGGCATTCAGACACGGAGCAAGAATAAATCCGATGTGATATGCCTGAATCTTTTTTCCCTCCAGCCCGATACACTGGATCAGGGCACGTAGTCCCAGATTAGAGGTCCTCTTTAGCATCTCAAGACCCTGCTTCACCAGAATTCGATTTTCCTCTGTCAGATCCATCACATCTGCCACTGTTGCAATTGCAACATTTTCCAAAAGATAATCCAGATCCGCCACGTCCTGACCATTTGCCTCACAGAGCGCCTCTACAAGCTTGTATGCAACCGCTGCACCACATAATCCTTTAAATGGATATTCACATCCTTCCTGCCTTGGGTCAACAACTGCATCTGCCGGCGGTAAAATGTATCTTCTTCCCGCTTCATTTTCCTTGTACGGCACTTCATGATGGTCTGTTACGATAATCGTCATACCAAGCGCTTTTCCATACTCAATTTCTTTCGCTGCCGCAATTCCGTTATCGCAGGTGATGATCGTATCAATTCCATCTTCATGCGCCCGGTCGATCAGATGCTGATTTAATCCATATCCGTCTTTGATACGATCCGGGATGTCGCTGTCCACCTTTGCGCCAAGCTTTTCCAGACCTTCTAAAAGAATATATGTCGCATTGATCCCATCACAGTCATAGTCTCCAATGACACGGATTTTTTCCCGGTCTCTGATTTTTTCAGTCAGAATTTCCACCGCCTGTGGCATACCCTTCATCTGCATTCCATCGTAGAGTTCCGCAATTGTACCGTTCAGATATTGGTCGATTGCTTCATCTCCAATAACATCCCGGTTACGGATCAGACTGGCCAGTCTCGGACTAATATGAAATTTCTTACTGATAGCCTCAAAATCAGCACCTTTTCTTAAAAGTACCCAGCGTTCCATAATTTTCGTCTCTCCTGTTTTATCCAAATAAATATTTGCAAAGTAAATACTACATTTTCGACAGGAATCTCTAACATCATTTTATTTACTTTGCAAATATTTACTTTAAGAAAAGAACAGCCTCGCCATAAAATATGACTTTGGCTGTTCTATAGTATTTAAAATTACTTCTTGAAGCGTTTCATTACATACCACAGCGCTCCTGTGATACATACAGATGAGTAAGCTCCGCATACAACTCCGACCATCAATGGAAGTGCAAACTCCTTGATAGAACTTACACCCATGACGTAAAGTACTGCTACCATGATAAATGTTGTAAGAGATGTATAGATACTTCTTGTCAGCGTCTGTGTGATACTCTTGTTTACAACTGCTGCAACATCACTGCTCTTTGTCTTACCACGCATTTCCTCTCGGATACGGTCAAAGATAACAATGGTCGCGTTGATGGAATATCCAACGATTGTCAGCATACACGCGATAAATGTATTACCAACAGAGATTCTTGCAATTGCATAGAATCCTACTACAACAAGGACGTCATGTAAAAGAGCAAGTACCGCACTGGTAGCGAAACGGATATCTTTGAATCGGAACCAGATATACAGAAGCATACAGATTGTCGCAATAACAACCGCGATAACTGCATCTCTTCGCATCTCATTACTTACTGTAGAACTGATATTTTCTGCCGTGATCTTTGATTCGTCCACACCGAAGTTATCAACCATAGCCTTATTCAGTGCTTCACGCTTGTCAAGATCCAGTGTAACTGTCTTGATAATAACCTGATTGGTTCCGGCTACTTTCTGAGTCTGAACATTGTTATCTCCAGTTACCTTTTCTACAACCGGAACAATTTCCTTATCAATCTCATCAATAGAGTAATCTTTATCAAATGTTACATTTGTAGATGTACCGCCCTGGAATTCAAGGCTGTATGCAAATGCTCCTTTTCCTCTTCCTGCATTGACACCGATTGTGATCACTCCTGCTGCAATTAATACAAGAGAAATTGTAAAGAACACTTTTTTCTTTGAAAGGAAATCGATTGGCTCACGCTCTTTCTTTGGACGATAATATAATTTTTCACTTCTAAGTCCAACTGCATAAAATGCATTTACGATCAATCTTGTAATAACAAGTGCTGTAAACATAGATGCGATGATACCAATTGCAAGTGTCTGCGCGAATCCTTTTACTGTACCGGAACCTTTGAACCACAATACAGCTGCTGCAATCAGAGTCGTAATATTACCATCTAAGATTGCTGATAAAGCTTTCTGGAAACCAATCTTCAGAGAATTCTTTACACTTCTTCCGCGTACCATCTCTTCACGTACACGAGCGAAGATGATAACGTTGGCATCTACTGCCATACCAATGCCAAGAATGATACCGGCAATACCCGGAAGTGTCAATGTTACTTCAAATGCATTCAGGATTACAAGTACAAGTCCTGTATAGATTAAAAGTGCAAGTCCGGATGCAAGTCCCGGAAGCAAGTATACACAACACATGAATACAAATACAATTGCAAGTCCGATTGCTCCGGCTTTTAAACTGGTCGCAACTGCCTGCTCACCAAGCTGGGCTCCTACAACATTAGAACGCAACTCTTCCAGTTCCAGTTTCAGACCACCGATACGGATTGTAGAAGCAAGCGCATCTGCTTCTTCATAGGTCATGTTACCACTGATCTGAGCCTGTCCATTTGTAATGGCTGCCTGTACATTCGGAACACTTACAAATGCTCCGTCATAATAGATACCAATGCTCTGGCTTGCTGCCAGTGCTTTTGTTGTTGCATCTGCGAACTTTGTTGTTCCATCTTTTGTAAATGTAAGAGATACAACATTCTGTTTATTCTTTGTCAGCTGGTCTTCTGTTGTCTGAGCCTGGGCACTTTTTACATCATTGCCACTCAGTACAATAGAACCGTCTGCCTGCAATTCTTCAATTGTCTTGTTAAGCTGATAATCTTTGGACGCATCTCCCGTACTGTTCACCTGACTGTAGTTTGCTGAGCCGTCACTGCCTGTCTGCGCAATAAAATACAGGGAACCCGGCTGTCCCAGTTCGTCTAAAATCTCATTGGCATCTGTAACACCAGGAATCTCGATATTAATACGGTCGCTTCCCTCCTGATATACACTTGCCTCTGTACTATACTGTTCTACACGCTTTTGCAGCTTATAGATTGTATCACTCATCTCTTCATCCGACGGATTGTCATCTTTGACCTGATATGTGATACTTACACCACCGGCAAGGTCCAGACCCAGTTTGATATTCTTCATAGAACCTGTATGGCCTTTTCCGAATCCAACAATTGTCGTAAAACCAAGCAGTACGATCAAGGCTGCTGCCACAATAAGACTAAGTATGCCTCTGCTTTTTTTCATGATTTACTTCCTTTCTCTTTCTTCCATTCCTTCGAAGGATTCTATGTTACACATTATGCATCTGCCAGTGCTGCTTTGATCATAATGGCACATTCCACACGTTTACGCTGCATCTCACAGCCAACATCATAACAATCATGGATCGTTCCATGGAAATTATAAGAGTTTGCCATACATCCACCGCTACAGTAGAATTTAGCGAAACAATTTTTACATTTTTCTTTTGAATATACACTGCAGCTTCTGAAATCATCTGCAATCTCCGGCTTTACAATTCCATCGTCTACATTTCCCATCAGGAATTCTTCCTGCCCGACAAACTGATGACATGGATACAGATCTCCCCATGGTGTGACAGACAGATATTCTGTTCCGGAACCACAGCCGGACATACGTTTCATCACACATGGGCCGCCTTCCAGATCGATCATAAAGTGGAAGAAATTAAATCCTTTGCCTTCTTTCTCTCGTTCGATCATAATCTTGGCAAGTTTATCATACTCTTCTTTGATCTGTGGAATATCCTCTTCGCGGATCGCATATGGATCGGATTCGTCACCTACGACCGGCTCAATGGACATCTGCTTGAATCCAAGATCTGCAAAATGCAGGATATCATTGGAGAAATCCAGATTATTTCTTGTAAATGTCCCACGGATATAATACTTCTCCTGATTACGGCTTTCAGCCAGCTTCTGGAATTTCGGCACGATCAGATCGTAGCTTCCTTTTCCGTTGCGGAACGGACGCATCTTATCATTGATTTCTTTTCGTCCATCCAGGCTTAGCACAACATTGTCCATCTCTTTATTGACAAACTCCTGAATCTCATCATTCAGAAGAACGCCGTTCGTCGTAACTGTAAATCGGAAATTCTTGTCATGAAGCTTTTCCTGTTCTCTTCCGTATGCTACCAGATCTTTGACAACCTGCCAGTTCATAAGTGGCTCTCCTCCAAAGAAATCTACTTCCAGATTTCTTCTGCTTCCGGAATTTGCGATCAGGAAATCTAATGCCTTCTTTCCGACTTCATAACTCATAAGAGCACGTCTTCCATGATACTCGCCTTCTTCTGCAAAGCAGTACCTGCAGGCCAGATTACAGTCATGTGCAATGTGAAGGCAAAGAGCCTTTACAACTGTCTTTCTCTTCTTCACGATTGGAACAAGATATTCAAACTCATCCTTTGTAAATAATTTTCCGTCCTCTGTCAGTTCAATGACATCATCAAGAGCATCTCTTAAATCTTCCTCGCTATATGTATCTCCAAGCCGCTTTTTCAGATTCTCCCATGTAAGATCACTCTTTAAAATCTCAGCTGTTGGTTCTTCGTCCGGTTCATTCAGTACAGCGATCACATCATAGCACAGGTCATCAACCACATGTACGGCTCCACTGTATACATCCAGAACAATGTTATATCCGTTATTCTTATACTGATGAATCACAGTAATAATCTCCTTTTCTATTTTTTCTATCCCTTTAAAAATTTTAATGGTTATTTGGCAACAGAACAGAGACAGCGACCCTTTTAAGACCGCTGTCTCCTGGTTTTTTACCTATGTTCTTTTACTTATTTGCTCTGCTCACAGGTCTGATTTCCTACTGTACAGGAAGTCTTGCATGCTGACTGGCAAGATGTCTGACATTCGCCGCAACCGCCTTTTTTCACTGTCTTGTTCAGAGTCTGTGTATTCAATGTTTTCACATGTTTCATCACTACATTCCTCCTTGTCTTTCTTGACTTTTATAAGTATAGCATCTTCCTTTCTTTTTCGCAATATTTTTATCTGAATCGTTAATTTTTAATTATTCCCGTTAATATTTTAATTACCTGCAAAAAGGTGGTTTTTTCAATTTTACTATGTTACACTTGCGTTAGATTACAAATGAATCAGAAATTGCCACTTCATTAATATGTCTTATAGGAGGTAATTGTAACATGGCAATTTCAATTGGCATTAACGGATTCGGACGTATTGGACGCGTTGCACTCCGTATCGCCATCAGTCGACCGGAAACTTTTAAATTATGTGGAATTAACGCAAGAAATGCGGATCTTGATTATATGGTCTATATGATCCGCTACGACTCTACATTTGGACGTTTCCAGGGAGAACTTGGAACTTATGAACACGGACTTATCATTAACGGGCAGAAGATTCCTGTCTTCACAGAAAGTGATGCTGCTTCCATCCCTTGGGGTTCCTGCGGTGCCGAATACATCATCGATGCAACCGGAGCATTTTGCACGGCAAAAAAGGCAAGTGCTCACCTGCAAGGTGGTGCAAAAAAAGTCATTATTTCTGCACCTGCAAAAGATGAAGAAACACCTACATTCATCATGGGAATCAACCATACCGGTTATTCGAAAGATATGTCCGTTGTGTCCAATGCATCCTGCACGACCAACTGTCTGGCACCTATCTGTAAAGTACTGGAAGACAATTATGGAATTGAATATGGTCTGATGTCTACGATCCACGCCGCAACTGCCAAGCAGAAAGTTGTGGACAGCCGTTCTCTCAAGGACTGGCGTACCGGACGTTCTGCATTCGGCAATCTGATTCCATCCACAACCGGAGCCGCTAAGGCTATCTCTCTCGTCATTCCTTCTCTGAAGGACAAGATGAGTGGTATTTCTTATCGTGTTCCAACTACAGACGTCTCAATCGTTGATCTGAACGTCGCACTAAAAGAGTCTGCATCTTATGAGGATATCTGCAAAAAAGTAAAGGAAGCCTCCATGACATATTTGTCCGGCATTCTTGATTATGTAGATGATGAAGTTGTATCTTCTGATTTCATCGGAGATTCACACGCTTCTATCTTTGATGCAAGACAGGGAATTCAAGTAAATTCTCACTTCTTTAAGGTCATCTGTTTCTATGATAATGAATGGGGCTATACAAGCCAGATTTTCCGCCTCATCAAGTACATGGATCAGGTAGACCATAATTCATAAGATGCCGGTGGAAACACTTTCCATTCTGGTATCTTTACATTTTTACATGTGGCAAAAACTTTCTGATTCGAACTGTAACTATTCTACTTTCTGTAAGGGACATATACATTCGTCATTACGATTATGAACCGTACGTAAAATAAAAGCTGCCTATATCTGTTTCCTTTTTACAAGAGATATACGCAGCTCTTATTTTCTAGTCTTTCATGATATCATACCACCGGTCATACCGCCGCCTGCACATAGTATCAGTGATGTGACAATACTTACACTGTCTCCATTCAGAGTTCTGTAAACTCCAAGTGTAATGAGCAAAAGCAATACAAAATATATGATTCCAAGAACCATCCCCCACAAGTACCGTTTTGATTTTGTCAGTTTCCCTATGATCATTCCTCCGATCAGTGTTGACACTACATAGATTCCAACAATTGCCGCCGATACAATTTTTTCATTTAATTCAAATTTATACATAAAAAATGTCAAAACCAAAAGTGATATACCGGTGACAATATAAGAAGCCAGAAGTGACTTGATCCACCATATGACCTTTATATTTTTTTGCATATTCTCCATCTCTTTCCTCCTTGTCTACCACAAGGTATGAGCCAGATCCGGCGAATATGACTGCTTCTGCAAATTTTATCACTCCATTTGCTTTCCAAGAAATCCTGCCGCACATGCCCCCAGCTTTTGTTCCAGTTTTGTAAACTTTTCTTTTTCATCTGATGACAGTAAAATAACTCCCCCCACAACATCTCCTTCGCAAATGATTGGTGTAATAGATTCCCATACATAATCCTTTTCCTGTTCCCGGAACACCCGGATATATTTCTTCTCATCTACCTTTGCCAGAATACTGTTTCTCTCTTCCAGTTCCCCTTGAAGAACTTTGCTGATGTACTTTTCCTGCACCTCTTTTCTCCCATTTCCGGAAGCTGCCACGACCTGATCCATATCACAGATACACACAAGGCACCCTGCCTCTTTTGCTAGGCTGTCTGCATACATACCTGCAAATGCAGCAAGCTCTCCGATCGGTGAATATTTTTTCAATATAATCTCGCCTTCCCGGTCGGTAAATATCTCCAGTGGATCACCTTCTCTGATTCTAAGTGTTCTTCGTATTTCTTTCGGAATGACCACACGTCCCAGGTCATCAATCCGACGTACAATTCCTGTTGCCTTCATATGATTCCTCCATGATTGATTCCGCATGGCTGTTCTTTCTTCTCATGCTAAATTTTACTTTTAATGCTATTATGTGAAAATGCATAAAAATTATTCTAATAAAGGAAGCAGAATTTTTTGCGTATTCCATATTGGAAAAATTATTCTTTCTTTAAATCCCGGAATGGACTCTTCATATAATGGCATAAAATCCATCAATTTGATTGATTGGTTAATTTCAGAATAATATCACAAAACGTTCTCTGAAAAAGAAAAGGTTGCCTTTCCTGGCAGCCTCTCTTTTCAAAATAATTACCTCTAAATCTCTGAAAATACTTCCGATTTAATTTTGGAACGCATGCGTTCCAAATGTTTCCGTTTTACACTTTACTCATCCTTCACTTCTTCGCCTGCAAGCTTCAGGATATCTTCCACGGTGTCTTCCGTAATACCCATACGCTCCGCCACTTCATCGACCGATACTTTTCTTCCGTATTCTTCCTTCATGCTTTTGATTGTCTCGTCCAGATCATTCACCCGCTCGACCATCTTCTTATCGCGGCGTTTTTCTTCGGTGTGGGATTCCAGCATCACCCGGATTCCAGCGCGCACCTGCTCCAGCACTTCTGCTTCTGTTGCTTTCTTATTCTCACCTAAGTACAGCATCAAGCTGACATTGCCTTCCTGGATTACATCACCGATAAAGATTCCCGGCATATGCAGCTTTACTGCTTCTTCCACAACTTTGGGAAGATAATATGCAAGTGTTACCTCTTCCTCCGTCTGCTTCGCCATTTTTTCAATATCGATCAGATATTCTGCCACATAGTCTTTTTCCTGCTGGCTTAATGTATCTTTTTCTTCTTGTTCTGTTTTTTCTGTATTTTCTATAGTTCCTGTATATCCGATTACTTCCACTTTCTGAGACATCAGGAATTCATGAACCAGATTCATCTGCTCATCTGTAAGATTGTCATCCTGGAAGAAAGCTTGCACTTCCTGACTGGTCATTTTATTATTCTGGCTTGCTGCAACTGCAAGAAGCTCTCCTAATTTTTTCTGAAACTGGGCTCTGTCTGCCATATCTTTACTCCTTCGTTAAATTTTCTTTACCTTTTTATCATTCACGTTCCTGTTATTCAAGAACTCTCTTCAAATGTCAATAATGAAATGCCGATAGCTCTTCATATCTTCTGGCATCTGTTCTTCATTACACTCCTTCGTAGGAAAAATCAGGAATAAAGCTTTCTTTTGCCGTTTCGCCTTCCTGAATAAATGCCTGCTCCACGCCAAGATCTATGGCATAATCCACCAGAACATCATATGCTTTTTTCGTCACTTTCTTGGCAAGCTCCGGATATTTTTCCCGATTCAACGTATCGAGTGGAGTGTACTGGTTCATGAGACTCATATAAATCTGGTCACCATATGTTTCATAGAGGTATTTCACAATTCTTCTCGCATCTCTCAGACACCCAGGCAATAACAAATGTCTCACAATTACACCTTTTGTCATAATCCCCGCATCATTAAATACAGGATTCCCAGTCTGCCGGACCATTTCTTCCAGAGCAGCCTTTGCCACCTCAGGATAATCTTCTGCCCCGGAATATTTCTTTGCATGCTCCGGATCCAGATATTTAAAATCCGGAAGATATACATCAACATATCCATTTAGCCTGCGTAAAGTCTCCACCTTTTCATAGCCGCTTGTATTATAAACAATTGGAAGATTAAACCCTTTTTTTCTTGCCTGATCCAGTGCCGCGATAATCTGTGGTACAAAGTGCGTTGGTGTCACAAGGTTAATATTGTTCGCCCCCTGTTCCTGAAGCTCCAGAAATATCTCCGATAACCGTTCAACACTTACTGTTTTTCCAACCTCACTGTTGGCAATGTGATAATTCTGGCAATATACACATCGAAGCGTACAGCCAGAGAAAAAAACAGCTCCGGATCCATTTGTCCCGGAGATACACGGTTCTTCCCACATATGAAGCGCGGCTCTGGAAAGCCGGACCAAATCCGACTCCCCACAAAAGCCACGCTTTCCTTCTTCTCGCTTAATCTGGCACTGTCTCGGGCATAACATGCACCCGTTCACTAGACAACCTGTCCTTTCGCAACAAATACAGGAAACGCTTCATCACCCTTTAATTCTTTTCCATCGGTGATTTTTACATTCTTATCCGAAATGATATATTCCAGCTTTGTACCTTCTCCAACGATCGTATCCTGCATTAAAACACAATTCTTCACTTTCGCACCTTTTGCAATCTTCACACCACGGAATAAAATACTGTTCTCCACTTCACCTTCGATCACACAACCGTCTGCTACCATAACATTACTTGCTTTTGCATTGCCGATGTATCTGGTCGGATTATCGTCACGAATCTTTGTATAGATGGGATTACCTGTAAAAAGCTCCTCAAGATTCTTATCATCCAGAAGTTTCATGTTCTCATCAAAATAGCTCTTAAGTCCGGTGATTCTCGCCACATATCCTTTATGCTCATAAGCCATGACTTTATATGTATCCAGATGTGGGATCAGGATATCCCTCTCCAGTGAAATAGCTCCACGCATAAACGCTGCATTAATGGTATCGATCAGCCACTCTCTGTTCGCAATGTATATATTCATAGAGAAATTCTGCACACCCTGCTCCTGCTTATTGATGTAGATGTCTTCTACTTTATCTCCATCCAGCTTCAACGTATAATAAAGCCCTTTACTTGCATCTTTTGCACCAGTCAGTTCCTGTGGCAATTCCTCTTTTGTATAAGCGAACGTAATATCTGCATCCGTTTTTACATGCTGCGCGATCAGCGCATTGAAATCAAAATTTGCAGCAATATTCGTATCTGCCATAATCACATATTTTTCTTTTTGCTTTTTGAGTACCGGAAGAATATTGGCAAGCGCTTCCACTCTTCCTCCTCCCATACTGCCGATAGACTTCTGGGCAAATGGAGGAAAGATACTAAGTCCTCCGTTCTTACGGCTGAGATCCCACTCTCGGCCACCACCTAAATGGTCTACAAGCGAATGATAATTCTCACGAACAAGCACTTCTATTTTATCAATTCCGCAGCCAACCATACTGGATAACAAAAAATCGATCATTCGATAACGGCTTGCAAATGGAATGGAAGCCATTAGTCTTTCGCTGACCAGTTCCGGAACAAACTTATCATAATTATTCGGGAAAATAATTCCCATTGCGTCCGCATTTGCATTTATCATTTTTCTTCACCGTCCTTTACATCTTCACTGATCATGGCATTCGATCCAATCTTGGCACCTGTTCCGACGCAGACATCCGGTCCGATGGTTGCAACTCCTTGCTCTTCTTCTGTCGGCATAGCTCCTACCACAGCATTTTCACCGATCACTACATTCTCCGCAACAATACAATGCTTTACACTGGCTCCGGCTTTAATCGTTGTTCTGCCCATAACGACTGCATCTTCTACAACTGCTCCGGCTTCTACTTTCACTCCGGCAAATAGGATGGAATGTTTCACGCTGCCTGCGATCTTACATCCATCTGTGATCATCGAGTTCTCTATATTGGCTCCAGCGCAGATCTTATGTCCCGGCATACCACTGTTCCTGCTGTAGATCTTCCAGTCTTCATCAAACAGGTTAATTCCACTGTGTTCCGGATCCAGTACTTCCATATTCGCTTCCCACAAAGATGGAATCGTTCCCACATCTTTCCAGTATCCGTTAAAGTGATACGCGTACATTTTTCTCTCATCACGCAGCAGATTCGGTATAATATTATTTCCAAAATCATTTTCAGATTCCGGGTCAGCCTCATCTTCAATCAGGTATTGTTTTAAAATATCCCAGTTGAATATGTAGATACCCATAGAGGCAAGATTGGATTTCGGATTCTTCGGTTTTTCCTGGAATTCCGTGATACGGTCATCATCGTCCGTGACCATAAGTCCGAATCTTGGTGCCTCCTCCCACGGGACTTCCATAACCGCAACACTGAATTCTGCGTTCTTTTCTTTGTGGAATCTAAGAAAATCACTATAATCCTGCTTGCAGATCTGATCTCCCGACAAAATAATGACATATTCCGGATCATAGCGCTCGATAAATGAAATATTCTGGTAAATTGCATTTGCTGTACCTTTATACCAATCTGAGCCAGATGCCTTCTGATATGGTGGTAATACATGAACTCCTCCATAGATTCGGTCCAGGTCCCACGGTTGCCCATTTCCGATATACTCATTCAGCTCCAGAGGCTGATACTGAGTCAGAATACCTACTGTATCAATACCTGAATTTACGCAGTTTGAAAGTGGAAAGTCTATGATTCGGTACTTTCCGCCAAATGGAACTGCCGGTTTTGCAAGCTTCTGGGTCAGCGCATACAGTCTGGAGCCCTGCCCTCCGGCAAGTAACATTGCTATCATTTCTTTGCCCATTATAGTTCCCCTTTCTAATTCTATCATCTACCTGTAAAATGACAGATTATTTATTCTTGATATAAAAAATATTATACTATATTTCAGTTATTTTTTCTACAAACTCACTTATTGTTTTTCCAAAATTTTTGTTAGTTTTCTGTTAATTCTAATATCAGAATGAAGCATTATTTCTGTACGAATCTTTCTTTCAAAATCCAGGACTGGATATTTTCAATCTAGTCTTGTATAATAAAAGTAGTAATTTCGAGGAGGATATGTATCATGAGTAAAATTGATGAAATTAGAAGTGCTATGGTCGCAGCTATGAAAGCCGGCGAAAAGGAGAAAAAGGAAACTTTATCCATGCTTCTGGCAGCTCTTAAGAATAAACAGATCGACAAACGTGCAGATCTGACAGAAGAAGAAGAGATTCAGGTTATCATGAAAGAAATCAAGCAGACAAAAGAGACTTTGGAGATGACACCTGCTGACCGTACTGATATTATTGAAGAATGCAACCGCCGCCTGACTGTTCTGGAAGCCTACGCTCCAAAAATGATGGGCGAAGACGAGATAAAGGCAATCATCGAAGGTGTGTTATCTGAACTTGGTATCGAGAACCCAACCGGAAAGGACAAAGGAAATATCATGAAACATCTGATGCCAAAGGTAAAAGGTAAAGCTGATGGTAAGCTTGTCAATGATCTTGTATCCACATATTTCAAATAATTTTACCATATAGGAAATTCCATCTTCTATATGATAGAAAAGACCTGCCAACCGGCAGGTCTTTTCTTCTCTATGGAAATTTTTTCATGTCTTTCAGACTTACTGCAATTTAATTATCTGTCTGAGCCTGATCATCTGTCTGCACCTGATCTGTATACGGTGTCTGAGTCTCAGTCTTCATCTTTACAGACACTTTCTGGAAACTTACTTTTTTCCATACACCCTTATGCACTTTAATGTCTGCTTTTTTTCTCCACTTTTTCACTGTATCATCATAAAGCTTTGTCTGACGTTCCTGTACAATCTGTGATTTCTTAGAATCCGTTGCTGTACGATCTAACAGGCTTGTAACTTTTGCTACGTAACAGCCTTTTTCTGTCTCAATCACATCTGTAGATTCTCCCTCGCCCAGTGCATCTGCGGCTTTAATCAAATCTTCATCAGGAGAAGTTGTATCTTTATCAAACGTCAGTGTCTGAACCGTTGCCCCTTGCTCTTCTGCAAGCGCGTTCAAATCTCCACCTTCCTTCAGACCGGAAGCAATCGCCTCTGCCTGAGACTTTAACTGCGCTTTTTCATCATCGGAAACGTCTTTGCTGTTGCCGGAATCATCTTTTGTCTGATAAGAAATGAACACATAATCCATGCTCTTCTGTGCTGCTTCTTCATCTGAGACTTCTGTATCTGCCCCGGCCTGGATCGCAGTTCGCATCTTCTGCTGAACTGCCATCAGTGTCAATGCACGATTTACAGTCTTCTCATTACCAGATACAAGATTCTTGTCATCTAAAGAATTATCATTCAGAAACTGCTGCGTTGTCTCCTTGATCATTGCTTTATCTTCATCTGTAATTGACACATCATAATCTTCCATATGCTTTTCAAGAAGAATCATATCTTCCAGTGATTTCAGTACAGAACTCTTTACAGATTCTTCGTATGTCTCTCCGTCAGAAGCATCTGAGTTCCACTTATCTTCTCCCAGATAAGCAGAATAATATGTCTCATATGTTGCCTGTGTATATCTTGCGAAGAAATTGGCCAGATCCGCATCAATCTTTGTATCATCGACTGTCGCAACCGTCTCGTCTCCTTTTAATGATCCGCATCCGGTCAGTGTTGCAGCCGCCAATACTCCCGCAAGAGCCAGCGCAAATAATCTCTTTTTCATATCGTTTTAGTATCCTCCTTCATTCTGATGGGCAAAGAAATGTCCACTTTTTTTATTATATCTTCTTTTTTCTAGTCAAGCAATCCTTTTATACCAATTAACACTTTTTTCACAACCTCAATTGGATTCTCCACTTCACCACGCTTTGTTTTCTTCTTTTTCTGGTAAATGAATTTGGGATCCGATACATCCGCCTTAAATGACAGAGCTTCCGGAAATTGTTTTAAAAGATCCGGGATCCGCTCTACATGGATTTTTGCTTTTTCATACATACGGAATGTATAGGTCACACCTTTTTGAGTCACCTCAGTCACATACGCCTGGTGCGCCAGATTCTTAAGCCTTGCTACTTCCAGAAGGAGCTCCACTTTTTTAGGAATATCTCCAAAACGGTCAATCAACTCCTCTATCATATCGTCCATCTCTTCCTCAGACTCGATGGCAGCAATTCTCTTATAAATATCCAGCTTATGATATTCATTTGGTATATAAGAATCCGGAATATACGCATCGACATTGACATCCAATGCTGTCGTAAATGTATCCTCTTCTGATAATTCCCCTTTTAAATGTTTGACTGCCTCATTTAACATTTTGCAGTACATATCGTATCCGACCGCTTCCATATGCCCGTGCTGTTCGGCACCAAGAAGATTTCCAGCTCCACGGATTTCAAGATCACGCATGGCAATTTTGAATCCCGATCCAAGATCTGTAAATTCCCGGATTGCCGCCAGACGCTTCTCTGCAATCTCTTTCAATAATTTGTCCTTCCGGTACAACAAAAATGCATAGGCCATACGCCCGGAACGCCCGACGCGGCCACGAAGCTGATAGAGCTGGGAAAGGCCAAGCCGGTCTGCGTCGTGAATGATCATGGTATTTACATTGGATATATCAAGACCCGTTTCAATAATCGTTGTCGACACAAGCACATCAATATCTCCATTAATAAAATCATACATGATCTTTTCAAGCTCATGCTCCTTCATCTGTCCGTGGGCAAAGGATACATTTAACTCCGGGACAAGTTTCTGAATATGCGCTGTTACCTCTGCAATGTCTTCCACTCGATTGTACACATAGTAGACCTGTCCGTTTCTCGCACATTCTCGTTCGATTGCCTCCCTGACCATCTCATCATTATATTCCATCACATACGTCTGGATTGGCAGCCGGTCCTGCGGTGCCTCCTCCAGCACGCTCATATCACGGATTCCGATAAGGCTCATATGAAGAGTTCTTGGAATCGGCGTTGCCGTCAACGTCAGAACGTCTACATTTTTCTTTAACTTTTTGATTTTCTCCTTGTGCTGGACTCCAAAACGCTGCTCCTCGTCGATGATCAGCAATCCCAGATCCTTATACTCAATATCATCACTGAGCACACGGTGGGTTCCAACTACAATGTCCACCAGCCCGCGTTTCAAGTTCTGAATCGTATCTCTTTGCTGAGCCGGAGTCCTGAATCGGCACATCAGATCTACCCGGACCGGGAAATCCTTCATTCTCTGACAAAATGTATTGTAATGTTGCTGTGCCAAAATAGTGGTCGGTACCAGATAGACCACCTGCTTATTTTCCTGTACTGCCTTAAATGCCGCACGGATTGCAATTTCCGTCTTTCCATAGCCTACATCACCACAGATCAGACGATCCATGATCTTGTGACTTTCCATATCCTTCTTCACAGCATTGATCGCCAGAAGCTGATCTTCTGTCTCCTCATACGGGAACATTTCCTCAAATTCTTTCTGCCAGACTGTATCCTCCCCGTAAACAAACCCATCCTGATTCTGTCTTGCTGCATAAAGTTCTACCAGATCTTTTGCAATTTCTTTAACTGCCCCCCGAACCTTTGCCTTCGTCTTTGTCCACTCCTGAGTTCCAAGACGGTTAAGTTTTGGTTTTTTTGAATCAGAACCGGCATATTTCTGGATCAGATCCAACTGTGTTGCCGGAATATAAAGATTTCCACCCTTAGCATAGGAAATCTTCATATAGTCTTTGGAAATCTTATCCACTTCGATTTTTTCAATTCCTTGATAAATTCCCAGTCCATGATTCTCATGTACCACATAATCTCCAGGTTTTAATTCTGAGAAGCTTTGGATCTTACGCCCTTCATAAGTGGTACGGCGTTTTTTCTTCCTTTTATTCTTTCCGAAAATATCCGTTTCTGAAATTACAACAAAATTCAAAAGTGGATACTCATAGCCTTCTGCAATATAACCATAAGCAGTCATAATTTCTCCCGGTTCTACTTCACGCTCCATATCTTCACTGTAAAAGCTACTCAGATTGTAATCTCGAAGATCTTCTGCCAGGCGCCTTGCTCTTGTTCTGGAACCGGAAAGCAGAATGACACGGCTCTGATTTCGTTTCATTTTTTTCAGATCCTGCGTTAGAAGTTCAAAACTTCTATTGTATGGATCCACATTTTTCGTTTGAAGATTATAACTTGCCCGGATATTCAACCCAGGGCAACGCATATCCAACGCCTGAAATCCCACGCTGGAATATTCATTCATTTTCCTCATAATCTCCTGCGTTGTAAAAAGCACCGCTTCGCTGTCGGCTACTTCGTATCCGCTCTGGGCACGTCGTTTCTGGGCTTCCAGAAATTCTTCTTCCACTCCTTCGCCTTTTTCCTTCAAACGCACAGGCTCATCTAAGAAAAGAATTGTATTTTCTTTTTCAAAATAATCCAGAAAAGAAACTCTTTTTTCTTCTTCCTCTGGAAATTCTGTAGCCGGAAACACTTCTACCTCGTCAAGCTTCTCGATAGATCGCTGCGTCTCCGGATCAAAGGTTCGAATAGAATCCACCTCATCTCCCCAAAGTTCAATCCTAACCGGGAGCTCCTCCGTCAGCGGATATACATCCAAGATGCCGCCACGGACCGCAAACTGCCCCGGTCCTGCCACCTCTATCTCTCTGTCATACCCACACTGTGCCAGCTTCACAGACAATTCATCCAGATTCAAAGTCTCGTCGGAGCATATCTTGATCACCCTGCTCTTTATCATTTCTTTCGGAAGGAGTGCATCCATAAATGCATCAAAACTAGCAACCACAGTTATCGGTTCGCCTTTTAAAACTGCCTGTATCACCTGCATTCGCTGACTGACCAGCTCTTTACTACGAATATCTGCCTGGTAAAACAGCAAGTCTTTTGCTGGATAAAAACTAATGGCTGCATCTAAAAAACGATACTCTTCATAAATCTGTTTCGCTTTTGCCTCACTGGAACAGGCGATGACTTTATAACAACAGCCATCGCTAAGTGCGTACATCATATGAGTCTTCTGGGAATTCACACAACCTGTCAGCATCAGAACTCCCGGAGCTTCTTTTTTCTTTTTTACGATATCTTCATATTCTGCCAGTTCCAAAAGCGGCTTAAGTAACGCCTGCACTTTTACTCCTCCTTCGGCTTCACTTTACGGTTATACTCATTCATGGCCGCATCAATCTCACCTTTTAATATCTCTTCTGTGGCAGAAATTGCCTTTTCATATCCCTCTTCCATAAGTTCCAGATCCTCTCCATGAAAATGTCCG
Organism: Dorea sp. 210702-DFI.3.17; assembly: GCF_020560825.1. Taxonomy (NCBI): domain Bacteria; kingdom Bacillati; phylum Bacillota; class Clostridia; order Lachnospirales; family Lachnospiraceae; genus Dorea; species Dorea sp. 210702-DFI.3.17. The sequence goes on from NZ_JAJCNB010000001.1 coordinate 478,909, forward strand.
AGAACATAGGCAGCCAGATCATATCCTTTCGGCTTTTCTCCCACTCCGACTTTAATTCTTTGAAATGTATCTGTCCCAAGCTGGGCAATAATATTTTTAATTCCGTTATGTCCACCGGCACTTCCTTTTTTACGAATCCGGATCTGCCCCGGGTTCAGACTGATATCATCATATATCACAAGCAGCTCTTCTTTCGAATCTACCTTAAAATAATCCACCAACTCGCGAATGCTCTCACCACTTAAATTCATATAAGTCTGCGGTTTAACAAGAAGAACCTTCTGACCTTCGATGATTCCTTTTCCAACATAGGCACGCCCTTTTTTTGCGTCCACTGCAATATTATATTTTTCTGCGATTTTATCTATCACCTGAAATCCTACATTATGTCTTGTACCTTCGTATTCTTTTGTCGGATTTCCAAGTCCTGCTATAATTATCATATTTTCCACCTCTTTATCTCTACCCATTCTACAGGATATCTATTCTTTTGTCACGAAAAAAGCTGTATAATTTTCCAACCTTTTTCATACATTATAAAGAACAAAAACCTAAGAAAACAAATACAGGAGGTTATTATGAGTTCAAAAACAAAAATCGTTGTACTTCACATGAAGGAAATTATTTATACAGTCCTGTTCATCTGTCTCGGCATTTTGCTGGTGGCACTGCTTACATTTATGTTCCACCCGAAAAACAAAGAAACTTCCTCATCAAAGAGCACTTCCTATCAACCGGGCATCTACACTTCACAGCTTACTTTGGGCGATAAAGAGCTGGAAGTAGAAGTCACAGTCGACGAAAATCATATCAACTCTATCCGATTTTCCAACCTGGACGAAACCGTCACCACCATGTATCCGTTGATCCAGCCGACTATGGAAGAAATCGCAGACCAGATCTGCCAGACACAATCGCTAGAAAACATTTCTTATTCCTCCGACAATCCATATACCTCTCAAATCATCATCAACGCCATTGATGATGCCCTAAAAAAAGCCGTAACCACCAGATAGTTACGGCTTTTTCTCTTCTATGTAGTTTTCTTATTATCTGTGCTGATTCAACCTCTTTCCCGGACATTTTACTGCACCGGATTTTAACCTTCCACAATCAGATATCTTCCGTCCGGAATCGGGAACACTTCTGCTGCTTCTTCCAGTTCCTCATCAGACATTCCCTGAATATCCATTCCTTCTTCTTCCAGGAATTCTTTTACCTCATCAATGTTTTCCACAACAACTGCCATGCAGTCCTCCAGAAATGCTTCTGCATCTTCCAGCGTCTCTGCAACTGCCTCCTCAAAAAGTTGTGATTGATTTTCAAGAAATACGTTCAGACATTCCTCATCAAACTCATTCATTACCTCTTAACCTCCTTTTTATAGATATTCCTGCAATTTCTCTGCCTTGTCTATCATATACTGGGCTCCGGCAATCATTAACTCTTCTTTCGTACGAAATCCCCACGTCACTGCGATAGTTTTTACTCCTGCATTCTTTCCAGTCACCACATCTACTTCAGAATCTCCTACATACAGACACTCCTTGTAATCTACACCGAGCTTTTTCGCCACATAAAACACTCCCGCCGGATTCGGTTTTCTTGGAATTTCATCCTTCTGTCCCTGTACCCAGTCAAACAACTTCTCACCATAAATTGCATGAACCGCTTTCACCGCCTGACAATGAGGTTTATTGGACAGCACCGCCAATTTCACTCCCTGTTTCTTTAACTTATACAGCATTTCCGGGACGCCTTCGCAAGGTGTTACATGATATGTACAATTCTCATCAAATATGCGTCCATAGATCTGCATACCTTCCTCAATTCTGGTCGCACCAGGATTCCCCGATGCATCCAGCGCCTTCTCCATCAACACCCTCGCACCATTCCCTACGAACTCCCGACACTGTTCTTTAGAAATCTCCGAAAGATTCATCTCTTTTAATGTCAGGTTAACCGAATAGACCATGGAATCCAACGTATTACCAATCGTACCATCAAGATCAAAAATACATGCCTTAATCATTGCCAAAAAATCCTCCATGCCAATATCATAGTATGAGATGTCGGAGATGTCAATTACCAATTGGGGACGGGGTTTTTTCAAAAACAATGTCATTAAGTTAAGGATTTTAGTAGTGTGAAAAGTAGTTTTTTACTTTTTG